>JAFGVC010000102.1 GCA_016938195.1 Tissierellales bacterium | reverse complement strand
TCAGACGGTTAGAGCATCTGACTCATAATCAGGGGGTCGCTGGTTCGATCCCAGCTGGGCCCACTCAAAATCAAGAAGTTACAACCTCAAAAGTTGTAACTTTTTTTTTGGTGCCAGTTTGGTGCCAGGATTTGTACTATTTGTCAATTATCAACAATTAAAATCAGGGAAGTAAGGAAGGTTATAATTATTAGTATGTATCAACATAAGGATAACCATAAGTTGAATAATCTGAGTAAACACCATCATAACCAATTAAGATGAATACAAGGACATAGAAGAATACAAGATTTGATTCACACAATTTTATGTATTCTTGAAAATCTTCAGTAGGGTCTTTTCCGTGACTCACAGGATTTCTTAGCTTTTTCCAATTTTTGTGAAACTCCTTCTTTAGTTTTCCTTGTTTAATTAAATCCCTGATTATATCGTCGGCGCTTTCTTGTTCAAATACGCTATTGATCATGCCGATCAATCTCTTTTTAATCAGATCGCAAAGATTGGTTCCATTTACTTCCTTCAATGCAAATTCGATATCACTTTTTGAAAAATTCCTTTTGCCCGTAGAATAATAGGAATGTAAAATATTCTCGATAGCTGTGGTAATTGTTAGTGCGTAGGTTGTAATAAATGAATTTTGGGCACTAATTACACTAATCAATATACTGGCAAGAGGATCAAGGTCATTAATCTTAATGAATTGGTGAAACTTGACAAAAAGTTCTGTAAAGTAATCTTGATTAACAGAAGCCGAAATAGCCAAAGGGGGTTTACCTTTAGTGATAGCCCTTCTCTGTGGAACTGAATATCGAAAAACTCGTCTATAAATCCCCGACCCTTCATACTCAACAGAGTATCTGTCTATAATTGATGATGTTAAAAATTCGATGGTTGTAATAATGAAATGAATATCATCCTCGGATAAAATATAATCCTTATTTTGAATTAATATGCTTGTCGTCCCAGATCTTGAGAATATGTCTATTGATGTATCTTCTATGATAATCTCAAAAATATTCCTTGATATTGACCTCGTAGTCCATTGGTCAGAATATTTCCTTTCAACATGAAGGCTGTGGTTGGATGGTAGATTTATTTTATATGGGATTTGGACTCTTGCTACATGAAAGGCGTCTGCATCAGTGCCATTGGTAATAACAAGCTCTGAACATATTTCTCCTGTGTATACCCTAAAATTTTGGTGATCGGTTATTAAAAGTCTCCTACAGAAGTAATGATCATTATTTACCGCTGTTCCATTAAATGAATAGTAAGCCTCTTCAGTTAAAAGTTTCCCAGCGTCGGCAGTCGATTGATTAATTGACTTAAAAATCTCATCAATTGTAAACTCCTTAGGATGGTCAGGAAATATCTTGAGTTCAATTAATCCAATCGGATTTAAAGATAAGACACCTTTGCCCTTAATAATGTCATCTGCCTTAAATAACTCAATATCATGCAAATCTATTGGCAGACCCCCTATTTCGTTTTCAATATCCATTTGTTTGGGTTTACCCTAAAGTTACTAAATCTTATCAATGCACTTTGTGAATTGCCTGTGGCAAATCAGTGGGGGTTAGCTCAATTCTGTCAAGAGCATGATTTGGGGTAATAAATAATTTTGCTCCACAACGGTTGGTGGTAAAAGTCCCCATTCTCGATTACATTCATTCGTAGAAAGAGTTCAATAACTAACTTGCTCTTCGAATAAAGGTCAGCTTTTGGGAGTATAAGACAGAAAAATTTATATGAGGTGCCAAGAATAAGAAATTAATCAAAATGAGTACACAACAATGGCCATCCTTGATCACCTTCTAGAAATTGTCTTACTTCTAATTGATCTCTTGCATATAAACTATACCAATCTCGATGCTGGAGAGAATAATAGGTATCCTTTTCAACTGCTTTTGTTCTGATGTTATCAAGTAATGAAAACAAAAATCTCTTAACCTCCTCATAGGTTTCAGTAGCAAAACTATACTTCCATTCGCTTTCTACCTTAAGCCAACAGTATTTCTCACAAAGGCAGAATAGATTCAAGTATTCTAAGTTTGATCCGACCCATTTGGCACCATCCTGATTTAGCAACACTTTAGCACTGTATCCATAGAGTCCTAAGGCTCCGATAATGGGTTTGTAGGGTTCCTTATATGCGAAGAATTTATCATCATAGATTCGAGTGATTAACCTTTTTGAATTAGCGTTTGTCTTCCTTAGTTCCTGTAGTGTAAGCTTTGATTTTACTTCAATAACAGCCAGGACGGTTTCAGCTGGAAAGACTCCTCTATCCATCTCAAATATAAAAGGTGGTATAATATTTTTATCATAAATGATTATGTCCCACTGCGTACTCTCAATTCCAAGGGGGTTCACAATAACTCCTGAACCAACACCATACCTTTCAGGCAAAAAATGACTCAAGAGATTCACGACAAATGATTCTCTAAGTTCTCCTGTTAATAGAGGATGTTTGATTTTCGCTACTGATTTCAGCTCTGCGAGAGTACCTGCGATTAAGGCAGTAGTATACGCTTGTATGGTTGTTTGATTAAAATTTGTCATTTTGAGGGATTTTGATCACATGTTGCTTGGGCTCAATTCTGCGATTTCCATTTAAATGTTTTGACCAAACGCTGCAACAACTTTTTAAGATATGAGTTTTCTGGCTTTGGAACGCATCGGATTAGTTCAGCCGATTCATCGCTGCCATTTTTAACACTTATAATTGCGCCAAATTCTCTCCCTTTAGTTTTTTTGAGTATTTCTTCCCATTTTGTGGAAAGAAAGTAAGCGGCACCTCTTGTCCCCGCTTCATCAATACCTGCAAC
Source organism: Tissierellales bacterium (assembly GCA_016938195.1). Taxonomy (GTDB): domain Bacteria; phylum Bacillota; class Clostridia; order Tissierellales; family Dethiosulfatibacteraceae; genus JAFGVC01. Next base: position 6,805 of record JAFGVC010000102.1, on the reverse strand, counting down.
GCAAAAGTGAACTTGAGAAGGAAATTGTTTTGGTCTGGTTTTAATTATTAACCCAAAATCCGTCGTTCTTGTTATCCTGTAAAATTCTGCTATATCTTTTACAGAGACTATCCTGTCAACATGCCCAGTATCATTTGAAGCAAACTTGAAGAAAATATTCTCCTCAGAATCAAGCACATCAATAGACTTCCAATTATTTAATCCACCTAGGGATATAAATGATAAATTAATTTTCTCAGTTAAATCATCATCACTGGTTAGTTCTGGACTTTTCTTCGTATTCTTTGAAAAAGCATCGGAAAGATATTTCATGGAAACAGCCTCGGTGTCAGAAAGAATTGAGGATACTCTATAACCCATGCTATTCCCTTTTTTGGTATATGGATGTGTTCGAATTGTTCTATTCTCGTCATAACAAGTCTGAAGTACCATTCTTCCATATACGAGCTTAATAAGTTCAAGTGATGTACCCCCAAATAACTTTTTGAATTTTATTGAATTTAATCTATCATATAGCCTTATAACGGCCCAGGTTAAAAAAGAAACAATCAGCCCACCAAACACATTTAAAATGATTGATTTAAGGTCAGGATACAAATCAGCACACATTATAATTATGTTTGTCTGTAACTTATTGGTTTCTAATCCAGGAAGGAAATGACTATACCAAAGTTATGAATACCGATTAACAATACAAAAATACTTCAGCCTTTTAACAACATGGAGTTGTTAGTAATATATAAGAAACTCTACAATTACCTTACTAACTGGAATCCATATAAGACCAATATTGCTTGCTAATGCTTTTAATATTTTAACTGTTGATATTGTTTCCATGTCTTGTCGAATACTTCCATTATCTGAACAGTCGTGTCGAAATGTTAGGGAATATCTTATTATTGCCAAGCTTAAAAACCTAACTAAGAGCACACTAACATCAGTATATCTTGACCTACTTCAAAACAGGTTGGTTTTAAATGATCTTAAATAAGCTTATGGGACGAATGATGAAGCGGAGAACAGCATTATTTACTTCTTGGATGAATCCGCTCTTTAAGATAAAAGGAATTACTTAACTTAGCAGGTGACCAGAAAACTGATGCAGATCAGGAAGCCGAAATTATAGAAACATTGTAAAGCTTTTCTGATGCTTAATATCTTGTTAAGGATCGCAATTAATTAAGTTAAACCACAATAATTTCTAACCCCATGAAGACTGTTAAACTATTTATTCCCATAATCTTAGTGGTTTGTATTGTCGTTTACTTTGCCATTATTAATTTGGTAAAGACAAGAAATACCGAGCAAGAGGCAATGGAGATGGAGCTTAAAAAGGAAATGAATGCCTCGACACAAGAAATGACCGACCTTGTTGCTTATAGTTCAAAAGTAAATCTCCCGCAGTTGTACACTATTGGTTCCTCAGATTTTAAAATTTTAAGTCCATATCCGTTGAAGGAAACAAAAATAGCAATACCCGAAAACTTAATTACAGTCCTAGAAAAAATGGAAGTTTTTGTGTTTGATAGCAATCCTTATTTCGACGGAATGGTTTCCTATAATAAATATGTAAGTTCAACTGAACTTAGCCTCGAGGGTGCTGTAAATGGAGCAATTTCCAATGCTAAACAGTTACCAGGCGTTAGCAATGTTGAAGAGATACGCCGTGAGTACTTTAAGAATGAAAAATACACATGGTGTGTATATGAGTTAGTTGTACATCAAGGTTCAAAAACAAAGACAATCAAAGGTGCCTCAATTATATCAGGACTACAAAACTGGGGGATTTTTGCAATAGTTCTTGATCCTGATAAATCATCAATGGTTGACAACATTCTCAGATCTATAGAAATTAATAAATAAGAAAACAATAAATACATAAATTACACAGGTGTAAGACGCAATTTTCAAATGAGAAAACCAAGAACCTTACAATATTAAATTATGATTCATCCCATACGAACCCTATTAATTTTATTATTCTATTTATTTACTTCCTTTTCAATTTTCTGTCAAGAGTATCAAATCCCACATGGATGGACTGTAATTGAAATTTCTGAATTAGGGAGTATTGCTATCCCTCCAACGATCGAACTGAGAGACGATAATTCCTACCTAACATTAGCTGCAGATGCGTTTAGAGACAATTTTAGTGCGAATAAGAAAATCGAAGTCATCAAGCCGACCTTAACTTTTCAGCCAAAAGGATTGAATGACCTAGACAGGGATGCAGCATCAAAATTCTGTAGAATACTGATAAGTATTTACAAAGGAGAGAATGGTGAATTCCTTAGAAATAGTGAAGTTATGAGTCTAACAACTTCTGATTTACAAGCAATCAATGAATACCAACGGCAGGAAATTGAGAAAGACTTTCAAAAAATAGGTAAAGATGCCAAACTACTAAAATTGGATCCCGTAAAGCTTATCGAAATAAATAGTATGGCAGCTATTCATATCTCATATAGACGACAAGTTATGAGCCAACCGCCTGTTCTTGTCAAGGTATATCTTTTCCCAAATTATGATGAAACCATAGAGATAACGATGAGCTACAGGGAAACCGAACAGCAAATATGGGGTAATGATTTTGAAACAGTAATCAATACCTTTAGATATATCAATTAGCACTAAAAAACAAACATTATGCTAATCCTACAAATCGTTTTAACACTTATTGCTTGGTTCCGTGGTTGGAAATGGTATTCACTCATACCATTGTCCGTAGGAGTTATGATCAGTCTTATTTTTAAATATTTTATTAGTAGCCTGATAGAACCTTTAAATATAGATCTTATTGAAAGTATATGGGTAGTAGTAATCAACATTACCCTCTTAATTATGTGTATTAAGGTACCGAAACATGACAATTTGGAAACTGAAAAAGTATTACAGGACGAAAACTCAATAGATAACGATACGGATAATGAAAAAATTAACTATGACAAGGAGGACTTCAAGGTAGAGTCTGAAACTGTAGAAAAAGGAGTATCAGAAGTTAGTGTTGAGGTAAAAAATGATAGCGAAGAGAAGAGTATAGGATGCAATTCACCAAGTAATGATATAAAGACAAAAAAATATTATTATTCCAAATGGCGGAGAAAGAAAGGCCCTTATACTGAAGATGAAATTAATAGACTTAGACTGAGACCCGACACCTTAATCTGGACTGAGGGATTAGAGAATTGGCGACCTCTAAGTGAATTTAAAGGGGTTTTGATAACCACACCACCATTGCCGAAAGAACTAATGCTTAATAAAAATAAAACCCTGAAGAAAGCCCTTATCTTTCTTGTATTATTGATAATTAGTCTGGGTACTTCTTTTGTTGGTACATATTATATTATGGAGGCACAAAAGAACAAATACTTTAAATCGTTTAAGTATGAAATAGACAAATTGTTTACTGATAAAATAGTAATATGTGGAGGGAAAAAGTACCGCACTGAGGGTGAATTGAGAGAAATAAATCGACCTGACCAACCTTATGATGAGTCAGATGACTCAGATAGAGTAGAGATATTTTACGAAATTATTGAAGGTAAAAAAAGAGCTCTGCCAATGTATAGATTCGATAACCAAGGAGAAATATTCAAGTACGATAAGTTAATGAAACATGGTTCTGAATATTGGCTTGAGAGTTATGCTTCTAAGGATCTTGAGTATTTTGCCAGGGTCACGGAAAACGGAAGGATAGTGCAATTTGTTTCTCCCGAAGAAGCTTATAATAACTGCTTTTTACACCTGTGTAATAAAAATGCCGAATGTTTTAAGGAAGATTTTTATGAAAGACTGAGTTATTTCGTAGTGTTAAATAATAAATACTTCCATATTGCTGAATATGAAGGCGCTAGATTCGATAGAAGTTTTGGTACTGAATACTACCATGTAAATTTCGAGGAAGGTTACACTTATTATCATATTGCCAAGAACGATTCTGCAATCGAACAAGATTTCAGAATGATCCTAATTATTACTGGGGGCATTTCAATTTTTCTTATCGTTCTTCTATATATTTTTAATCCATTCAAATGGTAATTATACAGTCTCATAATAAGTTAATACTTATGGGAAATGTGGTTTCATCCATGATTTTTTTCCTCTTATCATAGCAAATTCATCATTCCGACTATTACCGTTTGACTATCTTTAAACCCTCATGTGGTAAGTCACCTTTTGCACATCTCAGGTTGGGCTACACTACTGGAGAATCAGAACCATGAGGGAAGCGCCCCAAAATGTGAAACACATTTGTTCAGTAACATTATCTATATTTATTTATAAATCTCTATATTAGGAATTGGAATACGCTATTCAAATAATTGATATGTATAAAATTCAAGAGTTCCTGTTTGCAGCAAGATTGATTGAAAAAAAAGAATGGGGAATTATTCTTATTGGGGCAATAATTACAACTCCAATCGGAGGAATTGTATTATTGATCTTTTACTGGATAAAAGCATATCGTAAGTTCCAAAACCAATCGTGATGTTGATTAGAATACTTACTGCTATAGTATTTTTTACATTTATTATTTCTGACAGTTACTCCCAAAGAAAACATTCAGAAGCCGAGCTGAATGAAATGTTGCAGACCTATGTCTTTCATATTGGCCAGTATATAGCAATTAGGAAGATTAGCAAGAATTATCCAACATTAAAAGTTGAAGCAACGGAATTACAAAACCTATGGAAGATGAAATTTGGAGCAGCAGTTGAAAATTTGGCTGCAGAACTAAGGTATAATATTGGAGATAAACTAGGAGACTATGAGACTGAAATAATCATTGAATTGAGTCTCACTGATGATTCACTGATGACATTAAATGATGCTCAGAATGCCTTGCTCAAATTCGAATCCCGAGTGAATGGTGATATACCCTCTCCTTTTCTAGAGACTCTGCTTTCATTTCATCCAAAATACATTAATAACCCCGAAGCAGAATTCAATGATGACTTTGTTGGCGAGTACTTATCGTCAGAATCTGAAAAGTCTGATGGTATAAATATTAAATTTAAATATCCCAAAAGTTGGAAACATGAAGAGGGTGACAGGCCACATGTTATTCAGAAATTTACAAGTAATAACGGTCTCGGATTAGAAATGGCTTTATTAATGATTGAAAAGGTTGATACGACAATGACTGAAAGTGACATTGACCTGCTGTTATCCGAAAGCTTTTTGAAATACCAACTTCCAGATTCTGCGAAGATGTTATCATATGAAACGGGACTTACTTTGAGCGGGATAAAAGCATCTTCAATTACATATTATCAAATTATTCCTCAAATGCAATTTATTGTTGCAACGATAACTAAGAGCTATTTTCTTTTTTACAAAAACTATAAAGTTTCAGTGATATTTGCAGTAGGTGCAGAAAAAGGTAGAGAAAGTGACCTATCATCTCGATATGAGAAATTTTACCCTTTGTTTTGGAAAATGGCTAACTATCTGACAATAATGAGTCGATACGAGTAAAATTATAGCCTATCCTTAAATCAATTTAAAATGAGGTTAGATTATTCATTATATCAATCCAGGACCATTCTTATTCCCTGACAGGGGTCAACATAGCCAATGTGATTTAAGTGTCACCAGTGCAAAATCTGAGCGGTCTGGAGTAAAAATTACATCCGTTATACCCAATCAACCCCTTTTGTCTGAATGGCCCATTAAATCTGGCTATGATAATGTTTGGCAATCTCAAGGACTGGCTATACATTGGCCCCGCCATGAAGACACTCATAATACATCCTCAAGACCCTTCCACGGATTTCCTTTCACCAATCTATGCCCCAATAAGAACTAAAACCGTTGTCAAAGGTGGTATAACCAAATCAGGGTTACTTGGACTTATTGAATCCCATGACCGAGTGATTATGCTCGGACATGGAGCTCCATATGGATTAATGAATCCGAGACAATTCCCTGATGCTGGCCTGTTCATTATCGATGGTTCAATGGTAAACTCATTGAAGAACAAACCAAACAGCATCTACATATGGTGTCATGCTGACCAGTTCGTTAAACGATACGGACTTTCAGGGCTCTGCTCTGGAATGTTCATCAGTGAGATGGGAGAGGCTGAAATGTATGGGTTTAACAATATTGACCAGGGATTGATAGACAAGTCAAATGACATGTTCTCATCGATTCTTTCAAAGTATATTGACGAACCCATGGATGCCCTTTATCAATCGCTATTGAAAGAATATGAAGTAGTGGCAAAGGCCAATCCCATCGCCAAGTTTAATCTTGAACGACTGTACATCATAACGGATGGCGTAAATAATAAACTATTTAAAGAGGCTGTGTAGTTGATCTTTCTTAGGTGCAAAGGCGGAACACAACACTGGGAATGGTGTTAGTTAACACCGATCTGGGTATTCCTAGCCAAAAACTCCAACCGATTTTGCTCGGTATTGTTCAAATATGGGCTTCAGGTACTTATCATCATTCTTATTGCACTATCAAAGAGGTTTCCTTTTTTAGCAAAAAATGGTATACATATCCAGACTGTGCATCTCCTATTGTATAGGCTTGAACAAATTCCCATCTATCTTTACCCATAAAGTTAAGGGCGTCCATCATTGAGTTAAAAACAATTGGTTGTCCAGTTGTCGGGTCTTTATACCGATTATCCGACCAAAATTTTTGTTCCTGGCCAAAGTCCATTTCAATAGTTACTTTTTTGCTAAATAACTTCGCAGTTCCTACAATTGCAAAAAACGGTCAAATTGACCACCTGACGCCGGACTAAACTGACCACCCCGCGCCGGGCCAAATTGACCACCTCGCGCCGGAG
>JAFGVC010000101.1 GCA_016938195.1 Tissierellales bacterium | reverse complement strand
GCTTTTCATTAGAACCCGCAGGTCCGCAAACCCCTGTAATCAAAAGCTCCATAGCCGATGAGCCTCCGTCTGTAATCTGTATGTAGGTTTTTTCGGTGTCAAAGCCTTCACATGCGAGAATATTTTTAAATGCATTTTGACACTCTTCTGTACCGGCCGTACCGGAATATCTGATGACACCTTTTGAAAACGGGCTGTCGGGTGCATTGAGTTCGAACATTCTTTTCATCATCGCCGGATGAGTGGGCAATGAGACATTTCCAATTCCGACATTGATGACTGCTTCCGGTTTATTTTTTCTTTCTTGGTACTTCATCTGTGCCAATCTTACATCTGATGGTTTTCTTGATACAAAGTGAGACGACAAAATTGGTGTATTCATAGCATAACTCCTTATCTATTATTCTCGTATGATTTATTTTTATTATATTTCAGGAATATTAGAAGTGTTACCTTTCTGAACATTCAACTATTTTCATTACTAATGATTATCTCTTTAACCTATAACATCCTTAATGACTCTCAGGAAATTGCCACTGCAAATTTTTTCAATGTCTTCATTGTTATATCCTCGTTTTTCCAATATTCGAATGACACCGGATGCTTCTGAGGCATTTGTAAGACCTTCTGTTTCCAAGCTTTCTTCAGAAAAAGTATTTAGTGCTTCGCTATTTAAATAATCTGTAAAATCAAATCCTAATCCTACGTGATTAATCCCCGCTAGATTCACTAGATATTCAATATGATCAACAAAACGATGTATGTTTTTCTGCTCCCTTTTAGAGCTGATAAATTCATGGTATGCAACAGCTCCAATAACGCCATTTCTATCTGAGATTGCCTTTATTTGATCATCAGTTAAATTTCTTGGCACATTACACAGCGCTTTTGCGTTTGAATGTGAAGCAATCAATATCCCATTTGTATGTTTTTCAATATCCCAAAATGTTTTTTCGCTAGCATGGCTTAAGTCAATAATCATCCCATTATTTTCTAATATTTTCAAGGCTTCGATTCCCAATGGAGTTAATCCAATGTCAGAATCTCCTCTAACGCCTCCTGCAAAGGCATTGTTGTGATTCCATGTCAGTGATGCATGACGAAATCCCATATCGTATAATTTTGTTATATACCGGATATCCCCTTGAAACCCATCAAATCCTTCTACTCCCAATACAATAGGTAGTTTATTTTCTCTTTCTGCGATTGAAAAATCTTCAAATTTCTTTACCACTTTCAAATGGTGCTGATTCTCATCAAGTTCATCTTGCATGGCTGCAATAATGTCGTGCATCCTTTTATTTTCTTCATGTTGAGGTGTATCGACCCATACAACAAAAATACCGCTGAAAATATGGCCCTTCTCAAATTTTGAAGCATGATGTTTCATGATTATATCCGTTTCTCCATTGCTTCTTCTTCTCAATACATCACACCAAATATCCCCATGGGCATCAAATATCTTCATAATCTCACTTCCTCATCTTAATTACATTTATTTTTTTGTTATAATATTCAAATCAAGGTGACGTAACGCTTATGAGCTTCGATACGCCACCTCAATTATACAGTATATCGCTTTTTTCTAAAAAATTGTACTATTTATTATAATGCTTTCAACAGATTTCCAATTATTATACCTGCATAATTGCCTATAATATACCCCAAAGTACCAACCAACATTGTCGGTGCAATCAGCTGTGTCCAGCCTTTTGCTATAGCCATGGCAACTGCTGTAGTAGGCCCTCCTATATTAGCGTTTGAGGCCAAAAGAATTTCTTCAAGGTTAAATTTCAATGCTTTTCCTAAAACTAACATAACTAGCATATTGATGATAACGACAACTAAGCAAAACACCAGCAAGATAGGAGAATTTTTTACTATCAACATGATGGATGCCGGCACACCAATAACCATGAAAAACAAATAAATCAAGAATGTTCCTATTTCTGAGGCGCCTGGTGTATTGCCAAACACTTTGTCTGCGAATGTAGCTAGAAGCATTGTCACAGTTGTAATAATGAGATATTTATTGCCAAATAAAGAATTGAATATTTGAAGTACTGCATTGTCAGTCGGAATCACTGTGCCAAATATTTTAGCCAATTGAGTACTGACTGCTACAATAATAAATGCTGCACTTATTGTAAATGCAATGTTTTTTAAAGAAATTTCCTTGCTTTTCCAATGCGAACTAGCTAGATTTTCTCCGTCACTAACATTTTTTTCAACCTGATCGATTAATGGCGTGTTATATTTTGATCTAAAAAATACAATGTTTGGAATTGCCATAAGTACTAAAAAGTAAACAGCCATATTTAAATTATCTGCAACAATAGCCGCTGAAACCACTTCACCAGGTGCTGAGAAAGCATCTGCCATGGCTACAAAATTGACGCCTCCTCCAATATAGGAGCCCGTAATCATACCCGCAACTTTATATAAATCAGGAAACGAGTTCTTAAATAATAAAAATGCAAGTGTAACGCCGAGAGATGTTCCAAATGCTCCGATTAAAAATATTCCAAGCATACGACCAGATTCTTTCCAAATCTTCTTAATATTAGCCTGATATAAAAGCATCGGTATTGCCAAAGGGACCACATAACCCCATACCATGTCATATACACCTGCATCTGTAGGAATAATATTAAGATTTGATAAAACCATCGCACCTACCAGTGCAATAATGGCTCCTGATATTTTTGAAGCCCATACATATTTCTGTTCCAACCAAATACTAAAGCTCGCCCATCCTACAACAATAGCCAATAATGCCCATGTGTTATCTGCTGATATTAATGAATTTCCCATGTTTCTTCCTCCTCTTTTTTAATATTTAATATTTTTTCTATATGATAACACAAAATACATTTTTATGCAATATATAAAACATATTTTCTTTATATCGAATTATTATATTTGTTTTCCTGATTTATTCTTTGATTATTTTGTTTTTTTGTTTAATAAATCACAAATACCCATTTTATTATTTAGCATATTGTGTTATTATAGTTGTAATGCCATCTATATCTCGAAGAAAGGAATGTATCATGAGTGATCTTATCGACATAGGAACTAAATTAAAACAAATTAGAAAGAATGCCAAAATGAATATCCATGATTTATCACTAAAAGCTGATGTTTCTGCCAGCATGATTAGTCAGATTGAGAGAAATCTTGTATCACCGTCAGTCACTGTTCTATATAAACTAGCAACTGCATTGTCAGTAAGTGTAGGTTTTCTGTTTGGTGAAGAACCTCTAAACACAAATCCAGTAGTCCGAAAAAACAATCGGAAAAAATTGCATTTAAATAATTCTAATGGCGTGTATGAATTGTTAACGCCCGATACCGATCGACAAATTGAATTTCTTTATATCTCATTAAAACCCCAAGAAAAAACGTATATTGAGCCCATTACCCACGAAGGAGAGGAATGTGGCTATGTTATTAAAGGACAGCTCCTGGTTATTGTCGGTCAAAATGAATACTTTTTAAGTGAAGGCGATTCCATCTCCTTTAAATCAAGTATACCACATCATTATTTAAATGTTGGTGATATTGAATGCGTATCTGTTTGGGCTATGACACCTCCTTCGTTTTAAGCATCCCTCTCGACTCCTAATAAATCTAAAGCTTGAAAATTCTATTAATGATAGATTTCAAGCTTTTTTTATTTGTTATTTTTTCCTTTAATTTAAATAAATTTAATAGAGCATCACATTCATTTCGATTTATTATTGATTTAATTCGATTTATGAAGTATAATATATGACATTATGAATATTTTTCATGAATCGAATTAGAGGTGAGCGATATGGCGATTAATTTTCGAGAAACCTATGCCGAAATCAACTTGACAAAACTTCGTCAAAATATCATTGAACTCAAAAAAATAACCAAACCACATACGATTTTCATGCCCGTCATTAAAGCGAATGCCTATGGTCATGGCAGTGTTTCTTTAGCAAAAGAAATGATGCAGTGGGGCATAAAACGATTTGCCGTGGCAATATTGGATGAAGCGATTGAATTACGACGTGCAGGGATTGATCTTCCAATTCTTGTTTTTGGTTTTATCCCACCGGAAAGGCTTCATGAGTGTATCAAATACCAAATTACCTGTACCGTGTATCAGCTCCAAACGGCTGAACGTCTCAACGTGGAAGGCTCCCTAGTCCATCAAAAGGCAATCGTACATCTTAATATTGATACCGGTATGAATCGCTTGGGTTTTGGTTGTGATCAGAATAGTATTGAAATAATTCAGAAAATTTCGAATATGACGCATATTGTTGTTGAAGGCATCTATACACATCTCGCGACAGCAGATGCAAAAGACAAATACCATGCGTTAAAACAATATGAAAAATTTGTGGATTTTTTAGAAGTCCTGAAAACAAGACACATCAATATTCCCATCAAGCATTGTTCAAACAGCGCGGCGTTAATCGATATGCCCGAAATTGAAATGGACCTCGTAAGAGCCGGTATTGCTCTTTATGGTTTTTATCCATCAGCAGATGTCAATATCACAAAAGTGCACTTAGAGCCAATCATGACCCTTAAAACCTGTGTAAGTCGAATCGCAAAAGTTCAAGCAGGTGAAGGAATAGGCTACGGAAGAACTTATGTAGCTGATAAACCAATGCTTGTTGCAACCCTACCTATTGGATACGCAGATGGTTATTCGAGAGGCTTGAGCAACAAAGCAAACGTCTTAATTCATCAAAAGAAATTTCCAATCGTTGGCAATATCTGTATGGATCAATGCATGGTGGATATTACCGGAGAGGATCATATAAAAGTAGGGGATGAAGTGGTCTTGTTTGGTCAACAAGGAGACGTGTCGATCACAGTGGATGAGATTGCCAAGCTGCTCCATACCATTAATTATGAAGTTGTCTGCATGATTTCAAATCGGGTGCCAAGGAAATATGTCCGTTAATCCCAACAAATAGCCACCCGCTGATGAATTAGTGGGTGGCTATTTGTTGGGATTATGAATCACTATTATCGAGCTTCAAGTATGTAATGCAATACAAGCTCAACTGTATTTTCAAGATCTTTGATATTGACGGTCTCGGTGGTGGTATGAATATATCGAGAGGGAATAGATACCACTCCCGTTGGAACTCCTGTTCTACTGAGCGCAATTCCCCAAGCATCTGTCGCCGCATTGATGAGTACTTCTCGTTGATAGGGGATGTTGTATTTCTCAGCCACAGAAATAAGGGCATCAGTTATTTTTTTCGGAACAGCTACTCCAGCCATGGAATTTCCAGGATCCCATTCATAAAATTTAATGGCTGGACCTTTTCCCATAAAAATGGATACGTCTTTATTTTCTACACCCGGTATGCCATTGGCAGGTGTTACATCGAGCACAATCGCTAGATTTGGTTCTATATTGTAAGTTGCTGTTCTGGCACCTCTCATGCCAATTTCTTCCATAACAGAACCCACCCCGTATATTGTGGCCTCGGTATCATGTTCCTTTAATCGCTTCATGACTTCAACTAATACCGCACATCCCGCTCGGTCATCCACTGATTTGCCACAATAAGTATCCGTATTGTTTAAAAATGTTCCTTTTTTGTCAAAGGAAATCAAATCTCCAATCCGAACTCCCAAGTCTTCTGTTTCCTTTCTGGTTTCAGTCCCTATGTCGATGAACATATCTTTAATTTCTGCGTTTTTTTCCATATCAGATGCACTCGATAAATGTAATGGCTTTGTATTGATTACACCCTGAATTATAACTTTGTTGGCTTGTATGATCACTTCTTGGCTTAGTAATATTCTTTTGTCATGATAGCCTATCGGTGCAAATCGAATTTTCCCATCATCTTCAATATATTTGACTATAAAACCAAGTTCATCCATATGAGCGCAAATCATAATCTTGAAGTTTGAGCTTTTACCACGCTTTATAAATATATGGTTGCCCAAATTGTCTACTTTAATTTCGTCGCAGTATCCTTCTAATTGCGCCTTAATTTCTTCTCCTACCCGTTCTTCATAACCTGATACACCCATAATGTTATCTAGGATTATAAGTGATTTTGCTAAGGAATCTTTATCCATTTATATCAGCTCCTCTGAATATTTCGTATCATATAAATGACAGGAAACAAAATGTTGATGTTCTACTTCTATCATTTTAGGTGAAATTTTATGGCATATTTTCATTTGCTCTTTACATCTGTTAGAAAATCGACAGCCTTGGATATGCATAGCTGGGCTTGGTAGATCACCTTCTAATATGATTCTTTCTTTGCTCAAACTTGGATTTGGTATGGGTATTGCAGAAATCAAGGCTTTAGTATATGGATGTAGCGTATTGTTAAATAAAGCTTCAGTATCTGCTATTTCAACAATATTTCCCAAATACATAACAGCAATCCGATTGCTGACATATTCTACGACGCTTAAATCATGTGTAATAAACAGCATAGTTATAGAAAGTTTTTCTTTCAAATCCAGTAGCAAATTAAGGATTTGTGCTTGTATCGACACATCTAAAGCTGAGACAGCTTCATCAGCTATTAAAAATTCAGGATTTAGTATAAGTGCCCGCATAATGGCTAATCTTTGTAGCTGTCCTCCGCTGAATTCATATGGGAAGCGATAAATGGCATCTTGTGGCAGCCCAACCAGGTCCAAAAATCTACATATGGTGCTTACCTCATCTCCTGAATTCATATGATGAACTTTCAAAACCTCCATCATGGTGTCATTAATGGTTAACCTAGGATTTAATGAAGAATACGGGTTTTGAAAGATAATTTGCATATTTTTCCTTATTTTCTTAAGTTCATGTGAAGATAATTTTGTAACATTGGTATCATTAAAGTATATATTCCCTGAAGTTGGTTCTATTAATCTCAATATACATCGTCCTAGCGTTGATTTTCCGCATCCACTCTCTCCAACTAATCCCAGCACTTCTCCTTTATTGATTGTTAAGGATACTTCATTTACAGCCTTTAGTTTATTTGTCATTTTGCCGAACAAGGTTCTTTTTCCAGTTGGGAAGGATTTAGTTAAATTATCAATGGTAAGTATTTCATTATTCAAAAGTATCATCTCCTCAACAATTCTAGATATGGTTCAACGGATTATGGCAAGCTACATATCTAAGATTTCCAACTTGCCTTAAAATCGGCTTTTCTGTTAAACAAATGTCTGTCTTAAATGGACAGCGTGGCGAAAAATTGCATCCTTGGATATGATCAAATATATTGGGCGGGTGTCCTTCAATATTTTTTAATTTTTTATGCTTCTGACCAAGAACGGGGATTGCTTCTAATAATCCATAGGTATATGGATGTAGTGGATTCGAAAAAATTGGAATGACATCACTGATTTCCACTAGCTCTCCGGCATACATCACCGCCACATGATCACAAATTTCAGATACAATACCTAGATTATGGGTGATAATAAGGATTGACATCCCAAAATCTTTTTGGAGTTTTTTCATCAATCTTAAAATTTGTGCTTGTACGGTGACATCTAAGGCAGTCGTTGGCTCATCTGCGATGAGAAAATTCGGATTACATGAAAGGGCTATGGCAATCATAAATCGCTGAAGCATCCCCCCACTAAATTCATGGGGATATTGATAATATCTTTCCTCAGCAAATGGAATCCCTACTTGGTTAATTAATCTTATGGATTGCTCCATTGCTTCTTTCCTACTTATTTTTTTATGGTATCGAATCGTTTCTGAAATCTGTTCTCCTACTCTTATGACTGGATTTAGCGATATCATAGGATCTTGGAATATCATTGAAATCTGATTTCCTCTAATTTTTTGCATTTCTTTTTCATTTTTATCTAATAGGTTTTGTCCTTTATAGCTTATTTCACCTGCAATTTTTGTTCTATCGCTAGGATGTAATTTTAAAATGGACTGAGCCGTCACACTTTTGCCCGATCCACTTTCTCCAACTAGTCCTAAAGTTTCATTAGGCTTGATGGCAAAGTTTACATTTCTAACGGCATAGGCTTCTCCTCGGTCCGTCTTGAATTTTACTGATAATCCTTTCACACGTATGAGTTCATCATGATTTACATTCATGTTTTATACTCTCCTTTGTTGAGGGTCTAAAAATACTTGCAATCCATCGCTAAAAAGATTGAAACAAATCACGGTAATCATGATTGAAAACCCGGCTGCAAATGTCACATTAGGGGAAAGCATCAAGTATTCTCTTCCCTCTGACAGCATATATCCCCAATCAGCTTGAGGCGGCTGTACGCCTAAGCCTAAGAAACTCATTGCAGCTAAATCCAATACTGAATAGGCCATATCTATTGTAACTTGAATTAAAATAGGAGAAGTACAATTAACTAAAATATGTTTAAAAATAATACTTTGATCTGAAATACCAATTGCTCTAGCAGCTTCGACATAAATTTTCTCTTTTTCTACCAAAGTTACGGACCTCACAAGTCTTGCAATCATAGGCACATATACCACGCCAAGCGCAATAACAGAGTTTGTAAAGTTTCTCCCGAAAACTGCCACAATAACAAAAGCTAACAAAAGAGCAGGAAAGGCTAATATAATATCACACATTCTCATCACTAGGTTATCTATTTTCCCCCCATAATAACCTGAAATCAAACCTAATGGAATCCCTATCACATTTGAAATGATGACGACAAAAACAGCCCCTAACAAGGTAGTCCTAGCACCAAAAAGGATTCTACTAAAAATATCTCTTCCTTGTCGGTCAGTGCCAAAGAAATTTTCGCGTGAAATTCCCTTTAATGAATTAGAAAGATTTAATTGATCAGGATTATGAGGCGCAATCAATGGTGCAAAAATAGCTAACAGGATAATTACTATCAAGATTATCGTCGCTGCCACTACTAAATAGTTGTTTAAAAAAGAGGTTTTGAACAATCTTTTCCGGCGTTGCTTATGTTCTAATTCAATCGCTTTCAAATCAATTTTGCATTCCATTATCACACCTCCTAATATTTAATTCTTGGGTCTATGACCGCATATAGAATATCTACAATAAGATTAATTAGCAAAAATACTGTCACCATAAAAAGAACTGTGCCTTGAACAACAGGATAGTCACTAGATTTGACCGCATTTATAATCAGGCTACCTAGTCCCCCTATGCCGAATGTCACTTCAACAAGTACCGTACCTACCATAAGAAAGCCAATCTGGAGACTTGAAACAGTTAAAATAGGAATGATTGCGTTTTTGAGTCCATGCTTTAATATAACCGTGTTCTGAGGCATGCCTTTTGATCTGGCCGTTTTGATATATTGTGTATCCATAATTTCAATCATACTGCCTCTTGTCATTTTCATATTTAAAGCAATCATATTTAAGCTTAATGCGATTGATGGCAGTAACATAAATTTAAAGTTTTCTGCCACGCTGTTGCCAATTCCAAAAGCGGGTAACCATTGAAGCTTATAGGAAAACACAAGGATTAACATGATTCCTGTTAAAAAAACCGGAGAAGAGAGGCAAACCAGCGCTAGGCTGGTTGCCACATGATCTACGATTGTTGATTTCTTAACTGCTGCTAATATACCTAAAGGAACTGCCAACAGCAAAGTGAAAAACATGCTCATTGCTGCTAATTGAATGGTCAATGGAAGTCTGCCTATAATCATATCCGTAACTGATTGCTTCATTTTGTAGCTTTCTCCCAAATCGCCTCTTAATACGCCTGTCATCCAATAGGTGTATTGCTTAATAAGTGGATCGTTGAGATGATATTTATTTCTTACATTTTCCAGTACCTCTGGCGATGATTGTTTGCCTCCCATCATAATAAGAGCTGGGTCTCCAGGAGCTAAATGAGCCATGGAAAAAATGATAACAGAAACCACCATTAATACTAAAATAATCTGAACTAATCTTCTGATAACAAATGTCGTCATATCTATCACCTCAACACTGTTTTTATTCTACCGCTCTCAATTGCTTAACAAATCCATCCCAGTACCATAGAGGAGCAATGTCATAGCCTTCAATATTTTTATCACTTACATATATGTTGTTATAGAAATCAATCATGATACAAGGTACGTCTTCTGCTATGATATTAACAGCTTCAATCATTAATTCGGCTCTCTTATTGCTATCTGTTAGAAGCATTTGTTCATCCAACAGTCTATCGACTTCCGGATTCTTATAATTAGGGAAATTCGAGCCACCATCAACGGTAAATTTCGAGTGGAATAAAGGCACTAAATTGGCTGATGGGTCTGGAAAATCTGCGCCAAAGTTTCCGGTAATCATGTCATAATTTCTTTCTCCACCCATCAATCTAGTTGTTAATTCTTCTCTTGAAACTTTTTCAATTTCTAGATTAATTCCTAATTGAGCAACAGATTCTTTCAATTCGAGACAAGCATTAAGTCTGATTGGATCTCCGTCTGTTACTAATGTTGCTGTAAAGCCATTCGGTACGCTTGATTGTGCTAAGAATTCTTGGGCTCTTGCCATATCGTAACCATATCCTTCGAAATTTTGAATGAAATTATCCCATTGATCTCTTCCAAAAGTCCACATTGAAGGAGGTACAGGCACTGCCGGAGAATAAAAGCCCGTATCTTTGACTATTTCATCAATTATTTTTTGACTATTGTATGCGCTACTAATCGCTTTTCTGACATTGACATCATCAAAAGGTGCTTTTTGCGTGTTGAAAGAAAAATTGTCAAAAGAGAAGCTTCCAGCCGTCTTGACACTTAAATTTTCCATTTCTTGTACCAGTGGCAATAAATCAACAGGAATACCAATCGTTGCATCGATTTGACCCGTCTTCAAGCCTGTCACGATGGTTGCCCCCTCAGGTATAACCTTATACACGATTTTGTCAAAGGATGGCATATTTTCCGAGTCCCAATACGCTTCATTTTTTTCCAGTATAACTTCTGAGCCTGTTTTCCACTCAACATATTTATATGCGCCTGTACCCATAGTTCCACCATCAGGTTTTCCGAAAGTCTCTTTATTTGCTTCGTAATAGGCCTTACTTATAACATGTCCTGCAGTAGTTGCTACCGTATATTGATACAATGCATCAGGCTTAGATAATGTTACTTTAACTGTATAATCATCAAGTTTTTCAATGGTATCCACATTTTCAAACATAAATGCTGAATATGCAGCCGTCTGAGGATCTCTAATTCTCTCCATTGAGAATATTACATCGTCAGCAGTCATCGGTGTCCCATCATGGAAGGTTACATTTTTCCTTAGATGATAAATATACGTCACCGGATCTGGGTTTTCATAACGCTCTGCTAAGCATGGCTCAAGCTCTGAGTTACTATTGTATCTCAATAGTCCTTCTGTCACTTGATTGACAACCGGATTCGAAGTGAAGTCATAGGCGAATGCGGGATCAAAAGAGACAACATCTCCACCTAGAGCAAATGTAAACACTGTTTTTTCGTCTTGCTTCGGAGCTTCTGTTGCTGTCGTATTGCCACCACACCCTACTAATGATAACAACATAGCGACTGCGACGAATACTGACAACATCATTTTAATTCTTCCCTTTTTCATTGATAATCCTCCTTAAAATTTATTATTATAATTTTGGCGCAAAAAGTCTACCTTTTTTTAGAAATTTACACCTTTTTTATAGTGATTTAATCATATTTTTGATTTCTTGTGAAATTTTTTGGATTTCTTCATCTCCGGATAATATGGAGATACCATATGGTGCTCCTAATCCTTTATCAACTACTCCAACACTGATATTAACAGAACGTTCTAAGATTTCATCCGTTTTCGGAAGCATGTGTTTATGATATTCAATTTCGCGGCCATATTTCTCACAAACAAAAGGACACTGATATTCGGTC
The DNA here is from genome assembly GCA_016938195.1 of Tissierellales bacterium. Taxonomy (GTDB): domain Bacteria; phylum Bacillota; class Clostridia; order Tissierellales; family Dethiosulfatibacteraceae; genus JAFGVC01. The sequence goes on along the minus strand of JAFGVC010000101.1, from coordinate 5,488 downwards.
ACTGTTTTTTTGTTGAGGATTTGTTCCATGTTGTTATAAACATGCCATCCAGATTCCGATATGGTAGTCGCACCAATTTTTTTGGCAAACTTTACCGCTTTCTCCTTGTCTTCAAATATTAACGTAAGAAGTGTTCCACATTCTTCTTCGTCATTAATCTTTCTGAAACCGACGCCATCTAGTCCTCGAAGTTCTTCTTTTAGTTTGTTTTTATTATTTCTAAGTGTGGTCACGATTTTGTCTATCTTTCTTAGTTGTGCAAGCGCTACTGCTCCTGTCAACTCATTTATCCTCAAATTCATACCAACAATGCTTCGATTGCCTATTTCTAAACCCATCCTGTTTGGTTTATGTCCTTGATCATGAAAGCCAAATGCTTTTTCATATAATGCCTGATCATTTGTGATCACCATACCACCATCTCCCGCCATGATTGTTTTGAATACATTAAGCGAAAATGCTCCTATATGGCCTATCGTTCCAATCTTTTTTCCTTTGTAGGCGGCGCCGGCAGATTGACAACAATCTTCAATGACAAAAAGATTATATTCTTTAGCTATATCCATGATTTCATCCATCTTGCAAGGATTTCCTAACATGTGCACCGGCATAATTGCTTTTGTTTTATCTGTTATTTTTTTTCTAATATCTTCAGGGTCTATGGTCAAAGATTCATCAATCTCGGCTAAAACAGGTATGGCTCTTGCGTGAATAATTGATGATATAGACGCAATGAAAGTATAACCCGGTACAATTACTTCATCTCCAGGGCCAATGCCTAGCGCTGCTAAACATGCCATTAAAGCTCCCGTACCACTGTTAACTGCAACGCAATATTTTGCTCCAGAAAATTCCGCGAATTCCTTTTCAAATGTTACAACTTTTCTTTTGTAATTAGGATCATTCTCACTGCCATATCTAGACAAATATCCTGTCTCCATGACATCAAGAAGTTCTGCTCTTTCTTCTTCTCCAAACAAAAATGCACCAGGACCTGGCATATACAACACTCCTCTTCTTTACTATTTTTATTATTTTTTTGTTATATTAAATTGATGATAAGTTCTATTCCTTCCCCTTTTCTGAGAATATCTAATCCTTTTTCAAGATCCGCTAGCGGCATGGTGTGTGTGATTAATGTTTCTAAATTCAAAACCCCACTTTCAAGCATTTTCACAGCTAAAGGAAAAGTAGCATTGGCAAGCCAAGTGCCAAAAATTGTTATTTCTTTGAATATAATTTGGGATTGTGTGATTTCGGGATGTGCTTGCGTATTGACGCCAAACAATAGCACCTTTCCACATTTTTTTACCGCTTTTATCGCTTCACTCATTTGTGACCCCACCACATCAATGACAATATCAGCACCCGTTGGGAAACATTTTTTAGTAAAGGCTTCCAAGTCATGCTCCAATGGGTTAATCACGTCATCCGCACCCGATTTCAAAGCAAAATCTCTTCTTAGTTCTGATATTTCAGAGCATATGACCTTTGCGCCTGCGGCTTTCATAACTTGAATAAATATTTGTCCAATCGGTCCTCCCCCAATGACCAAGACCGTATCCCCTGGCTGCGCTTTTATTTTTTGAGCGCCATTGATGACACAGGCTAAAGGTTCTGCAAACACGGCTATTTCTGAGGGTAAATCCGAAGATATTTTATGGGCTGTCTTTTCGGAAATTTTCACATATTCGGCAAATCCGCCATCATAATCTATGCCCATCGGTTTTATATTTTTGCAATGATTAGGTTGATTTGCTAAACAAAATTCACATACGCCACAATAATCATTCGGATTGACAACGACCCGATCTCCAATTTTTATACTTGTAACTTCTTCTCCAATTTGCACCACCTTGCCTACTAATTCATGTCCGAGTATTGTGTTTGGGCTAGCGATATAGCCTGGTGGCACTGACATGATGTGAACATCTGTCCCACATATGCTGCAGGCTTCAACCTCCAGAATAATGTCACTTGTCTTTTCAATTTTGGGTACTTCTACTTCTTTTAAGCTAACTTTGCCTACGCTTTCAAATACTGCTGCCATCATTGTTTTTTTCAAATTCATCACTCCTTTCGTTTTATGATTGCGAACTGTTTTCTTTTAAATACTGACCAACTTCATCATCATATGGGATAGATGCTTGTGCACCTCTTCTAGTCACTGATATTAGAGAAGCTGCCATGCAATAGCTTATCGATTCTTCGATACTCTTGCCTTGTGATAAAGACACTGCCAAAGCTCCTGAAAAAACATCTCCTGCTGCGGTAGTATCCACCGCCTGAACACGTTTTGTAGGTTTATAGAAAACTTCATCGTCGTCATTATAAAACACGCCTTTTTCACCTGCTGTTATTATGATGCTTTTAATATGTTTTTCTTTGAAGAAATATACGGCTTTTTTTGCATCTTCAATGGTTTGAACCTTGATACCCGTTATGATTTCACATTCTGTTTCATTTGGTTTAATAATATCCACATATCGCAATAAGTCATCGTCTAGAGGTTGTTCCGGTGCCGGAGCTGGGTCTAAAATTGTAATTATACCTGCTTTTTTTGCTATTTGAAGCGCTTTTCTAACGACCTCTAGCGGTGTTTCTAATTGAACCAACAATACTTTGCTTTGAGCTATAATACCTTCTAATTTCATAATGTCCGAAACCGTCAAGAGAAAATTTGCTCCGGGGTCTAAGATGATGAAATTATCACCTTCTGCGTTTACCGTAATAGAGGCAACTCCTGTAGCAGCTTTCTCCACTCTTATGATATTTTCAATATTAATATTGTCATGTTCTAATTTATTCAACAGATTTTTACCAAAAATATCCTGTCCTACAGCTCCAATCATCGTCACTTGACCACCTAATCGGGTAGCTGCAACCGCTTGATTTGCTCCTTTTCCTCCAGGAGATAGCATGAAATTATTTCCTATAATCGTTTGTCCCATCTTAGGTATTGTCGGTGTATGAATAACAAGGTCCATGTTTAAACTTCCCAATACTGTAATCATATTTACCTCGCATATAATATTAACTTATTTAATCTAGTTAAAAAATCACTCCTGAAACTAAAATAATATTGGCATATGGTGTACATTCACCTGTTCTCACAACAGCTTTAGCATTTAAGGTCATGTCTTTAAACGTTTCATGAGTGACTTCTTCAATTTTGGTTTCTCCTATCAGTATGGTAAGCTCATGATAAATCTGCGGATTCATTTCTTTGATTTCAGAAGCGATAATAACCTTTTCCAATTGTAAATCTTTCAATATGTGACCTAATGTATCTAAAAATCTAGGGAAATTTTTGCTTATAGCTAAATCTATTCTCTGAATTTCATCAGATATAGGTAATCCAGCGTCGCAAACAACCAATTGATCATAATGACCCATTTTTGAAATCACGTATGATATCTCCGAATTCAGTAAACCCTGTTTCTTCATTTCATACCCCTTTACAATCGTTTATAAATTTTCTTTTTTTATTAACTTTGTTATATTATATGAAAAACCTCTATAATTTGCAATACTTTTTTAATTATTTTGTTTATATAACTTTTTTTATATTTTTTTAGAGTATATGCGTAGTATGCACCTCTTCATATGCTTGGTTATTTTATGATTTTTCAATTATTTATTATTAATACCATTAAAAGTTATTTAATTTTTTTAAAAAATGATTGATTGCTTCACACCAATAGAATATACTATACTTAAATAAAGAATTAAGAAGGATGCTTATGCAAACAGATAATAAAAACACCTTACTCAATTTAATTAGATTATATGGTCCAGTTTCTAGAACAAAGCTTGCCGACTATATTAGTATTAGTATTCCAGCGATTTCTAACCATGTAACCGAACTTTTGGAAGCCGGAATTATTAAAGAAGTAGGATCTAAGCAATCAAATGGTGGAAGAAAAGCTGTGCTGTTAGATATGAACAAAGAATATGGTTACACGATTTGTATTGATTTTGGTCAAGATATTTTTAGGATTGCCGCTATTAATATCAATAACGAAATCCTCGAAAAAAGGATTCTCCCCTCTAAAGAATTGGGTGATAAAAATACTGGACTCATTAAAATTCAATCCATGATAGAGGAAATCAATCAAAAAATCAGCAACCATGCAACACTGCTTGGCATTGGCATCGGAATTTCGGGAATTATCAACTATCAAAATAATAAATTAGTTATTATGCCCAATCTAAAGGAATGGGAAAATGTCGATTTGGTTGCAACTTTTCATGATTTATTTAAAGTACCAGTATTTATAGATGATAGTGCTCGAATGATGGCGCTTTGGGAAAGTGTACTGCCTGGAAACGGTAGATATCAAGACTTAGTCTTCGTGAGCGTCGGAGCTGGTATCGGAACGGGTATTATTGTTTCAGGAAAACTGCTTAGAGGTGTTAATGGTGGTGCTGGAGAACTCGGACATATCATCGTCGAAGAAGGTGGATTGCCTTGTGGATGTGGCAATAGAGGGTGTTTGGAGCAATATGCATCTGTGACTTCTATGGTGAATAGAGCCAAAAACGCCATTAAGGATGGCGTTATGTCTTCAATATTAACTTATGCAAATAATGATATTAATCAGATTGATTCGTTCTGTCTAGAAAAAGCTTTAAAAGATCAAGATAAACTCGCTTATACAATTATCATTGAAGCCGGTAATTATCTGGGAATTGGACTGTCAAAAATTGTCAATCTGTTGAATCCTGAATATATCATCTTAGGTGGTGGTGGCATGAATATTTCATCTATTATATTTGATGAATTAATCCGTTCCGCTAACCTAAGAGCCATGTCTACTTCTATGAAGCATACTAAAATATTGATTTCATCAAAGGAAGAGAGTGGTTTATTAGGAACCTCAATCCATGTGCTTGATAATATCTTCAAATTTAACAGCTGTATGCATGCGGCATCCGGAAATATTCTGTCATTTTAGCATAATTGATAATGTGTTTTACAGTCACAAGGGGATACAGTCACAAGGGGACGGTTCTTTTGCAGTCACAAGGGGACGGTTCTTTTGTGGAATCACAAGGGGACGGTTCTTTTGTGTTGAAGTAATTAAAGAATATAAAGAAGTGTGCGGATATGAAATATATGCCTTTTGCCTTATGAGCAATCATATTCATCTGTTAATCAAGGAAGGGAAAGAGGACTTGGGAATAGTCTTTAGAAGGATAGGCTCAAAATTTGTGTACTGGTATAATTGGAAATACAAAAGAAGTGGACATTTATTTCAAGACAGATAGAGATATACACCAAAATCCAGTTAAGGCTGGAAAATAAAGGATTATCCATTAGACAGATTGAAAGGTTAACAGGAGTAAGTTTCGGTATAATAAGAAAGATATAGCACAAAGGAACCGTCCCATTGTGTTCCTTAAGACCGGTTGCATTACAAATGGCGCATATAATCCTATCATCAATGCCGTCATCAAAAGACTAACATAGACTTTATCTCCTTTT
>JAFGVC010000100.1 GCA_016938195.1 Tissierellales bacterium | reverse complement strand
CTAAGAATGCGTGTCTTTCACTAACACTTTTATACTCAGCTATAGCGCCAACATTAACATCTCCTAAGGCCTTAATATTCTTTTTATAATTTCTGACATCATTGTTTAGTTTAGTAACGCTAACGCTTTCATCGATGTAATCCATGCACATAGCGTAACTCATTTCATATTCTTCCCACAACGCGGCGGAAATTGATTCAATTCTGGTTTCAGTCAATTCGATTTTTGATTGTATGACATTCTTCTCTTGATATAATTCATTTATCTCTTTATTGCTGAGGTGGAGCATCTTCTGGAATTCTTGCATTTCTTCTTGTTTAATTTTCTTTTGTTGGATCATATCCGCTAATGAATTTTTAATCTCAGTAATTTGACCATTCGTATCTTTAATTCGTTCTTGATTTTGCTTTGCATTTTCATCTAATGCCTTTACCCGTTCTGAAATTTCAACCAACGAAAAAGAATTGTCATTAATTTGATTAATAAGATTATTCTTCTCTTCGCCTTTGCTGTCTAATTGAATTCCAATATTCCCTAGTTCATTTTTTAATTCTGAAAGAGATATTTTCATCTCTACAATACTATTTTTCAAGCTCTCAAGATGACTAAGTGACGCTTTAAACTGTTTGCTTATTAAATCAATTTCATCTTCTTTATCCTTTGATAAAATAGCCAATGCTTCAGATTTCTTAAAAATATCCAATTTTTCGTCATGGTATTTTTCTTTTTCCGCAATTAGAAAAGACTGGCTTTCCTCAGTTTTTTTTATTTGTTGCTCAAGATTTTCAACTTCACCAATTTTATACTTCAGTGCAGCCGTTCTATCTCTATAAAAATCATTACTAGCTTCTAATTTCCCTTTTATGATGATAGCATTTTGGTCCAAATCACTTATTTGCGCTTGCAATTTTTCTATGGTTAAGCTTGCATGATCGTGATTGATTCTCTCGTTATCTATTTTTTTTTGCAGTTCTTTGATTTCTCGGTTCCTGCCCATTAAATTAATGCCGGATTTTTTGATGGTTCCTCCTGTTATCGCTCCACCGGCATTGATCACCTCACCATCAATCGTTACAATTCTAGTCGTGTAACTGATTGATTTTGCGATTTTGATTGCATTTTGAATATTATCCGCAACAATAATTCTTCCTAAAAGAAAATCAACAACCCTAGTATATTTCTCTTCATACTTCACTAAATCCTTAAGCACACCCACAAATCCAGGCCAATTTGTGAATTTTTTTTCATTTTCATTTAGATGTTTTCCTTTAATGGTATCAAGTGGCAAAAATGTAATACGACCAATATCATTAGATTTCAAAAAAGCAATGATTGGGGATACTTGTTTTTCCTGATCAACCACAATGTTTTGCATTGAACTACCAAGTGCAATTTCAAGCGCCGTCTCAAATTGTTTATCTGTTGAAATAATTTCTGCCACAATTCCTAAAACTTCACTCTTGAATAATCCTCTTTTCTGTATCAACGTCATGAATTGCTGAATACTCTTGAAATAGCCCTCATACGAATCTTGCATTTTTTCAAGCAAGTTCTTTTTAGATGAAAATTCACTGATCCGATTAAATGTTTCATTAGCTTTCCAACTGAAAGTTTTTAAGTCTTCTTTTAAATTTATTAACGCTTGATTGGTTTCTATAAATTGATTGGATATGTTTTCCTTGTCTAAATCATTTTTTTTGAGCTCTTCTTCTATTATTAGAATCTCTGAGCTAATCTGCTTTTTTTCTTTGATTAATCGTTCAACGTCTGTTGCTAAAACATTCATTCTTTCCTGACAGTTCTCTAAGAGAGAATCTAAGGTATTGATACGACTATTTAAATGCGTTTGCTGTCCATATAATTCAAAAATCTCATTCCTTTTGGTTTCAATTTCATTTTGAGCGTCATCACTATGGGAAGTAGATTCATTAAGCTTTACCTCGCCTTCACGGTATTTTTCTTGATATTGGCGATAAATATCTTCCTTGCTCTTTTGAGACTCTAAAAACTGATCAATTTGACCTTGCAATTGTGTCAGCATTTCTTGATCTGAATCTATTTGAGATTGTATTTTTTCTTTTTCTGCAATCAATAAATTCTTTCTCTCTGTATCTAGCGTAATTTTATGGTCTAATTCTAACAATAATATATTTTTGCTCGACAGATTTTCTTCAACTGACGTTTTTTCTTCGTCAAGCGCGTTCGTTTTTTCAACAGCATCTTCATATTTTAATTGGTAATCATCTATCAGATTTTCCTTTTTCAGAACTTCTTGCGCCTTAACCTCTAAATGGTCTTTAAATAATGTTAGTTGTTCTTTTAGCTTTGCGTAATCCCTTGCAAACAGATTGAGTTCACTCTTTTTTAGCTCTTCTCTAAGCTGCAAATATTTTTCAGCGTCTTCTTTTTGTCTTTTAAGAGGATTAATTCTACCTTCTATTTCGTCAATGATATCGTTAACTCTTTCAAGATTATCATCTGTTTTGTCAAGATTTTTCTGTGCTTCTTCTTTTCTTGTTTTAAATTTTACAATCCCTGCCGCTTCTTCAATCACTTTACGCCTTGTTTCTGACTTCGCACTAATAATATCTTCCACACGCCCTTGCCCAATGATTGAATAACCATCTATCCCTATACCGGTGTCCATAAAGAGCTCTTTAATCTCTTTGAGCTTTACACTTGATTGATTTAACAAATACTCGCTCTCACCGCTTCTAAACAATTTTCTGGTAATGCACACTTCCTTATATTCAATCGGCAGCTTTTTAGTTGAATTATCAAATATCAAATCTACTTGAGCATAGCTTAGAGGATTTCTTTTCTCAGTGCCTGCAAAAATAACATCTTCCATTTTGCTGCCTCTTAATATTTTAGCACTTTGTTCCCCCATAACCCATTTAAATGCATCAGAAATATTGCTTTTTCCGCTTCCATTAGGTCCAACAATAGCTGTTAATTCACCATTAATTTTAACGGTTGTTTTTTCAGGAAAAGATTTAAATCCGTTAATAACTATTTCTTTTAAATACATCCAGATTCTCCCTCAAATTATAAAAGATTTCAAATATTTCATGTCTATTGATGAAGATTGAGCTTTTATCATCGCAAATAACGATAACGCCTTCAGAATTATCATCCTCTGAAAATGATAGGCGTTCAATACTTAATTCTTGCTTGATATATTTTTTCCCAGTTCCATTTAATCCTACAATATAATTGATATTACTTCTGCTACTTTTAATATGAATGTTTTTCAATTGTTTTTTCTTTAAAAGATTAACGATAGCACGAGAAAAAATATGAGTCATAATCAGTTGTCGGTAAGAAGGGTGAAAAGGTCCCCCTAACACATCTCCTTCTAATCGAATGTTATCAGTAGGTTGAAGCCCTACTCTAATAACTTTGACCTCGTTAATTTCATACAGCGCATAAATAATCGAGATAAGCTCAATACTTGCTTTCAGACTTAGAGGATAATATTTCCCCTCGTTAAACAAGTCTTCTAGTTTGGTATCTTTTATGATTAATGTCGGATAAATTCTAACTATGTTTGGTTTTAAAGCAATAGAAGCCTTCGCTGTTTCAATGTCTTTAGAAGGAGAGCTCCCATATAGCCCCGGCATAATTTGATGACCAAGCATAAACTGATAAGCTTTGATTAAGTGACTCGCGTTAATGACATCCTGAGCGGTGTGCCCTCTATTGATTGCAGTAAGGACCTCATCATTCATGGACTGAACGCCGATTTCAATAATATCTACCTTATATTCCTTAAGTCTTTGTAAAACAACATCATCTATGGCGTCGGGACGCGTTGAGATTCTAATTCTATTGATTTTGTTATGCGCTTTATATTCATAAGCTATTTTCAACAGCTTAAGCTGTATTGAAACATCTATGGCGGTAAAGCTTCCTCCAAAAAAAGCAATCTCAATTTCATAATTAGAGTTCATTGAGCTATAACAAGTCTGTATTTCTTTTTCAATAGCGTTGAAATCTATACCGCTTTTGTGACCTGTAATTTTTTTTTGATTGCAGAAATAACATTCATTTGGGCATCCAATATGGGGAATAAAGACGGGTATTATTTTGGTTTTCTTAATCATTCAACCATCCCTTACTGATTAAAGCATTTCTAGCGGCCTCTTGTTCAGCGGCTTTTTTGCTCTTGCCTTCTCCACGTCCGATAAGCTGATGGTCAAGATATAGGTTAATATAGAAAATTTTGTCATGATCAGGCCCATCTTCATTATAAACTAAATACTTCAATTTCTTTCCTGGAATATCCTTCTGTATAATTTCTTGAATTCTAGTCTTATAATCAAGGTTATTACTTCCATCAAAAGCACGTTCAATATACGATATGAATTTTGGCAAAATAAGTTTTCGAACCTTTTCTATGCCTCCATCAATATATATGGCAGCAATTAAAGCCTCGAACCCGTCAGCTAATATAGATTTTTTTGTTCTGCCGCCTGTTAGCTCTTCTCCTTTGCCTAATCGAAGACACTCGCCTAAATCTAATTTTGCTGCTAATTCATATAATACTTCCTCGCATACTACCATTGATCTTATTCTTGTAAGCTTGCCCTCAGATAAGGATTTATATCGTGCAAAAAGGTAATCACTGATTAAAATCTCCAAAACAGCGTCTCCAAGAAATTCTAATCGCTCATTGTTAAATATGTCCTGTCCATTTTCATTGGAATATGAACTATGTGTCAATGCTTCTTGGATTAATTCTTTATCAATAAACGAATAATTTATTGATGATTCTAATTTAAATATTTCATGATTCATCTTTTCCTCCCTAATAATTAGAGATTACTAACTAACTTTGTAGTTAATCACTAATCACTAATTATTGAATAAAAGTCCTGAAATCAGGACTTTTTATTGATTGTTTTTTCAAGATACTCGACGGCGTCTCTTACTGTTTTAATCTTATCCGCGTTTTCATCATCAATTTCTATATCATACTCATCCTCAATTCCCATGATAAGCTCTACCAAGCCAATAGAATCCGCCTCAAGATCATCCACAAACGAAGTGTCCAATGTGATTGGGAAATCCTCATCTACATTTAGCCTTTCTATGATTAGATTTTTTAAAGTTTCAAATATCAATTTAAATCGCCTCCTTTATTTATTTCTTCAATAATTGTTTCGTTTACTTTGTTGTCTAGAAATAATTTTGCTTGCTTAAGTGCATTTTTAATGGCAATATCATTAGAACTACCATGCGCTTTAATGACCGGATATTTCAATCCAAGTAAGGGTGCTCCACCGTGTTCGGTATAATCGTATCTACCTTTTAATGATTTCATCGAGTCTTTGATGAGTAAACCACCTAACTTCGACTTTGTTGTTTTATTTAATTCGGTTTTAATTTGCTTCATTAATTCGGTCATAACACCTTCCGTTAATTTCAAAACAATGTTACCTACAAAACCATCACATACGAGTATATCTGCGTTATTGTTTAAAATATCCCTAGCTTCAATGTTGCCAATGAAATTAAGATTAGAGCTTTTTAATAAATCATATGTCTCTATAGCCTGTTTATTTCCTTTACCTTCCTCAGCACCGATATTAATCAGTCCAATCTTTGGACTTTGAATGTTGAAAATTTTCTCCATGTATATTTTGCCCATCATTGCAAACTGCAATAAAAACAATGGCTTGCAATCAACATTTGCCCCTGCGTCCATCAAAAGACTGAAGCGATCACCATTGGGAAATAATGGCGCTAAGCTTGGTCTTTCTATCCCATTAAGTCGTCCAGCAATAAATAAACCTGCGGTCAATAGCGCTCCTGTATTTCCTGCGGAAACAATTGCATCTCCTTCTCCTGAAATTAAAGCATTCATGCCTTTTACAAGAGATGAATCTTTCTTGCTTCGAATAGCTTTGACAGGTTTATCCTCGTTGGTAATTACTTCTTCTGCATTCAAAATGTCTATTTTGTGAAGTATTTGTGAGCTTTGAGGGATATGTTTTTTGATTTCCACTTCTTTTCCACACAACAAAATATCAATATCATATTCTTTAACCGCTAATATTGAACCTTTAACAATTTCTTTAGGTGCATGATCGCCGCCCATTGCATCTACTATTATTCTCATAAAACACCTCGAAACAATTTTCAATTTTTAGTATATCTTACAATATCTTAATTTGCAACAAAAAATGAAGATAGTGCTATTTAGGCACTATCTTATTTTTATACAGTTAAAACTTCTTTTCCATCATAGTATCCGCAATCCATGCATACTCTGTGAGGAAGCTTCATCTCATGACATTGAGGACATTCAACAAATCCATGAACCTTTACTTTTTCATTTCTTGTTCTTCTTTTATCTCTTCTAGCTTTCGATATCTTACCCTTTGGCACTGCCATTATAGCTACACCTCCTTATCTAACAAATTCGCAAGATTGCTTAATCGGGGATCAATCTTTTCGATAACACAATTGCATGATTCTTTGTTTTTATTAATACCACACACCGGACAAATCCCCTTGCAGTCCTCTTTACACAAAGCTTTCATTGGATGAGATAAATAAATGGACTGTATAACAACCTCTGAAAAATCAACTTGATTGTCTACTAATTCAACCCAAAATCCATCCTCATCTTCATCGCGATTCACCTGTCCAACCGGAACAATCGTTACACTTGCTTCCGTTTGAACCTCGTTTTCAAATTTTTCTAAACATCTAGCACAAAACTCTATATAATAATAAGAGAACTTAAGGTCTGCATAAATGCGATCATCTGTTTTGTAGACATCAACCTCTCCTGTCACGTCTCTTGACAGCAGAATGGAAGAATCTAAATTTAGATGGTCTGGGTTAAAAGAAATATTGAAATTTTCGTGTATCGCATCATTTTTTAAAAATTTCTTCAAATCTAAAATCAAAAAACTCACCTCGAGATTGCATAGAAAATTATATGTAAATTATAAGCTTTTGTCAAGCATTTTAACCAAGGATTTGGTGTCTCTTGCAATCACTAACTCCTCATTTGTTGGTATAATAAAAGCTTTAACAGACATATTATCTTTTGATATCATCGTTTCTTTTCCCCTGATATTATTCTTAGCTTCATCAATATCGATACCTAGAAAAGCCATGTCTTCACATATTTTAAGTCTTGATTCTGGTGAATTTTCACCCAATCCGGCTGTAAAGACAAGAACATCCAATCCACCCATAGCTGCAGCATAAGATCCAATATATTTTTTAACAATGAAATGAAATTTATCAAGAGCCAATTGTGCTCTTTCATTTCCTTTTTTTGCCTCTTGTTCGATATCTCTAAAATCGCTACTAATACCTGAAATTCCAAGAACACCTGATTTTTTGTTCAACATATCGTTGACTTCTTCAATTGTCATTTTTTTCTTATCCATTAAAAAAGAAATGATAGCCGGATCAATATCACCACTTCTCGTTCCCATCACTAAACCTTCGAGTGGTGTAAGTCCCATGCTAGTATCAAGTGAAATACCATTTTTTATAGCGGTTACGCTAGCACCATTACCTAAGTGACAAGTAATGATTTTGAGGTCTTTTATATCTTTTCCCAATAACTCTGCTGCCCGTTGCGAAACATATTTATGAGAAGTCCCGTGGAAGCCATATCTTCTAATACCTAACTCTTCATATAATTCATATGGCAGTGGATATATGTAAGAATATTTTGGCATCGTTTGGTGAAATGCCGTATCAAATACACCTACCATAGGCAAATCCGGCATTAACTCTTGGCAAGCTCTAATACCTATAATATTTGGTGGATTATGTAAAGGAGCTAAATCCGTGCAATCTTCCATCGCCTTTATGACCTCTTCAGTGATAATGACCGAACCCGCGAATTTTTCGCCACCGTGAACAACTCTATGGCCAACCGCATCAATCTCTTTAAGCGATGAAATGGCTCCTATGTTACTATCAATAAGTGTTTCTAATACCATCTGGATAGCCTCTTTGTGTGAAGCCATTTCTTTTTCAATGACAGTCTTTCCCTTTCCCATTGTTTCATGTTTAACTCGACTGCCTTCAATACCAATTCTTTCAACCAAACCTATCGCCATTACTGATTCATCATTCATGTCCAGTAACTGATACTTTAATGAAGAGCTACCACAATTTACTACCAATACTTTCATTTGTTTCCTCCTTTAATATAACTGACTCATATATATTAATACAAAGCATTTAATAAATCAATATTATAGTTTGTTATAATGTGAAATTTATTATATAATCTTTCACGGGTGATAATATGAAAAATATTGGTGTTATAGCTGAATTCAATCCTTTTCACAATGGTCACAAGTATCTACTGGATAATATCCGACAAAAGTATAAGGCGGATTGTATTGTTGTTATTATGAGTGGTAATTTTGTTCAAAGAGGAGATCTTTCTATCATTGACAAGTGGCAACGAGCCAAGGTTGCTGTCATGAATGGTGCTAATTTGGTACTTGAATTACCTATACCCTATGCCATTCAGAGTGCAGATTATTTTGCTTCCGGTGCGCTTGCTGTTTTATCAAAGCTGGAAATTCCCTACATATGCTTTGGAACAGAAACAGATAATATTAATTTGCTTCAAGCTTTGGCAAAAAATATGGCTTTTGAGACAGATGCTTATAAAGAAAAGCTTAGAGTATCTCTTAAGACAGGTCTGTCATACCCACGTGCTTTATCCTCATCTGTTAACCATTTCGCAGCCAAAGATATTTTTACACCCAACAATATTCTGGCTTTAGAATATATGAAGACTATTATTAGAAACCAATACAAAATCGAACCCCTTCACATCCTTAGAAAAGGCAGTGACTACAACTCTACAAATCTAGCAACCGATTTTTCAAGTGCGACGGCAATAAGAGGAAAAATGCTTGATGGACATTTATCTGATATATCTAAAAATGTTCCAGAAAATTCTTATTCTTCAATTTGCGAATTTTATGAAGAATATAATCGTTTTAACACCCTGGAAAACTTAATTAGAGAAATAAAATTTAAAATAATAACGACAGATATACAAAAATTATCAAGCATTCATGAAGTAAGTGAAGGAATAGAGAATAAAATTCTAAAAAATATTATGCATGGTGAAAATATTGATGACATAATTCATTCCATCAAATCGAAGCGTTATACCTACGCCAGAATAAGAAGAATTCTATTGAACGCTCTTTTAGACCTTGATAATCATTTTTATAATAGTCTTCAGCTTGATGATATTCACTGTATTAAAGTATTAGCTTTTGATAAAACCGGACAAGTATTTTTGAAATCCAATAAAAATAATGTCCATTTTATAACAAAAAAATCCGATTTTGATGAACAACAAGCCAGTGATACTGATATTAAAATCAATAAATTGACTAACCATTCGACAAATATTTATCACTTAGCGTTAAACTCCGGTCGATACAACGAAGAAAATTTTAAAAACCCATTTATTATAAAAGAGATGGCATAAACCATCTCTTTTATAAATTATCAAGCTCTTCTCTGTTTTCAGCTAAGGTTTTTAGGATTTTTTCCATCCCCTCTTGTGTCTTAGCCAACAGCCGGTCGCAGTATTCAATCGTTTCTTTTTTGAGCTCAAAAGCAGTTCGTCTTGCTCTTTCTTCAATCTCTTTAGCATTTTGTTCCGCAAGCTTTGTAAGTTCATGATCATCAATCAATGCAGACTGTCTGTGCATAGCATCATTAATAATACTTGAAGCCTCTGACTGAGTTTCAGACAATATTCTTTGCCTTTCTTCTTTAATCCATGAAGCTTGTTTGATTTCATCAGGAAGTTTTATACGCATTTCAGTAATGATTTCAAGCACCTCGTGCTTATGAACTACCACTTTATTTGACATAGGAAGCTTTGACGCTTCTTCCACAATATCCTCTAGTTTTTCCAGCAAATTAATAATCTCCACTTTTTACCTCCCTGAATTTTTTAATTAAAGCCTCTTCAACAACTTTAGGCACCAATTGATTGATATCTCCTTTCAATATAGCTATCTCCTTGACAATGCTTGAACTGATAAATGAATAATTTGGAGATGCAACCATAAAGAGCGTTTCAAGCTTATTGTGGAGCAAGTTGTTCATAGACGCTACCTTTAACTCATATTCATAATCAGACACGGCTCTTAATCCTCTAATGACAACATCAATATCATGCGCTCTAGCATATTCTACTAGCATGCCTTCAGCTAAGTCAACCTTAACATTCTCTAAATTGTAAGTCACTTTTTCAACAAGTTCTTTTCTTTCCTCAGCTGTAAAGATGTGTTTTTTAGAATTGTTTTCAAAAACAACCACAAGAACTTCATCAAATTTTTTGGAGCATCGATAAATAATATCCAAATGCCCCTTAGTGATCGGATCAAAGCTTCCCGAATACATAACCTTCATGACTAACCCTCTGTTATAAAAATAATTTTTGTGATACCATATATCTTTTCCTTAATTATTTGATAATTCATACCCTCTAATTTTATCTCCTGTTCCCTCGGTAATTCGATAATAATGAGTCCCTCAGAAGATAAAATTTGGCAATCTGATATAACCTTGATAATATGATGACCAATATTCATTTCATAAGGTGGGTCTGCAAAAATATAGTCGCATTTAATATTTAAATCTGATAGCTTTTGAATCGCTTTTTCATAGTCCGATTTCAAAACTTGACTTTTATTAGTCAATCCACACTTCAAAAGATTTTTTTCTATGAGCTGAATGCTTTCTTTATCGATATCTACAAAAAAACATTTTTCAGAACCTCTGCTAATAAATTCTATTCCTATGCCACCAGTGCCTGAAAATAAATCTAAAACAATGGAAGCATGCTTTATAGGTTGAATGATATTAAAAATTGATTCCTTTATTTTATCAGTAGTAGGTCTGACTCGATTACCTTTTGGAGAAAAAAGTTTTGCGCCTCTTGATGACCCTGAAATAACCCGCATCCTTATTCTACCCCCCATTATATAGTATCTATGCTCAATTTAAAACGATTTTTTTCTTTTTATAAAACTCATTTACTTTATTATCTAGTTTTTCCTGTTCATCGTCTGTCAAGACGGTATCATGTGTCCATAAATATTCAATTTCTTTTTTTATAACCTCAATCATTTTTTCATATCGATAGGGTTGAATTGTCTTGATTTCAGCCATACCATGCTGTCTTGTTCCTAAAAATTCACCAGGACCTCTAAGCTTCAAATCTTCATTTGCAATAAAAAAACCATCATTAGATTCACACAAAACCTTTAATCTGCTAGTTGTTTGGTGATGATCTGAGGTTGTGACTAAAAAACAATAGGATTGATGAATTCCTCTTCCAACACGCCCTCTGAGCTGGTGAAGTTGAGATAAGCCAAATCTTTCTGCACCTTCAATGACCATAATAGAAGCGTTAGGTACGTTAACACCTACCTCAATGACTGTTGTTGCAATTAATATTTGTATCTTTTGTTTAAGAAAGTCCTTAAATATTGATTCTTTCTCTTCCTTGGTTTGCCTTCCATGAATCATTTTTATGTTGAAGCTTTGAAATCGCTTATTAAGTTTTGAGAAAACATTCTCAACAGATTCCATTTCGAGTTCAGAATCATAAATTGCCGGCGCGACAAAATATATTTGTCTGCCCTCCGTAACGTGTTTCTCAATGAAATTTAACATTTTTTGGTATTTTGAACGATGAATCAATCTCGTTATGATAGACTGTCTTCCCGGTGGCAATTCATCAATCACTGACAAATCAAGATCTCCATATACAATCAGTGACAATGTTCTAGGTATTGGGGTGGCACTCATCACCAACACATCCGGATTTTTGCCTTTTTCCGCAAGTAAAGCTCTTTGCTTAACGCCAAATCGATGTTGTTCATCCGTAATCACAAGCCCTAAATGTTTAAAAATAACATTTTCTTGAATCAATGAATGTGTTCCTATAATAAAGTCTATTTCTCCTTCTTCAATTCTTCTCTTTATTTCTATTTTTTCTTTGCTGGTTTGGCTCCCCAATAACAGCTCAAAACGAATGCCCGCATCACTAAACAATGCTTTGAACGTTTCGAAATGCTGTCTAACGAGAATTTCAGTTGGTGCTAGCATGGCTGCTTGGAGGCCATTGCGCCAACAAAGAAAAATTGCAAAAAATGCAACTATTGTCTTTCCGCTACCTACATCTCCCTGAATCATTCTATTCATGATTGCTTCAGAGTTCATGTCCTTGGCAATTTCTTCAATAACTTTAATTTGCGCTTTTGTCAGCTCAAATGGAACAAGCGAAAAAAAATCTTCAATTGCATTCCCCAAGTTAAAAAGAATACCCTTCAATTCTTTTCTTTCTCTTTTCAATGCAGACAATCCGAAGAAAAGAATAAAAAGCTCTTCAAAGGCTAATGATATTTTTGATTTCTGATAATGTCCCTCGGTTGGAGGAAAGTGTAACCACTTAAAAGCCTCTCTTCTATTAAGCAGATTATATTTAGTAATGATATATTTGGGTAAAATATTTTCTATATCCTGATCAAAATGCTTAAAAAAGCTTAAAATAACTCTCTTTATTTCATTGTTTTTTATACCCTTAGACAACTTATAAATTGGTGAATAACCAAAATCCAGATCTTGATTATTTGGATTCAAAATTTCCGGATTTATGATGTATAGCCTGTTATTATATCTTTGTATTTTACCAAAAAGAAAAACTTCATGGCTTTCATTAATCTTATTTCTAATATACGGCTGATTAAACCAGATGGCGTACATCATACCTGTGTCGTCATAGATTTCTGTCTGTAAAACATTTTTTTTATAGGTTGACTGATTGTTAATCTTGTCTTGTCTAATTGAAACCCGAATTAATTGCTTTTCATTTTCAATTAATTCAAGAATTTTAACAATCCTGCTTCTATCCTCAAATCGATATGGAAAGTAGCTTATAAGGTCCTCGATACTATAAAGGCCTAATTGATTTAATTTTTTTTGAGTTTTTTCGCCTACTCCAGGAATATCAAGCAGATTAATCTTCATATAATCCCCTAAATACAACAGCATTATACTATATTAGAAATGATATTTTTACCAATTTCTGTATATTATAATGCTTAGATTGTAGTTTTAATTGTTATCAATTGTTATTCCACGGAGATAATATAAAAATACAAAGGCTGACCGCCGTTAATAACCTCTATATCACAATCGGGAGCAATCTCTTCAACTTTACTGCGTAAATTTTCTGCGTCTTTATCGGTCACATCGCTTCCATAAAAAAGTGTAATTAAACTGCTATCCTCATCCATCATAGTATTAATTAATTCTATGGTCTGTTCAGTGATATCATTTCCATTTGCAGTAATATTACCATCATGAATCGCTATAATATCTCCGGTTTTGATTTCTTTTTCATTCACAGTTGTATCTCTTACCGCAAAAGTAACCAATCCCGTTTTAACTTGTTCCATCGCTTGAGTCATTGCTTCGACATTAATTTCAGGATTAACCGAATCATCAAAGGCTAACAAGGCACTAATGCCTTGAGGTATTGTTTTGGTAGGAATAACATAAATGCTTTTATCCGAAATTTCTTTAGCTTGATTGGCTGCAAGAATAATATTGCTGTTGTTTGGAAGAATAAAAATATAATCGGAATAAACAGATTCAACCGCTCTTAATATATCCTCCGTACTCGGATTCATCGTCTGCCCGCCTGAAATTACTTCTTCTACGCCTAAATCTTCAAATACTTTTTTTATGCCTTCTCCCATACTGATTGAAATAAACGAATTTTTTTTATGTTCTCTTTGAATTTTAAGTTTTCTCTGGTCTCTGAATTGTTTTCTCATATTATCAATTTTAATATTGATTAACTCTCCATATTTACCTGCTAGATGGAGAATATATCCTGGCTCATTCGTGTGAATATGGACTTTGATTAGGTCTTCATTTTTAATGCAGACCAATGAATCTCCCTTTTTTTCTATCATTTTAATTAGATCCGCTTGGGAAATATCAGCGCGGTTAATAATAAATTCTGTACAATATGCAAACTTAATGTCTTCTTCCCTAATAAAAGAATTCAACTCGTCTGAAGTCTCTTTTATTTCTGTCTTTTCTACAATAATATCCTCTATTTTCTCACCCTTTAGATAAAGATAGGCCCCTTCCAACAGAAAAACATAACCTTGTCCACCTGCATCAACAACACCTGATTGCTTTAACACTTCCAGCATTTCAGGCGTTCTTCTCAAAGCGTCTTTAGCTTGTTCAATCACTATACCTAAAAACTCTGTAACATCATCAGTCTTGTCATAGATTTCTAAAGCTTTTTCTGCTGACTCTCTAGCTACAGTCAATATTGTTCCTTCCACAGGTTTCATAACAGCGCTATAAGCCATGTCAGAAGAGGATTTCAATGCTTCAGCAAATACTTTGGTCGTAAATTCCTTATTTCCCTTCAATCCTTCTGAAAAGCCTCTTAAAAGCTGAGATACAATCACGCCCGAGTTTCCGCGAGCGCCAAGCAAAGAACCATTTGCAGCTGCCTTGGAAGCTTCAGAAATATCTGTGAAATTTGCATCGGTAATCTCTCTAACCGCTGCCTGTATCGTCAGATGCATATTTGTTCCTGTATCTCCGTCCGGAACAGGGAATACATTTAATGCATCTACAACACTTTTATTTTTTTCAAGATAATTTGCCATGCTCATGACAAATTCTTTTATCAACGTAACATCTACATTGCCTATTCTCATTTTGTCCTCCAATTTACAGTACTCTCACACCCTGAACGTGAACATTTACATTCACAACTTCCAATCCAGTAAAATTTTCCAGATTATACTTGACTTTGGCAATGATGTTTTCTGCTACTGTCGAAATCCGAACACCAAATTGTACAACAACAAATAAATCAACAACCACTTTGTTTTCTTTTATAGTAACCTTCACACCCTTGGTCAAGTGTTCTTTTCTTGCAAGTTCAAATAGCCCTTCCGAGGCACTTTTTGCAGCCATACCAACAATACCATAACATTCAACTGCAGCTAGTCCTGCCAATGTGGCAACAACTTGCTCGTCAATGTTAATATTTCCATTACTGCTATTAATTCTTACTGACATTTGGGTTCCTCCAATTATCTTTTCTACAAGGTTAATTATACTAACATAAAATAATTATTGCAATAAATACTTTTTAGTGTTAAAATATAACAGTTGATTTAGAGTACCGAAATATTATTATATTCATAGAATGGGAGGTGTGATTATGGCCAAGTGTTGCGAAATTTGCGGAAAAGGTATTACCTCAGGTCACATTATAACGCACTCTGATAAAAAAATTAAAAGAAAATGGAAGCCAAACTTAAGAAGAATAAAAGTATTGGTGAACGGCGTTGCTGTTCGAAAAGATGTATGCACAAGATGTATTAGATCCGGAAAAGTACAAAGAGCAATTTAATTAATGATTAAAGGGACCCCTTGAATAAGGGGTCTTTCATTATTTTGTTTAAAACTCGGCATTTTGTGGCGTTCTTGGAAAAGGAATGACATCTCTAATATTTCCGATTCCGGTCAGATACATGACCAGTCTTTCAAATCCTAATCCAAAGCCTGAGTGATAGGCACATCCATATTTTCTTAGCTCTAAATACCATCCTAAATCCTCATGCGAAATATTCATTTCTTCCATTCTAGCGATAAGTTTATCATATCTTTCTTCCCTTTGACTTCCGCCAATAATTTCTCCCACACCCGGAGCCAATAAATCCATCGCTGATACGGTTTTCATATCATTATTTTGTCTCATGTAGAAAGCTTTGATTTCTTTAGGATAATCTATAACGAAAACAGGCTTCCCATAAATCTTTTCTGTTAAATATCTTTCATGCTCGGTCTGCAAATCTATTCCCCACTTTACGGGAAAGTTAAAATTCTCTCCACTTTTAATGAGTTGATTGACAGCCTCAGTGTAAGTGATTCTAACAAAGCTTGATTCCACAACATTCCGAAGCCTTTCCATCAAGCCTTGGTCCACGTGGGTGTTAAAAAAATCAATTTCCTGCATGTTATGCTTTATAACATAAGCAATAATATATTTAATCATATCTTCTGCAAGATCCATGTTGCCATTTATATCCACAAAAGCCATTTCAGGCTCAATCATCCAAAACTCAGCTGCATGTCTAGAAGTATTAGAATTTTCAGCCCTAAATGTAGGTCCAAAGGTGTAAACATTTTTGTGCGAAAGAGCAAAGGATTCAGCCTCAAGTTGACCACTGACAGTCAAATTTGTCCTTTTACCAAAAAAATCTCCTGAGTAATCTGTTCCGTTTGACGCTTTCATATCTTCATAATTTAATGTCGTAACTTTAAACATTTCACCTGCACCTTCGGCATCATTTGCCGTAATGATAGGTGTGTGCACGTAAAGAAACCCTCTTTCCTGAAAAAACTGATGTATAGCAAAAGCCGCTGAAGATCTGACGCGAAAAGCCGCGGAATAAATATTCGCTCTAGGCCTTAAATGACCGATTGTTCTCATGTATTCCAGAGAATGTCTCTTTTTCTGGAGTGGATATGACGATTCGCAATTTGCAATTAAATTAATTTGACTCGCCTTAATCTCAAACTCTTGCTTTGCATTAGGTGTTTCAATAACAGTTCCTATAATCTCAATAGCTGATCCTGTACCAAATTTTTTAATCTCATTAAAATTTTCTAACTCTTCTTCAAATATGATTTGGATATTTTTAAATGCAGTGCCATCATTAAATTCAATGAAGCCAAATTTATTAGAAGCTCTGACTGTTCTAATCCAACCTTGCAAAGTCACTTCTTTACCAAAGTACTCTGATGCATTAGCAAAAATATTTCTCGATTCCGTATTAATCATATTGCTCCTCCTGATCTGTAATAATTATGATTGCTTTTCCTTTGCTTAACTTTATTTCCGCCTCATCTTCAATAATAATATTACTGACACACAACGAATCTCCAACGGATACAGATTGTCCCATTAGCGGAAATTTGAACCCGGTTAAATAAATGTTCTCCAATGAATCTCCTACTGGAATAATAGATAGGATTCGTCCCTTTTGATGAAAAATTTTCAAATCTTCTCTTAGTAAAAATGCTTCAAAATGACTGCCAACTATTCTAATATCGATTGTATCATACTTATACAGCAATAAAAAAGTGCTGAAAACATGATCCATTCGATTTCCTGTAGCGTTCACAACGTCAATTTTATTGTATCCCATGTCAACTGCATGCTGAATAGCAAGCTCAGTATCAGTAAAATCCTTATCCGTAGGATAATCAATTATTCTAACATCCATTTTCTTCAATATTTCAGAATTGATAGAGTCTAAATCTCCTAAAATAATGTCCGGTCTTATTGATAATTTGAACGCTGTCTCCGCCCCTCTATCTGCGCAAATGATATAACTCGATTCTCTCACCAATTTTAGTAACCGTTTATTATCAATTACCTCTCCACCCGTAATGATTAAGCATTTTTCATTCATTAGCAAGCTTCCTCAATTGTATGATTTTTTCAGAGGGATTCTTGCTGTTGAAAACCTCCGACCCTGCAACAAAAACATCGACACCTAATTCTGACACGTCCTTAATATTTGAAGCTTTGATACCTCCATCAACCTCAATCAAAAAATTTGCGTCAAGATTTCTTCTCAGCTCATTCAACTCAATAATTTTATTATTTGTATTTTCTATATAGGACTGACCTCCAAACCCTGGATTGACAGACATCAATAGCACTAAATCAACATCCTTTAAAATTTCTTTCAGTAAGAACACCGGCGTTGAAGGATTAAGAGAAACCCCCACTTTAATTCCTTTACTCTTGATAAGATGGATTGTACGATGCAAATGAAGTGAGGCCTCATAATGAACCGTTAATATATCGGCACCTGCTTCAACAAATAGGTCAATATATCTCTCAGGCTTTTCAATCATTAAATGAACATCAAAAATAAGGCTTGTTAACGGTCGCAGAGCTTTGATTACCAAAGGTCCTATCGTAATATTCGGAACGAAAAGTCCATCCATTACATCAATGTGTAGCATATCCGCCCCAGCTCTATCCAACATTTCAATATCTTTCGACAGATTTGAAAAATTAGCCGAAAGAATGGATGGTGCAATCATTTTCATATACTTCCTCCGTTAATTAAAATTTCAAGCATTTCAACATAAGTCCTGTATCTTTCTTCTACAATATCTCCTGAATCTACGGCTGCTTTTACCATGCATCCCGGTTCTTTATGATGATTACAGTCCAAAAATCTGCATTGATCAATTTCTCGAAATTCTTTAAAATATTGCTTTAAATTTTCCTTATTGATATTTTTTAGGTCTAATGACGTGAATCCTGCCGTGTCAACAACCCAGCCACCTGAAGAAAGCTTGAATAATTCAACATGCCTAGTCGTATGCTTTCCCCTGCTTGTTTTTGTGCTAACCACGCCTGTCTTCAAATTAAGACCCGTCTCTATTTCATTCAGGAGTGTCGATTTTCCTACACCTGATGGCCCGGAAAATACAGATATTTTGTCTTTTAGTACCTCCTTGATGGCTTCTAAGTTCTGATGTTGCTTAACTGAAAGCAAAATGACCTGATATCCGGCTTTTTCATAAATCTTTTTTAGCTTATTGGACTCAATAGAATCCAACTCCATTTTATTGATACAAAGGACAGTGTGAATATCATGATATTCACTTTGAATTAAGAATTTGTCTATTAATCTATAATTTGGACTGGGATTGGCAGCTGAAAACATAAGAATTAACTGGTCAATATTTGCCACAGGAGGTCTCACAAAGCTATTCTGCCTTTTAAGTATTTCTTCAATATATCCTTGACCTGCATCTTCCTTGGTAATTCTTATGACACATCTGTCACCCACTAAGGGCTTAATATTATTTTTTCTAAATAAGCCTCTTGCCCTAGTTTCAATAATCCCATTATCTGTATCAACGTAATAAAATCCTCCTAAAGACTTTAAAATAACACCTTTTTTTTCATTAATTTCCAAAGTCTATCTCCTCTGCACCTATATACTCGCTGTCTATAAAAATTTCAAACCTCTGAACGCCAAATCCCTCTACAGGTATGATAATCGGACTATCCTCCGGATAGTGTTTCCCTTGGTAAATAACTTGCCTGTTTTCTTCCCAAATTCTTTCAATAATCAGGATCATTGATTCTTTATCTGTAGGTAATTCTATTCTTAATTGCGCACTGCCACCCGTTGGTTCCTCGGTAGTAGTTTCTTCTATGGCCTGCCCTAAACTAATGATTAGACTGACAACAGTACCTTTCTCTACTTCAGTCTCAGCAGGATGACTCTGATATAGCACGAGGTCTTTTTCATACTCCTCAGATTCCCTGAAGCTAATTTCGCCAATTTTAAACCCCTTAGATAATATTTGTTCTTCAGCTTCACTTTGTGTTTTACCAAGGAGATTCGGCATGATTGCATACTCAATTTCAGGCCCCTTGCTAAGAACATACGAAACCACGTCTTCTTCCTTTGCAATCGTTCCTGCTGCCGGGTCTTGACTTATAACTAGTCCCCAAGGAATCGTGTCACTAAATTCATAGGTGATCTCACCTTCTTTAAGTCCTTTTTCACTTAAGATGACAAAAGCTTCATTTGAATATTTTCGTGTTAAATCAGGAATCTCGATGAGCCTTTCCCCTTCGCTGACAATAACCTCTATTGGAAATCCTTCCTTTAAGTTCTCCCCAGGCTTAATGTTTTGATTTATAATTTGATCTTTTGGAAATTCAGAATTATAGATTCTATCCTTCACTTCGAATTTTAAGCCAAGAGTTTCAATTATTTCCTTCGCATCGTCCACATTGACGCCAATTAAATTTGGCACTTCCACTTCTTTTACAGAAAAATAATCCTTAATATATGAGACCGCGAACGAGGATAAAACAAGTGTAATAATTAAGGCTAATATAACTGCTAATGCTGCATACTTAAAGTTGTTTTTCTCTTCCTTGATTTCCTTGACTTCAGATTTATCTTCAACAGCATTAAGTTTGCGCTGACTTTTATTAATTTTTTTTCTTTTTTTATAGAGTAGTCCTTCATCTGAATGAGAGATATTGTCTTTTAAATCATTTTCATTGTCTAAAAACCTTCTGAGTGCTTCTTCCTTTTCAGGATTAAGAATAATGGCCTTGCTTGTTTCCTTTATTGATGACAGATTGATGCTTTTAAGGTCCGTAATAATTTCGGTAACATCCGCATATCTTAATGATTGTTTTTTATTAGTACATTTTAATACAATATCATCTAATTTTGACGGAATTTCTTGATTAATCAACGAGGGAGCCTTTACACTTTCATTGACATGCTTTAATGCAATTGAAATAGGCGAATCCCCTTTAAAAGGAACTTCTCCTGTCAACATTTCATACAATACAATGCCAAAAGAGTATATATCTGATTTTTCATCAACATACCCGCCTCTTGCTTGTTCAGGAGAAAAATAATTCACAGAACCGAATGTGCTGTCATTATTCGTCATCGTTTTATTTGAAACCGCCCTAGCAATTCCAAAATCAGCTACCTTCACATGATGTCGCTTATCTCTTAATATATTATGAGGCTTAATATCTCTATGAATCACACCGTTAGAATGAGCATGTTCCAGCGCTTCACAAATCTGGATTGCAATATTGACAGATTCGGCTACCCCGATTCTTTTCTCAGACGCAATCAGTTCATTTAAAGTAATGCCGGATATTAATTCCATTACAATGTAATAGATATTACCATCTACACCCGTGTCATATACATTTACTATATTCTTATGATTCAGCTTTGCAACTGACATAGATTCCTGTTTAAACTTATCAATAAAATCTTGGTCATTGGTGAATTCTTCTTTTAGTACTTTGACTGCAACCATCCTATTCAGGACATTGCATCTAGCTTTATAAACCTGAGCCATTCCTCCGTTGCCAATTTCTTCTATTATTTCATATCTGCCATTAAGTATACTTTTCATTAGTCACCTCTATTTCTCATTCACAATAATAATTGATATATTATCCGTGCCACCACGTTTTTTTGCCTCAATAATTAATTCTTCAGCGGGATTTTCATTTTTACTTATGATATGTTGATAAATCTCATCCTTTGAGATGTAATTTGTTAACCCGTCTGTACACAGAATAATACTTTTTATATTTAACAGATCCCTTTCGAAAAAATCAGGTTCTGCATGCTCGCAGGTTCCTAAAGCTTTAGTCAAGACATTCTTTTGCGGATGAATTTTGATTTCCTCTTTCGTTATTTGCCCTTTCTTAAACATCTCATACACAAGAGAATGATCTTCTGTTACCTGTAAAATTTCACTATTCCTAATTATATACGCTCGGCTATCTCCAATATTTCCTACATAAAGCTTCTGATTAACTTTATCTATTATAGCCACTGTCATCGTTGTTCCCATACCATCATTTTCAATGGATTTTTTGGACTCGCTAAACACCCTCTTACAACTATTCGCATAAATGTTTTTCATAAATAACCGAGGTGAAGACAACAAGTCAGAAATGTGACATAAAAAGTATTCTCCAGCTTGTTCCACCGCAATTTTGCTCGCTAATTCACCCGATTTATGTCCTCCCATGCCATCAGCAACTATAGCAATGATGTAATCGTCTTTTTCGTCATAATATAGGCTATCTTCATTTTTATTTCTTACATTCCCGATATCTGTTTGATAATATATTTTCATACAACCCTCTTTATTGGTTTTCCATAGATTGATTTCTAAGTTGTCCGCAAGCGGCATTAATATCTTTACCTAATTCTCTTCTAATGGTCACATTGATTTTGTTCTTCTTTAAATAATTATAAAACATAGCGATGGATTGAGATGTTGATTGCGTCCCTTCAAATTCAGTAACATGATTTAATGGTATGAGATTTACTAAACAAATCGAATTTCTCAGTAGCGAAACTAATTCCTCTGCGTCTTGCAAGCTATCATTGACGTGATGAATCATGACATATTCGTATGTGACACGTCGGCCTGTTTTTTCCGTATAATATCGGCATGATTTTACTAAATCTGTAATCGGATATTTCTTTGCAACCGGAATGAGCTTCTCCCTCTTTGTCTGATTAGCCGCATGAAGAGAAATGGCAAGATGAAATCCAATATTTTCATCAGCCGCTCTATAAATAGATGGTATAAGTCCACAAGTCGATACCGTAATTTTTCGGATACTAAGGTTTTTTCCTTCGGGACTAGTGATGATTTCAATAAACTTTTTCAGATTTTCGTAATTATCAAAAGGCTCTCCTGAACCCATAACCACAATACTGTTAATCGAGATTCCAAGATCCTTTTGTATCTCATAGACTTGTCCAAGCATTTCAGACGCTCTTAAGTCTCTTAATTTTCCATTTTTAGTAGATGCACAAAATGAACAACCCATAGCACATCCTACTTGTGAAGAAATACAGGCACTCTCGCCAAAATGATATTTTAAATAGACACTCTCAATAATATTGCCGTCGTTTAGTCTAAAGAGATATTTTTTGGTCTCATCTTCTGTCGAATTAAATCTCTTGTAGATAGTCATTTTATCAATCGTATGTTTATTTTTTAAATAATCAAGCAAATCCTTGGGCAAATTATGCATTTGAGTAAAATTATCTTCTAGATTTTTATGAATCCATCGAAAAATTTGTTCCGATCGGAATTTCGGAAATCCATTTTGTGTAATTATTTCTTGCAGCTCTTTCATATCCAAATTATTTAAGTACATTTTCCACATCCCCTACTTTACCTGTATCAAAAATCAGTTCGAATTAATAATTTCTTTTTATAATCGCAATAAAAAAGCCGTCGGTACCATTGATATGAGGAAAAAGCTTAATGTATCCTTCTTCGGCAGTCAAATGATTAGTTCTAATGCCCTGCAAACTAAAATTACTGTTTTTGTTTAAAAAATCCTTGACTATGTTAATATTTTCATCATCAAATATTGAACAAGTTGAGTAACTCATTATACCATTTTTAGCTAAATACTGTGAAGCATTTGCTAAAATAGTCCTTTGTAATGGAATTAATTTTTTGATGGCCTCATCATTTATAGCGTATTTTAACTCCGGCTTTCTACGAATGATTCCACTATTACTACAAGGAACATCAACAATACAATAATCAAATTGCCCTAAATAATTTTTATTTAATATTGTCGCATCCTGAAGACTTACTTCAATGTTTTTGAGTCCAAGACGAATAATATTATTTTCCACAAGCTTTAGCTTGTGTTCAAATATATCATGTCCTATTACCCGTCCTGTTTGTCCCATGAGCTCTGCTGCATGAAGACATTTGCCCCCAGGAGCACAACAAACATCCAAGACTTGAGATTCATGAGCCGGATTAAGAATTTCAGCAACAAGCATAGAGCTTTCATCTTGTGGCGTAATTAATCCTTGCGTATATGCTGTCATTTTCTCAATATGACTAGGATTCTTTAAGATTACGCCAAAGCTGGACAATTTTGTTTTTTCAAATTTCAAATCCTTTGACAATGGGTTATTAATAAGTTCATCTCTTGATATGATGCTGCTATTGACCCTAAAGATTAAATCGGGTTTGTGATTGGAACATTCGCAAAATCGAGCTGTCTCCTCATAATCAAATTCTTTTATCAAAATATTCAAGAAATCTTCCGGATAGGAATATTTCAATGAAAGATATTTAATTCCATCCATAGCTTCTATTTCTTCAATTAGATTTGACTTCTGACGAATAACATTTCTTAATATGCCATTGACAAAGCCTTGACTCTTAACTAGATATTTCTTTGTCATTTCGACACTTTCATATACTATTTGAGACGGTTTCGGTTTATTAGCAAAGAATATCTGAAAAATCGCTAATCTTAATATGTTCAAAACCTGATGGTTGATTTTGTTTATTTTGACCGATGATATTTTCATGAGGACCCAGTCTATAAAAATGAGATTTTCAATCACGCCATATAAATTAAACTGGTATAAATCTCGGTCCATTTTTTCGTCAATTAATTTTGCAATATATTGTGTCTCAATGTTTGAATATTTTTTTTCAACAATGATTTTTTCCAGCGATTTAATAACATACTCTCTATATTTCATCAATTTATCAAGAAATAATAGGTTGACTATTCAACCTCTAATTTCTTCTTCCTCTATTTGATATTAACAACAGTCGGATTAACTGACTGACCGCTGTTAATGCGGCCGCAACATAAGTCAATGCAGCTGCGTCCAATACTTTCCTTGCTCCTTTTATTTCATCGTCATATAGAATTCCTAAGTCATCCAGCTGTACAATAGCCCTTCGACTAGCATCAAATTCTACGGGCAGTGTTACAATCTGAAATAATACAACCGCTGAAAATAGAACAATACCTATCTGAATAAGTCCTGTCATTGACAAGAGCATGCCGCCAATAATCAACAGCCATACCACTCTTGAACTAAAATTAACGACAGGAACAAGTGAATTTCTTATTTCGAGTGGCATATAATGCTTCGCATGCTGAATAGCATGTCCGACTTCATGCGCTGCCACGCCGTAAGCTGCAATAGTATTTCTCCCATAAACTGCATCTGAAAGCCTTAAAACTTCATTTCTAGGATCATAGTGATCTGTTAAATTTCCTGCGACAGCCTCTATTCTAACATGTCCCAGTCCATTTCTATCTAGAATAGATCTAGCTACCTCAAAACCTGAATAGCTGCTATTAGATTTGACATTTGAATACTTCACAAACGTGCTTTTAACCTTGCTTTGAGCAAATAATGATATCAAAATCGCTGGTATCAAAATAATAAATGTTGAATCAAAATACATGTTAATCATCTCCTATTCTATATCCTATTTCTATTTCGTTTCCTAGTAAGAAATTTTTGACAGTCATTCTTTTTTTACCCGGAAGTTGAATTTCCAATATTCTAATAAACCCGTCTATACAAGATATTAGAATGCCATGTTCATCAGCTTTTACGATTGTTCCCGGATAAAAATCATGGGATGCATGCTCATAAGATGTTTTAAATATCTTTACCAATATGTTTTTATAAAGAATCAATGACCCCGGCCATGGATCAAGTCCCCTGATTCTATTATGAATCTCTTTTGCTCCCTTTTCCCAATTGATTTGACTCATTTTTTTGTTTAACATCGGTGCATAGCTTGCTAAATCATGATTTTGATCTTCAAATTTCTCTTTATTATCATTTATAAGTTCAATCGCTTTAACAATAGACTGTGCTCCTAATGACATCAACTTATCATGCAACTCGCCTGCCGTCATGCTTTCGTTTATATTCATCCTGTCTTGAAAAAGAATCGGACCTGAATCTAAGCCTCTTTCTATCTTCATGATTGAAATACCGGTTTCCTTTTCGCCATTTATAATGCTCCAATTAATTGGTGCAGCTCCCCTATATTTTGGAAGTAAAGAAGCGTGTATATTAAGACAATATTTTTTAGGGATTCGTATCAATTCCTGTTTTAAGATTTGCCCATACGCAACTACTACGATATAATCCGGCTCTAATAGTTGGATTACCTCTAGGCTTTCAGAATCATTAATACAATCCGGCTGGAATATTTCCAGTTTTAATTTTTTTGCAGCTATCTTGACAGAAGGCTCTGAAATTAGTTTGCCTCTACCTTTGTTTTTATCTCTTTGCGTCACTACCAATACAATTTCATGTCCTTTTTCATGTAGCGAAAGAAGGGCAGGAACAGCGAAATCAGGAGTGCCCATAAACACTATCCTACTCACTTATATCATCCTCTATAATATTGTCTATGAAGAGCACACCATTCAAATGGTCAATTTCATGGCATAAACAAACCGCCATTAGGTTTTCAGCTTCTAAAATTTGTTCGTTTCCATCGATATCTTTATATGAAACCTTTACTTTTAAAGGTCTCAGCACTTCACCATTTTTTCCGGGGACGCTTAAACAACCTTCTGTAAAAATCTGTTCCCCTTCCTGCATGACAATCACCGGGTTCAATAGCTTCATAGGTCCTTCACCTAAATCAATCACTACTGCTCTTTTCAGAACACCCACTTGAACAGCTGCAAGTCCTATACCATCATTGGCATACATTGTTTCAAGCATATCATCCAAGAGAATTAATAAACGTTCATCAATATTATTAATCTCTTTACTTTTCTTTCTTAAAATTGCATCGCCTTCAATTCTTAAATTTCTTATTGCCATGTCAAACCTCCTAAATTGAAATGGGATTAATATCTATCGAAATATCGACTTCCTTGTAACTACTAGTAAAAAACAACTCTCTTAATATTGTCTTAATTTCTAGAGAAACACTTTTCTTATGTTTCATAATAATG
This sequence comes from Tissierellales bacterium, assembly GCA_016938195.1. Lineage (GTDB taxonomy): Bacteria > Bacillota > Clostridia > Tissierellales > Dethiosulfatibacteraceae > JAFGVC01. The sequence continues at coordinate 40,085 of JAFGVC010000100.1, read as the reverse complement.
GATATTCGATATTTATTATTAATTTTATAAATATTATGGTTCATTGGTGGGTATAGAATCATTTTTTTTGAATCTATATAGGTCTTCATTGCATTTTTTAGTAAATGATATTTTTCTTGTACCAAAATTCTTAATACATCCTCATTCTTAGAAGAAGCTGTAATAGCTACAATATCAACAAAAGGAGGATACTTAAACTCTTTTCTCAATATCAGCTCTCTCTTGACAAAGGATAGATAATCATTATTCTTGGCACAAACGATACTATAATTATTAGGTTCATAGGTCTGTACAATAACCCTTCCTTTAATATCTCCTCTGCCTGCTCTCCCACTAACTTGAGTAATCAGCTGATATGATTTTTCATTAGATGTATAAAATGGCAAATTTATTGTTAAATCTGCTGATACAATTCCAACAAGAGTTACTCCCGGAAAATGCAAGCCTTTCGCAAGCATTTGAGTTCCGACCAATACGTCTGTTTTTCTGCTCTTAAAATTCTCATAAATCTTATTAAACCCTTCTTTTCCCTTGGTTGTATCAAAATCCATTCTTTCAATTCTAGCATTTGGTAACAGCTTTATCGTTTCTTCTTCAATTTTTTCAGTACCCACCCCAAAGCTCTTAAAATATTTACTGCCACATTCCGGGCACTCTGACTGAATTTTTTTAGTAGCACCACAATAGTGACATACCATATATCCGCTTTTTTGATGATAGGTCATTGATATATCACAATTATCACATTTTACAACAAATCCACATTGTCTGCAAGATACAAAACTTGAATACCCTCTTCTATTTAAGAATAAGATGGCCTGCTCATTTTTTTCATAAGTACTGATTAAGGCTTGCTGCAAAATTCTGCTGAAAATATGATTGTTTCCTTCGGTCAATTCATTTCTCATGTCAACAATTTCAATGTCCGGCATTTGGATATCATTAACTCTTTTTGTTAAATTCAATAAAGTATATACATTATTCATAGCTTTAAGGTAATATGAGGATGGCGGTGTAGCTGTCCCTAAAATTAGCTTTGCGCCGAGCAATGATGAAATTTTTTCACTAACTTCAATGGTATCATATTTTGGAGAAGTAGAGGAAATATAGGAATCCTCATGTGATTCATCAATGATAATTGCACCCAAATTTCTAACTGGGGTAAAAAGAGCGGAACGGGCTCCAATCACGATATCAGAGTGACCATGATATATGTTAAGCCATTCCTTGTTTCTTTCTTTTATTGTTAAACGACTATGAATCACAGCGATTCTGTCGCCAAATCTTTGTTTAAATCTTTCTATCGTTTGTGGTGTCAATGAAATTTCAGGCACTAAAAAAATAACACTTTTCTTTAGCGCTAATTGTTTTTCAATCACTCGCATATAAACTTCTGTTTTGCCACTACCCGTCACACCATGAATTAAATATTGTCCTTGTGATGAATTTAATAATTTCTCGGTAATTATTCTTTGTTCATCTGTAAGAATAACGGTAGAAATAATATCTGCCCTCAAAGGCTTTGGGCTAATCGTATCAATTTTTTCTAAATCAATATAACCCTTTTCTATTAGAGTATTCACTTCTTTTTTTGAGCATAATGTGGTTGCAACTAAATCTTCCATTCTGACGGAAATGTGATGATCTATATATTTTAAAATCCTAAGTTGCTTATGAGAATTTGCTCTTAATTGGTCTTCATATTTTACATTCTTAATTTTTAGCCAATTCGTTATTTTGGGCTCAAAAGCTAAATCTTTAGCCCTTATTGTTATTTGCCCGGTCTCAATCAGAGCTTCTACAGAATTTGAAAAACCTCTATCTTTAAAAGACTTTGCCAATATATGATACTTTTTCCATGTGTTCAACCATCCAATTTCTAAAGCACCTTCTATTTCATTTTGCACGCTTTTTATCATAATTTCAATGTCTGAAAATGGATGCATAAACAAAGAAAAGGCCTCATTATATCGTGATAGATAATGATTTCTAATCCAAAGAGCCACTTCTATGTTTGTTTTAGAAATAATGGGTTTTTCATCGATAACCGCAATCAGACCTTTCAGTTTTGATTCATCATAATCAACAGTATCAACAATCGCAACAATCATTCCAATATCAAGATTATTATTGAAATTTATGACGCAACGCCTTCCTTCTAAAGATTGCTCCCTATAACTTTTAGGGATTCGATATGTATAAATCTTATCTGTATTTCTAGATTTATTACTGATAACAACATGGCAGTAATCTTTCATTTTTTCACATCCAAAAAATTTAAAGCTTGAAAACCAAGCTTTAAGTGGGTTCCGTAAACGGAATTTTATCTTCGAAGAATTCCTCGGTGGCAATATTGATTGGCTTTAATTCAGTCGTTTTAACCATGGGCTGTGAACCCTCGACAATCTGCCTAGCTCTCTTAGATACAATCGACACAAGCATATATCGACTATCTACTTTTTCTAATAATTCATCTATTGATGGTTTTACCATTTATTAGTCCTCCCTAATTTTGTTGATAAGCGCAATCTGTCTAATTGCTTTGCTTTTTTCGGCTGTTATAATGGCACTGATTTTACTAACTGCATTTTCGACATAATCATTCATAACCAGATAATCATACTTAAAGGCAAAGCTTAACTCCTCGTAGGTGCAATCCAATCTTCTGATTATATCTTCTTTGCTCTCTGTGCCTCTGTCTGTAATTCTTTTTTTGAGTTCTTCCAACGAGGGAGGCAGTATGAAAATAAAAACACCCTCAGGATATTTTTCTTTGACCTTTAATGCACCTTGAATATCAATCTCAAGTATAACATCTTTTCCATTATTAATCAATTCAAGAACCTTCCATTTTGGAGTTCCATAATAATTGCCATATACTTGTGCGTATTCAAGGAATTCATCGTGGTTGATTTTTTCTTCAAAAGCCGCTTTCGTGGTAAAAAAATAATTTATGCCTTCAAGCTCTTGATTTCTAGGTTTTCTTGTTGTGACAGAAACAGAAACCTTCATGTCCGGCAATTTTTCTAGAAGCGATTTACAAATTGTTCCTTTACCTGCTCCCGAAGGGCCTGAAATAACAATTAGCAGTCCTTGATCCATCCTTATACTCCTCTTTCAATATTATCAATGCCCACAAATCTCTGAGCTACCGTTTCCGGGTGTATAGCCGATAAAACAACGTGATTAGAATCCATAATAATCACCGCTCTGGTTTTCCTGCCATAAGTAGCGTCAATCAATTTATTTCCTTCTCTCGCGTCATTAATAATTCTTTTAATGGGTGCTGATTCCGGACTAACAATTGCAATCACCCTATCCTCGGATACGTTATTGCCAAAGCCAATATTTATCATTTTCATTTAAGTCTCCTATTCAATGTTTTGAACCTGTTCACGCATTTTTTCCAAGTGGTTTTTTATCTCAACAGCAGACTGAGTTATTTCAATCTTGCTAGATTTAGAAGCAATCGTATTAGCCTCCCTGTTAATTTCTTGTAAGATAAAATCTAGTTTTCTTCCAACTACGCCTCCCTCTTTAACTGAAAATTCAAACTGCTTCAAATGACTACGCAATCTTACTATTTCTTCATTTATGTCTGACCTATCAGCAAAAAACACAACTTCATTGTAAAGCTTATTCTCATCTAAGGAATAATTATTCGTCATCAAATCAGCTATTCTTTTTTCTAATTTTTCTTGATATTCTTTTACTACGGTGCTAGATTGTTTTTCTATATGGTCAATGAAATCATTTATTTTGTCAATATTATTCAAAATATCTTGTCTAAGCTCTTCTCCTTCTATTTCTCTCATGTCTTTTAATTCTTGAATAGCATTTTCTACAGCAACTTCTAGACAATCCCATATAGAATCATCAGCCTCATCCAACCTAGAAACTTCAAAAATATCCGGTAATCCTAGATAATTTTGTAAAGAAGCCTCCTGATTTATATTTAATAATTGAGATAATTCTTGAATAGCATTTTGATATGAAATAGCGGCTGACTTATTTGGCTTAACAACTATTTCATTGCCTTCAAGCATTTCATAAGATAGTCCGATATCTATCCGACCTCTTGTGATTTTATTTTTAACTGATTTTCGAACTCTTTCCTCAAAATTTCTTATGAATTTTGGTGATTTTATGTTAATATCATTGTATCTGTTATTGATTGTTTTTATTTCAACGGTGAATTTGATTTTGTCATTTGAACTTTCTCCCTTACCAAAACCGGTCATGCTACTAATTAAGTTCATTTTTCCCTCCCAATAATACGTTTATAGTATTTTATCATCATCACCAATAATTATCAATTATTCAATCAATTATTCAATCAAAAATTCACTGATATAATAAGGAGTATGCCATGGCCCTTGATGGATTTGTAATAAGAAGTATTGTAAATGAATTTAAAACCGAGATTGTTGGCTGTAAAATCGACAAAATTTATCAACCTGAATCAGAAGAAATGATATTCAATTTAAGGGGAAACGGACAAAACAAACAGCTTCTATTATCGGCCAATAGTTCTTATCCTAGAGTCTTAATGGCTAAGGACAAATTTAAAAATCCAGAATCTGCCCCCGCGTTTTGCATGTTTATGAGAAAACATCTGACAGGGGGAATAATTAAAAAAATCACTCAAATTAATTTAGACAGAATTATCATGCTTGAAATCGAAGCCAAAAATGAACTGCGCACTGTAGATACTAAAAGAATATTTATTGAAATCATGGGTAAGCATAGTAATATAATTATTACTAATGCCGACGGAATAGTCTTGGAATGTATCAAAAGAATAGGTCACAATATAAGCTCCAAACGACAAGTATATCCGGGAGTAAAGTACACAACGCCGAATTTTGATAAGAAAATTAATCCATTAAAATTTAATTCTAAAGAAATGAGTGTTTTATTCCAAAAGTTGAATCAAGGCATTAAAATAGACAAGGCTTTTGTCACACTATTCGATGGCATGAGCCCTCTATTAAGCCGAGAAATTTGCTTTTTAGGCGGTATAAATGATTCTTCCTATGTAGGAGAACTAACCCATAAACAATATGACAATCTCTCTATCGCTTTTGAAAAAATAATGGAAAAATCTAAAGACCATCATTATGATCCGACAATCTATATCAACGCAGCAACAAACGAGGTAAAAGATTTTCATTGTTTTAGGATTGAACATTTATCTATGATGGAAATTGTTTCCTTCCAATCTATTAATGAAATATTAAATATGTTCTATCGTGAAAAATCTAATTATCAAAGCAATCTCAATAAATCGTCCGAATTAAGAAAGACTGTGTCAATGCTGCTGGAAAAAAACAGAAAAAAACTGGGTATACTGAAAATTGAACTTGAAAAATCCGAAAACAGGGAAAAGTATAAAACTGAAGGAGCATTAATATTGGCAAACCTCTATAAAATCAAACCGGGAGATACTTCAGTTGAAGCCGACGATTATAGCACAGGTGGTAAAGTGCTTATAAAATTAGATAAAAGACTCACTCCTGCTCAAAATGCACAAAAGGCTTTTAAAAAATACAACAAACTGAAAATTGCTGAAGTCAATCTCAAAACACAGATTGACCTCACAAATGAAAACATCGTTTATTTAGATAATGTGCTTTTTGCCTTGGAAAACACCGGAGAAAAAGAAGTCATTACGGAAATAAAAGAAGAATTGTACAAAAATGGATATATCAAAAAATCGCCTAAGTCAAAAGCTAAGTCGGCTTCTAGTAAGCCCCTCTTAGTCATTTCTAAGGATGGTTATGAAATTATAATTGGTAAAAATAACCTTCAAAATGATTACATCACTTTTAAAATCGCGACGAAAGATGATCTTTGGTTTCATGCAAAGGACACAGCAGGCTCACATGTTATCGTACGTTCACTTGGTCGCACTGTTCCCGATTCAACTATTGTAGAAGCGGCTTCTTATGCGGCTTATTTCAGCAAATCTAGAAATAGTGACAAGGTCGAAGTTATATATACTCTAAAATCACACGTTAAAAAACCATCCGGCTCTAAACCCGGTTTAGTCACATTTACTGAAAATTATTCGCTGATGATTGCCCCAAAAAATCCAATAGTATAAAAACAACTATTATTCTTGAATTGTAACTTGGTTTAATCCGTCAATTTCTTCTATAGCTACAGTTACTCGTTCATTTTTTGAGGTCGGAACATTTTTGCCTACAAAGTCCGCACGAATAGGTAACTCCCTGTGACCCCTATCAATCAATACAGCAAGTTCTATTTTTTTTGGTCTTCCTAAATCGATGATGGCGTCCAAGGCAGCCCGTACCGTCCTACCTGTAAAAAGAACATCATCAACCAGTATAATAACCTTATCCTGAACCTCTATATTGATGTCAGATTTAACTTCTAGACTCTCTGTATTGGTAAGGTCGTCCCTGTATAAAGTAATGTCCAGGCTAAAGCAAGGCACATCCTCTCCCTCGATATCTCGAATTTTTTCGACTATTCTTTGTGCAAGTGGTACTCCCCTAGATTGAATTCCAATGATAATGAGATTTTCTATCCCTTTATTTTTTTCAACAATCTCATGGGAAATTCTGGTGAGAGCTCTGTTAATTGATTTTTCGTCCATAATAAGCGCTTTTGTTTTCATCCCTCTCGGTTCTCCAATTTCGACAAAATATTTTTGAAATCTTTAGGCAAATCAACGTTAAAAGACATTAATTGATTGTTGATAGGATGGTTAAAGGAAAGACTTTTTGCGTGTAATAACTGTCCCTTCATTTTGAATGCGTTGTTTTTTCTACCATAAACTTCATCCCCAACAATAGGATGCCCCAAATAAGATAAATGTACTCTAATTTGATGTGTTCTACCGGTTTCTAATTGAAGCTCCAATAACGTATAGTCACCAAAGTTTTTTAATACCTTATAATGTGTAACCGCTTCCTTAGCATTGTTTGTTGTGACTCCCATTTTCTTGCGATTTCTCGAATCTCTTCCGATTGGCAAGCTGATTGTTCCAAAGTCATTTTTTACCTTTCCATGGACCAACGCAACGTACTTTCTTGATGCCTTATGTTCTTTTATTTGCTTGCTAAGAGATTGATGAGAAAAGTCATCCTTTGCAACCACAAGAATACCCGTTGTGTTTTTGTCGATTCGATGGACAATTCCCGGGCGAATAATACCATTGATGGAAGATAAATTATCAAGCTTGAACATTAATGCATTCACCATTGTACGGTTATAATTGCCCTTCGCCGGATGAACGACCATCCCTCTTGGTTTATTGACCACTGCTATATGCTGATCTTCGTATATGATTTCTAATTCTATATCTTCTGCTTCTATCTTCAAGGGTTCAGGTTCAGGTACATTAACCTGTATAATGTCTCCTGATTTCAACAAATAATTCTTCTTGGCGGGTAATTCATTAACTAAAATCATTTCATCCTTGATAAGCTTTTGTATATAGCTCCTAGATAGCGTATCATAATGCTCGTTTAAAAATACATCAAGTCTTATATCTCTTTCTTCATTCTTTATGATATGTATCATTTTTTCAACTCACTTCATATTGATCTGTGAAAACCAATAAAGATAGCAATATTGTTCCCGTAACTACCATAATATCTGCAAAATTAAAAACAGGAAAATCATATAATCCCCAGAATTTGAAATCTATAAAATCTATTACATAACTTAATATCAATCTATCCGCAAGATTGCCAATAGCTCCTGCAATAATAATATCAAAAGAAAACAATGTCACCTTTCTTAATTTATTATTCTTATTTTTATAATACCAAAGTGCCGCTAATATAATAAATGTAACAATGACAAAAAAAATCTTCTGCCCTTGTAAAATACCAAAGGCGGCCCCTTTATTCTCCACGTAGCTTAAATACAGAAAACGTTCTATTATTTCAATGCTTTCCGCTCCCTTAAGCTGGCTCTGAGCTAAATATTTCGTACCCTGGTCACAAAAAAACAATATAAGTATAATGATTGTATGCATATCGTCTCCTAAATTTTGTTAACAAGCTCGAGTGTCAATTCAGCACTAAGCTTGGCCGCATAATGATTAAAATCTTTGTACTTCAAATTTGAGGATTCATCGGCATTATCTGAAATACATCGAATAGCTACATAAGGCTTCTGAAAAAGATAACAAACCTGTCCGACGGAAGCACTTTCCATGTCTACACACAGCCCATTAAATTGAATTTGAAGCTTCTTTTTTAATGATTCTGAATCAACAAATCGATCTCCGGATAAAATTTTCCCAAAATGGATGGTGTGCTCATTTAGTCTTATTTTTTTTAGTACCTCTATCATTTGATAGCTTGAAGGAAACACCGATGACTCCATCCTCGGAATGACGCCTTCCTCATATCCGAATGCCGTCACATCAAAGTCATATTGTTGAGTCTCAGTAGATATAACAACGTCACCTAAAAGCACTTCTTTGTCTAAGGATCCTGCAATGCCTGTATTAACAATAACATCCGAGTGATATTGTTCAATAAGAACCTGCGTTGCGATAGCCGCATTAACTTTCCCTATACCCGATTTCATAAAATAGATCTTTTTATTTAGATATACCCCCTCAAATATATCAAATGCAATATGATGATGAATTTCGATAACCGAAACTTCTTTAACCAGAAATTCAATCTCTTCATCCATTGCTCCAATTATACCAATTATCATGTGCCCTCCGTTATATGAATTGCAATATCTCAACAATAGAATTATTCTTTTTAGTAACTCCGGATACTTCTACTAATTTAAATTTGCCAATTTTTCTTATGGAAAAAATATCCCCTTCTTTAAGCAAGGTGTTTTTTTCGTAGCTTTGTTTTCCATTTAACTTCAAATCTCCGGATTCTATCATATGAATTGATTTTCCCCGTGATATATGCGCTAGAGCAGCTGTAATACTATCTACCCTAAGAGATGATACAATCACCTTGATTTTTTTATATTGATAGTCCAATGTCTGCGATTGCATAACATCTATTTCCCTAACTTCAACACTTCTATTTCCTATTTTCTCTAAATTGTTCGTGATATATAACAAGATTTCTCTTTTTAAAATAACAAAAACCTCATTTTCATACACAAAAATGTCTCCGATTTTACTTCTATTAATCCCTAGAGACATAATGCTTCCTAAAACATCACGGTGATTAAGCGATTCTCCCGTCATATCAAAGTGAATGACTGAAAAAAAATCCGGGATAATAGGGCTTGCATCCATTTCAAATGGAAAAATAATAATAGCTTGACGAAGTGCATTTTTAGAAATACCAGTTATATAATAACTGGTATACTTGAAATAATTTAAAATAGATTGTGCTATTAACAGTTCCTGCTGACTTAAAAAATCAGAAGCTTTGACCTGATTGTCTCCTATTGCATTTTCTATCAAATCTATCATTCTTTTAGCAATAATCCGGCTTTCTGAATCAAGATGATCCATATAATGAATTAAATCTTTCATTTAAAAAATTCTAAACAAAAGGCTTCTGATGATATTTAATATTAAGAATGCTCCGATTGGAGAAAAGTCAATCATTCCTTTATTTAATCCAAGCTTAGCAAATAATTCCCTAACAGGATATAATATAGGTTCTGTCAATTGAAATACGATTTCTGCAACTTTTGAAGCTCTTAAATCCGGTATATACGATAAAATAATTCGAACGAATATCAAAAGTTCAATAATACTAATAAGCTTGTCTAATGCATTAAGAAATATACTCATATTCTACTCCCATGTGAATCTTTTTTTATCTGAATTATACTTTAATTTTCCACTAATTTCAACATTATATGGTGCTATTACAAAAATATCTGCCGATACCTTTTGTATGTTTGCCTCAAGGGCATAAACACCACCCTTTACAAATTCAAAAATTTGCTTCTTTAAATCTAGTTCAAGTTCTTCCAAATTAAGTACGATTGTCTTTTTTCTCTTCAATTCATCAATTACACCTGCACAATCTTCATATCTTCTTGGACTTAAAATAAACAAATCTGCATTGTCAATGACCTTCTCGTTCTCCCTATTTTTTGAAGCTTTGTTTTTTGAATAACCTGCATTTTCTGAGCGCTTGCTATCGTCCTTTTTTTCTTCCGTTTCAGGCTCGTCCTCATACTCTTCTTCTAAATCAGTTAATCCAATAATATCTTTTAACTTTTTAAACATATAATCCTCCTAATAGTGCCTTTCGCCAAATATGATGGACCCCACTCTAATCATAGTCGAGCCCTCTTCAATTGCAATTCTATAATCATTAGACATCCCCATCGACAATATGTCAATAGATTGTTGTGGTAACGCCATGCCCTGTAAATCTTTAAAGAGTGTCTGCATTTTTTTCATATAGGGTCTTACCCGTTCAGAGTCTTCAAAAAATGGAGCTACCGTCATCAAACCTCTCAACCTAATATTTTGAAACGCTTGTAGCGATAAGGCAAACTCCAACGCCTCTTCAGGCTTTATACCAAATTTAGATTCTTCTTCTCCAATGTTGACTTCTATTAATATATCCATCTTTAGTGAATTTTTTTTACTTTGCCGATCAATTTCTTCAGCAAGCTTTAAGCTGTCTACAGACTGTATTAATTTAACCTTATCAATAATATATTTAACTTTATTCCTTTGTAAATGACCAATCATATGCCATTTGATAAAATTTGGCAACAGTGGATACTTGGATGTCAATTCTTGTACTTTGTTTTCACCCAGCTCTGTTAAACCATAGGAAACAGCCTCGCTAATTCTATCCGGGTCAACTGTTTTAGTGACGGCTACTAGCATAACTGAATTTGGCTTCCTATCACATGCGTAGCAAGTTTCTTCAATACTTTTTAATAATTTTTCTATATTTTCACTTAACATATGCTTATCACCTCAAAATTTGTCCCTCATAGACGTTTTCCGGATCCAATACGACACTATCATAAGTCATTATTGTAGAATAGTTTTTTTCTCCTATGATAATAGTTCCTCTGCTACCTGCGTTTAATTTATTGCCTTCCTCTACTACAACACAGGCTTCGTTTTCTCCCACAATATGAATGGGCCGAAATTTAACAATCTTATTTGCATCTGCGACATAAACCCCTGTAACACCATCTAATTTCATAATAGAATCTCGTTGTATTTTCAAACCACTAAACTCTTCAAGAATAATATCAATATGTATATATCGATCATCAAGATATTGATATAAAAATCGATCAGCTTTAAAAACAACTAACAGCCTTTCTCCATACCTTTGTAGCCTATAAGGCTCAACATAAATTGTTTTATCAATTTTGTTCAATCTTATTTTGATGTATTTTTTTGTAGACAAAATATCATAATGCTCACTTGGAATATCTCCAACAAGATACCATTCAAAATTATCAACAATTTTATATAAAGGGTTCTCCGATTTCAATTTTGCGTCTACAGTATTTTCTGTTTTTAAATCAAATTTTCTTGCGTCATTTAAATTTATTTGGTCAATTCGATCAAATGAGTAGATGTTTTCAAGTCCATCAAATTGATAAGATACAAGTCCTCCTGACGGGCTATAATATGATACCTTATCAGATAAAATGTTTTTATTAAGAGAATTTTTAAGATTAATCAATTCTTCAACCGTATACATTTCATAAGCATAATATTTATCATTGAATTCACTCGAATTCACACTTTCAATCAATAGAAGCACGTTGGAGTAATCACTATTTAATAAGGATTGCTGGATTTCTAACTCAATAGCATCGTAATGAGCACTTCCGACAGAATGATTAGCATTTTTTATCCCCTGCTTAATCTCTATCATTTCATCAATCATCTTGATTTCATCAGATAGGCTCTTTGAATGGTCGTCATTATATTGTTGAGCAATCAAAAGGCCCGATTTTACCTTCTCTCCATGGTTTTTAAAGAAAACCGCACTACCATCAGCATTAGAAAAAATTATTTTTTCTTTTTTTACTAGTGCTACTTCTACTTCTAATTTGTTTTCGATTGTGTCTTGATAGACAATATAAGTATTTTGATTCGTTTTCCAATTATCTATCAAATAAATAACAAACGAAATAAACACCAATAAAAGTATCAAATTGTAATGATTTGTCTTCTTTTTCTTCAAGCTCAAATTTTCACCCCATTGTGAACATTCTTTAGACCGTCGTTAGTTAATCATTAAGCTCGTCTTTTTTATCTCTTTTCATCAATTTTTCAACCGTATCTGCCGCTTTTTCCCCAAGAAATAGAATAGCATATAATTCATTGACAATGGGCATTTCAACAGCCATTTTTTTAGCTAAATGATATGCCGCATGTGTAGTTAAAATGCCTTCTACAACCATTCCAACGGCTTCAGCGGCTTCTTCTCTAGTATATCCTTTGCCTATTAGTATTCCTGCCCGTCTATTTCTACTATGCATGCTAGTGCATGTTACAATCAGATCCCCTATGCCTGAAAGTCCCATAAAAGTTAATTTATCCGCACCCATTTTTTCAGCTAGTCTGGATATTTCAAAAATGCCTCTATTTATCAAGGCTGCTTTCGTATTATCTCCAAATCCCAATCCATCTGATATACCTGCCGCTAGCGCAATTACATTTTTAAGTGCCCCTCCAATTTCCACTCCGGTCACATCTGAATTGGTATACACTCTAAAGTAATCATTCATAAAAATATCCTGTGTCGTTTTTGATGCTTCCTCGTCAAGTGAAGCCGCCACAACAGTTGTTGGCATTTTAAGAGCAACCTCTTCAGCATGGGACGGACCTGATAGTACAACGTATTTATTGTTCGGCAGGATTTCATCGCAAACTTGAGATATTCTAAGCAAAGAATCTTTTTCAAGTCCTTTTGATAAATTTACAAGTATTGTATGTGGTTGAATAAAGTTTTTAAATTTATTAAGCAATTCTCTAATTTTTTGAGTGGGCACAGCTAAAACAACCATATCTGCAGAAGGTAAATTACTATCGATACAGCTCGAAATAACCATCTTTTCAGGTAGCACAACATCAGGAAGGTAATGTTGATTTAATCTTGTTTTTTGCACGTTTTTCGCCTTAGAATCATCTCTAAACCAAAGTGTGACACTATGGCCATTTTCTACCAACACTTTTGAAGCCGCAGTCCCCCAGCTTCCTCCGCCTAAAACAATAATTTCACGACTCATGTTATCAATCCTTTTTTCCTAATTTATTTTCTTGGCCCTCAATTAATCTCTTAATGTTATCTTTATGCCTATAAATCGCCATACCTGATAATACTAAGGTGAAAATCAATAGATTAATATTAAGAGGCTTAAAAAAAATCACCACTACAGGGGCTAAAACAACACCTGCGATTGAACCAATTGACACAATTTTTGTAAAAAATGCCAGTGATATTCCAATGATAAAACAAATACCTGAGACGAAAGGGTTAATCATCAGCATTACTCCAATTGAAGTTGCTATTCCTTTCCCTCCTTTAAATTTAAGCATTATAGGCCAATTATGTCCTGCGATAGCAAATATACCTGCAAAATATTGACCCACCTCGGGATTAAGACGTCTTCCTATATATACAGCTAGTATGCCTTTTAAAATATCAAGTATAAATACTGCAATACCTATCTTCACACCAAATGCCCTTAACGCATTCGTAGCTCCCGCATTACCACTCCCGTATTCACGTACATCTTTTCTAAGAAGTATCTTGCCCATTAAATAAGCATTTGAAATGTTACCTATTAAATATCCTATAATTGACGCAAATATGATTTCCATCATGATTACCTCTGTATATTAATTTACTTTGACTTATTACGCAATTCTATAATGATTGGTGTTCCTTTAAACAAGAAATGTTCTCTTATGGTATTTTCAATGTATCTAACGTATGAAAAATGTATCAATTCTTTATCATTAACAAAAAGAAGGAATTTTGGAGGTGAAACACTAACCTGTGAAGCATAATAAATTTTCAATCTTTTACCCTTTACACTTCTTGGTTGATTCATCAAAATAGCTTCGCTAATAACATCATTCAAGACACCCGTAGTAATTCTTAAATGCCTAAAGTTATTGATTTCAATAATTTCTTCAAGAATTTTGGGAACTCTTTGTCCGGAGAGTGCCGATATTGGTATAATTGGCGCGTAAGTCATAAATGGAAGTTTGTTTCTGACTTCATCCAAATATTTTTGGTATGTTTTATTATCCTTCTCAATTAAATCCCATTTATTCACCAACACAATAATTCCCTTGCCATTTTCATGTGCATAGCCGATAATTTTTGTATCTTGTTCTGTCACGCCTTCCTTTACATCCAATACTAAAAGACAAATATCTGCCCTCTCCACAGCTGTAAATGATCTAACCACACTATACCTTTCAATGTTTTCAAATATTTTTTTCTTTTTTCTAATGCCTGCAGTATCAATAAAAACAAATTTATTATCTAAACTTTCGAAGAAGGTATCCACCGCATCGCGTGTTGTACCGGGAATATCGCTGACTATGACCCTTTCCTGCCCAAGAATTTTGTTAATGAGCGAAGATTTTCCTACATTTGGTTTCCCAATAACAGCAACTTTTATTACATCCGGATCATATTCAGTATGGCAATCTTCCGGGAATTTAGATATGATTTCATCCAACAAATCTCCTAAGCCCAGCGCTTCAGTCGACGATATTGAATAAGGTGCCCCTATCCCCAATTCATAAAAATCATAAATATTATCCTCGTCTACAAATTTATCCATTTTATTGCAAACCAAAATAATATCTTTATTAGAACGTCTGAGTAAATCGGCCACGTCTTTATCATTTCCGGTAATGCCGTTTTTCCCGTCTACCAAAAACAAAATAACATTAGCCGTTTCAATAGCTATCTCTGCTTGACGCTTCATCTGCTGCAAAATAAAATTATCCGATCTCGGTTCGATTCCTCCGGTATCAATTAATGTAAAGTACTTATCCAACCACTCACATTCTGCATAAATTCTGTCTCTCGTCACACCCGGCGTATCTTCTGTAATAGATATTCTTTTTCCTGCTATTCTGTTAAATAATGTTGATTTCCCAACATTAGGTCTTCCTACTATGGCTACTATCGGTCTTCCCATCGTTTGCACTCTCCAATATTTCTCTTATTAAGGCCTCTCCATTCGTTTCGATAACCTTTATGATAATTTGTAATTCTTTTTCTAAATCTTCCAATTTATAATCATCTAAAAATATATTTTCTTCGCTCTTAAGCATATTATTAGGAATCAACACTGTTCCTGTTAATTTGCCACCCAGCTGAGCAGCAATATCTTGCCCCGTAATTAATCCCGAAACGCTGACAAATTGACCAAAAAAGTGATTCTGAACCTCAAACACTTCAATTTTAATGCCTCTAATCTTTTTTTTGATTTTCTCCGCAATCTCTTTCATAAAATCATAAGCCAAGGTCCCTGTAATAATACTATAATTTTTGTCAATTTTCAATTCATTTATTTTATCAAGCTCATCCAAAATTTCTTTTTCAAATGATCTAACCATACCCACTCCATTTTCCAGGAGGGTCAAATCCTCATAAAATTCGTATGGTGGCAAGGCAACTTTTCCGTTAATATAAAACTCATCACTTAAAAAAACAAATCTTGTGTTTATGTTGATTAGAAAATCTTTCTGAAAATTATTGATAATATTGATATGATCTCTGCATTGCTCTTGTGTAACAGGCTTAATTGAAACTAACCCTTTTCTGTATTTAGTAATACCTACCGGAACAACTGCAACACTTCTAACGACAGGATAATAGCGTTGAAGATCAGTAATGGTCTTTTCTAATTCTTCATAATCATTATAGTCCGGCACCAGTACAATTTGGCAATCAATTCTAATATTGGTATTTACAAAACGATCTAATATCTTGAGAATATTTGCAGCTTTTTTGTTGTTTAGCATCGTCACTCTTAATTCCGGATTCGTTGTGTGTATGGAAATTTTGATTGGGCTTATTCCATAAGTAATGATTTTATTTAACTCTTCATCTTTCATGTTTGTTAGAGTTAAAAAATTGCCCATCAGAAACGATAATCTCGAGTCATCATCCTTTATGTATAAGGATGAACGCATTCCCTTTGGCAACTGATCAATAAAGCAAAATATGCATTTGTTGCTACATGTTTTAATTTGATCCATTAATGGGTTTTCAAATAAAATCCCTAAAGATTCATCCATTTCTTTTTCAACTTCATAGATGCATATATCCCCTGATTCATCCTCGATTTCAATTTCAATATATTCACTTGTTTCTAAATATCTATATTCAATACAGTCACTTACCTCCGAGCCATTCACACTAATAAGATAATCCCCTCTTTTAATGCCTAGTTCTTCAGCAATACTGCCTTTTGCTACATCGACAACTATGTTTTTTTGCATTTATTCTCCTACTCATTCGCTATATTTAATTAATTATACCATATTTCGCAATAGTGTAAATAAAATAAGCCGTTATTCCGGCTTAAGTGGTAATCTGATAGTAAATTTGGTGCCCTTATTAATTTCGCTCTCAACCTCAATCGTACCTTCGAAATTATTAACAATATGTTTGACAATCGCAAGCCCAAGTCCGGTGCCGCCTTCATTTCTACTTCTTGATTTGTCCGTACGGTAAAATCTCTCAAACAACCTGTCAAGATGCTTTTGTTCGATGCCAATTCCGTTATCTATGACACTGATACAAATCTTATGGTTTTCAACGCACGCATTAATTTCTACCAAGCCGTTGATATTGCAAAATTTTATGCTATTATCAATCAAATTAATCAGCATTTGTTTGAATCTATTCCTATCTCCATTTACAATAATTTTCTCGTCACAATGAGCTCTCATCTTAATTTTTTTATTTGAAGCAATGGGTTCCATGATGGTCATAACCTCTGACAATGTATCTTGCATATCAAATAGGCTTGGTTGACCCCTGTTGTTTTCTATTTCGGAAAGAAAAAGCAAATCATTGATAAGAACGGTAAGCCGGTCCGTTTCAATGTCTACAATATCTAAAAACTTTAATCTTGTTGGCACATCAAGGTCCTCTTTTTCTTTTAAAACCTCTATAAAACCTTTGATAGAAGTCAAAGGTGTTTTTAACTCGTGTGTTACATTTGCAACGAAATCTCTTCGCATTTTTTCAAGCTTTCTGATCTCCGTCACATCATTGATTACAAGGACAACACCCTCTTTATATTCATTGAAAGTCCCCTCGATAAAATTTAGAGTAAATCTAAATAAAGTATCTTCAAACGCGATTTCAATAAAATTTTCCTTTGCGGTGGCAAAAAACTTCTCAATGAAGCGATTTAATTCATAATTTCTAATGAGCTCCACAAAAGGTCTGTTTAAAGCTTGTTCATAGGGTGTATCTAAAAAAGATTCGGCATTTTTGTTACAGTATACAATTCTTTTGCTTTTATCTAGCACAATCACACTAGTCAACAAGCTAGATAAAATTGACTCTAAATTATTTCCTATATTAATTAAATGAGTCATTTTAGCATTCATATAATCGCTAAGCTCATTAAAATTTAAAACCAAATCTCCTATTGAATCATTTTTTTCATAATATATTTTATCTCCATAAAAGCCTTTTAGAATTCGTTTCATGGAATAAGAAACCTTTGATAAGGGTTCTTGCAAAGCATTATTAATCTTAAATGTTGCTATTAATGCTAAAATGCTCCCTAATAAGATAAAAACAAAAGCGTATCTTATCATATAATCAGTGAAATAATATATACTGCTCATCGGATAGGCCGTCCTAATGACGGCTATATCATGTATCATACTATTATAAGGGATAGCTACGTAAATCATATGTTGTCTGAGCGTCATGCTAAAACGAGAAGCAGAAGCAACCTTGCCTTCTAAAGCCGCTATAATCTCTTCTCTGTCTTTGTGTAGCTCCATTTCCATATAATTTCTGTCGGAGTCATATAAAACTTGTCCGTTTTCGTTAAGCAAAGTTAATCTTAACTCTATGAAGTGACCTCCATTCAATAATGGATCAAAAATACTTTCATAATCTGTTCCATCATTTGTATCCAGAATTCCTTCAAATAACCTTGAGTTTTCTAATAAAATTCTTGACTTTTCTTCTGTATTATTCTGAATTAAAGCATTAATAATCATAACCGAACTTAATAAGGTTATGATTATTATCAATATTATGAACCAACGAAATATTATAGTTTTCATTATTTTATTTTATATCCTACCCCTCTTACAGTCTCGATATACTCATTTTCGGGATCCAATTCCTCAATTTTCTTTCTGATATGTCTAATATGAACATCCACAGTTCTAGTCTCTCCAAAATAATCATATCCCCACACCAAATTAAGGAGTTGATCTCTGTTGTAGACCTTCCCTTTATTTTCTGAAAGTAATTTCAATACTTCATACTCTTTCAATGTAAGTAATATTTCTTGACCATTAATCGCCACATTGTGTTGAGTCCTATTGATGACCATGTTTTTAATGACAATTGTCTCCTCAGAAATACCTTTGTAGTCACTTCTCCTTAGAAGAGCCTTGACTCTTGCCGTTAATTCTTTGACGCTAAAAGGCTTAGTAACATAATCATCCGCTCCAATTTCAAGTCCGAAAACTTTATCTGTTTCTGCTGTTTTAGCTGTCAGCATGATAACGGGAATCGTGCATGTTTTTTCAGATCTTCTAATAATTTTCAGCACTTCAATACCATCAATAATCGGCAACATCAAATCCAGTATGACCAAGTCAATACTGTTTTTTTTCATTACTTCAATCGCTTCCGCTCCATTTTCAGCAAGAATTACTTCAAACTGATTTAATTCAAGATTGAATTTAATTAATTCTAAAATATGTTTTTCGTCGTCAACTACTAATATCTTGTTCGCCATCAAAGCCTCCGGTATATAACCTTTATCCTTATGATATAACACAATATTTACAATATGTCAAACGTAACATTAATAACATCATTGAAATATAAGGCTTTTAAGGTTTTGTTATTTTATTGTTAACAGTTATTAATGATTTTTTTTAGTTCATCCATAAAAGTATTGATATCTTTAAATTGCCTGTAAACCGATGCAAATCTGACATAAGCCACATCGTCAAGGTTTTTAAGTTCATCCATGACAAGCTCTCCAATTTGATCGGTTGTTATTTCATTATCCATAGCATTTTGAAGCTTTTTTTCAATATTATCAGTTATGCTCTCAATGTCCTTCAAAGCAATTGGTCTTTTCTCACAGGCTCTAATGATGCCATTCAATATTTTTCCCCGATCAAACAGCTCTCTGGTCTTATCTTTTTTGACGACAACCATTTGAATATTTTCAATTTTCTCATATGTAGTGAACCTTTTCCCGCAATTGATACATTCACGTCTTCTCCTAATCGTACGGCCTTCATCCGTTGGACGTGTATCAATAACTTTTGTTTCATCAAATTCACAAAACGGACATTTCAATAGAATCACTCCCATCAATTATACTAAAATATACTAAAAAGAACTGATTGAATCAGTTCTTACGCGCGCATTACTCTTTCTCAAATCTTATCTTTTCATCAGATTTTATAAAACTCGGAATATTTAAGTCCCAGAAATCGTCCTTTGAATCTGTAAAGCTGGGCTTAACAGGTGAATCGACAGTAGTATTTTTTTTATCTTCTTTTATTCTAAAATGTTTTGATGCTTTATCTGAAAAGCCGGTTGCTATAACGGTAACCTTAATAGAATCTCCCAGACTTTCCTCAATATTGGCTCCAAAAATAATGTTAGCTTCAGGATCCGCTGACTCAGTAATAAGTCTTGCTGCATCATTAATCTCATGGAGTGCAACATCAAGTCCACCTGTTATATTAATAAGAACCCCTCTTGCACCGTTGATTGATGTTTCTAATAAAGGGCTTTTGATTGCTTGTTTAGCAGCATTGACTGCTCTTCCCTCTCCTGTTGCATACCCTATGCCCATATGCGCCAATCCTTGTCCTGACATGATTGTTTTTACATCTGCAAAATCGAGATTAATGACAGCCGGTATCGCAATCAAATCAGATATACCTTGAATACCTTGTTTTAAAACGTCATCAGCAATATCAAAGGCTTCCAATAAAGTCGCTTTTTTATCCGTAATTTCGAGAAGCTTGTCATTAGGAATAATAATAATCGTATCAACAGATTTACTTAATGCCTCAATCCCTTTGATCGCATTTTCCATTCTTCTTTTGCCTTCAAATAGAAATGGCTTAGTTACAACGGCAACGGTCAATACGTTTTTTTGTTTAGATAGCTCAGCAATATATGGAGCCGCTCCGGTTCCGGTACCACCTCCCATGCCAGCGGTAATGAAAACCATGTCGGCTTCTTCAAGTATTTCTTGTATTTCAGCTTTGCTCTCTTCTGCAGCCTTCAACCCAATTTCAGGGTTTGAGCCGGCTCCTAATCCATTAGTAAGCTTTTCTCCTATCTGAATCTTGTTATCAGACTTGGAGCTTATTAAGGCTTGTTTATCTGTATTGACGGCTATGAATGATATTCCTTTCACATCCGCATCAATCATTCTATTAATTGCATTATTACCTCCGCCACCAACGCCAATTACTTTTATCTTAGCTAAGCTGACCGGGTCAACGTCAAATTCGAACATAATATACCTCCCTTAAACTACTTTTAGTATAGCATAATATTCCTTGTTTTCAATTTAATTTATCGTATTTAATTAGTTTTTTAACGATTAGATTGAAATCACTAAAAATTCTAAGTCCAAAAGATAGCACAATAGCTAGATATAGTGAAATCCCTAACTTTTCACCAATAAAAGCCAAAAGAAAAGCAAAAGCCATCTCCGAAACAATGAGAATACACTCTTTATATATGTTCAATCCAATCCCTTCATTCTTAATAATTCGAAGCAAGCTTTGAATCAAAATCAATATCATCAATGTAATGTAAATTGTAAATGCTGCATTGTATGGATACGTGATTGAAAAACCTATTATCATTCCAACGATAACGCCTATTAATGCAAAAATCATAGCTCATTCCTCCTTTTTGACGACACTGTATTATTCAGATTGCTTAGCAATCATGATAAAATTACTCTTCAAAGTCTCAATTCCAATGCCATAAACCTCTTTTAAATTATAAGAGTATGTGTTTGGAGCATTAATTGCAGCCGCCAATACGTCTTTATTTCCGATAGCTTTTATGATAAAAGGCGCAGCAACACCTTCTCCATTAATTCTTATAAGTGGTCCAACACATACAATTTCAGTATTTGCCAATACCCTTTTACCATTTATTGATATCGCCTCAGCACCTGCATTGTTAAGGTCATTGATAATAATAGCAACGTCAACATCATGAATAATATCATAATTGACATCTCCAATTGTATTACTCATATTATCACTTAATTTAATCATGATTCCTTCACCGCGAAGATTGGTATAGCCGGCAATAGCTTTCATTTTACTCAATTCTTCTTCTAGAATTAAGGCTATATCCGAGCCTTCCTTTTGTGAATATTCATACCCATTAAGTTCGTTTTTCCGTTTTTCTATCAATTCTAAAATATCATCAACCTCTTTATTCAAAGTATCCAACTCATGCGACAAAGAGATGACGGTATTGATGTTGATAAAATTATAGTACTTTGCATTATTGATGACCTGAACGGATATTAAAAATCCAATCAGAATCGAAAGAATCATAACAGCAATTTTATTTCTATTCATACCATTTCCCCTTTAATCAAAAGGTTGTGCATATTTAAATTCAAAAATCTTTATTTGTCTTTGAATATCTACCTCTTCAAGTATTTTCACATCTATCTGATAATTTAAATTCCTCATTTCCCATACAACGCCGCCTTTAAAGCTAAGGACGGATTCTAATGTTTGTTTATTCCCAATAGCTTTAATTTCAATGGGTGGAATGACCGCAGCCCCGTTTACATTTAAGTGAGTGCCTACCGGAACAATCTCAGTATAATTTGTGTACCTTTGTCCATTGATTGATATTGCCTCAGCACCTGCAGCATTTAGATTGCTGAGTATTAATAATAAATACTCATAATTATATATCAAATTATTTTTATAATCTGTATACTGTCCATCTTGTATTGGATTGTCAATGCTAATAACCACGCCAGGTCCTTTTAAGTCTGTATAGCCTGCCATGCTCTTAAATTTATTGAGCTCTTCACTCAAGTTCTTAACATAAACACTTTCTTCTGCAGCATTATTCTCATAATCATTAATTTTTTTTTCCAGCTCAGATAAATCAATTAATAGCTGCTTTTTTTCTTCATTGGTCTTCTTAAGTTCACTGTTTAACTCATTTACTTTTTGCGAAAAAACAATCCCTCCGGCAGTATCTTTAACAACTTGATATTGAAAAGCTAAGATGATTCCCAGCGTTATACTTAAAATGACTATAAAAATTTTATTCCTCAACGGTTACCTCCATATTGCTATAATCAATAAATACCGGATTTTCACTTTTTGTAAAATCAATCTGTCCATTTAAACTTTGATTTTTGTTCATTCTATCATTAATAATCTCTTTGGTAAATACAATTTGATATTTCATATCTTTATTTGGGTCTAATTTAATAATGGTACCATATTCAGTACGTGCGCAAACTTCAGATTGATCAATAGTTATTTTCTCAATAAATTGGTAATCCTTTGACTTGATATAAAACACTAGGTCAGCAATAAGATTGAAATCAACCTGATAATCGATAAATTCTAGCTCTTTTCCCGGTTGTGCTTTTACATCATGACTCGATTGTATCGTAAATAATTCTGTATCTAATTGCTCATCTCTTCTTAATATAATAGCTTCATAGTCTAAAATCAATCTATTCTCGCCTGCAATCACCAATATCGCTTCATTTCTTTCGACGATGTCAACAGATAATTCAGATGGCAGTTTTTTTCTAATAGTAATATCCTTAACATAAGGTTCTTCCATCAATATATCTGTCAAATGATTCTTGTTTGTCAAAAAAATGTTCTCCCCAACAAACATCTCTAATCGTTGAGCTAAATATTCTTCGTCTGTGTAAGAAGCACCTGATATATTAACTGTAACGACATTAAAAAAGCCGGAGAAAAATACGAAATATAAAATAAATACTATTATGCAAAAAGATATAAATAATTTAAACATAATCAATTTGAAATTCTTTTTTTTCTTACTCATTTCTATTCTCTTTTAATAAACAACTAATCATTAATCCTATTTTTTCGCTTGCGTCTTGATGTGCTAAAGAGCTACTTCTTTGACTCATTTGATGATATAAACCAGGATTATCTATCAAGCTTTTAATGCACTCATATAATTTTTCACCGTTAATCTCGCTTTCCAAATATACAAAAGCCGCGCCATGACTCTCAATATTTCTAGCATTTTTTTCCTGATGATTCTCAGCTGTGTAAGCCTTTGGAACTAAAATTGAAGGTAGACCCAATGCCGTAATTTCAGCAATTGTAATCGCTCCACCACTCCCTATAACCAAATCACAAGCATTCAAAATCATTGGGGCGTTTTCCATATAATCCACTATAGATATATGGTCGGGGAGTTTAGTAATAAAAGCTGATTTAATATGATTAAGAAATTTTTCATAATGTCTTTTGCCCGTTACGTGTAGCAACATGATTTTTTTATCATCAATAATCTGTTTTATTAATTCGATGATAGCATCATTTAAGCTGCCTTGTCCTCCACTTCCGCCAAATGAATAAACGAAAAAAACATCATTTGAAATTCTCAATTCTTTTCTTGATTCGTCTCTTTTTTTAATAAACAAGTCTTGTCTGACGGGATTACCCGTCAAGATTATTTTCTTTGCTTTCGGAAAGTATTTTGAGGCTTCTTGAAAACTAATCATGACTAAATCAACATAATTTGAGAGCAATTTATTAGTGATGCCCGGAAAAGCATTCTGCTCATGAATAGCTGTCTTGACTCCGCATATTTTAGCCGCAAGCAACACCGGTCCGGATACAAAACCGCCGGTACCTATTGCAATATCAGGCTTTTCTTTTTTCATGATGATAATAGCTTCGATTAATCCTTTAATATTGGAAAATAAAGTCTTGATATTTGAAAAAGATAAAATTTTTCGATTAATATATCCTGTACTCACTGTCAAAAATTTAATATTTTCCTTTGGAACTATTTTACTCTCTAAGCTATTCTTTGAGCCAACATATATCAATTCACTCAAGGTATCATTTTGCCTTAGCCATTCTATGATTGCAAGCGCCGGTGAAATATGGCCTCCCGTACCGCCGCCAGAAATTACGTATTTCATAATTACCTCATTATAATGAATTTTTTGAAATATTTAGTAAAACACCCACAGCAGACATAAAAACCAATAGAGATGTTCCGCCAGCACTTATAAACGGTAATGCTATGCCTGTTGGTGGCATTGAGGATGTCACAACCGCAATATGAACCAATGCTTGAATACCAATCAATGCAGTAATCCCTAAAGCAAGCAATGATCCAAAAGTGTCTTTTGCATTAATAGATATTCTTAAGCCTCTCCAAATAATGATAATAAAAAATAGAATAACGATAAAACATCCTATAAATCCTATCTCTTCGCCAATGATAGAAAATATAAAGTCATTATAAGCAAGTGGAATATAAAAAAATTTTTGTCGGCTTTTACCAAGTCCCATTCCAAACAATCCACCCGTACCAAGAGCATAAATAGATTGAACAACTTGCCATCCGAAAGATTGCTTGTATTTAAAAGGATCTAGAAAACTAACAATCCTCAACACTCTAAAAGGCTCATTGATAATGAGATAAGCTATAGCGCCACCCCCTGCAGCTAACGTCATGGCTACATGAAACAAATTGGCTCCTGCAGCAAAATACATAACACCTAAAGTCAACGCTAATACAAAGCTCGTGCTTAAATCATTCTGAATCGCAATAATACCTGAAAAAAAACCAATAAATAAGAGAACCGGCAAGTATCCCGACTTAAATTTCTTGATATTGTTTGTTTTCTTTTCCAAATAGTAGGACATATACATAATGGCAGCTATTTTTATCAAATCCGAAGGTTGAACATTTAACCCTCCTATCGATATCCACCTTTGAGCTCCATAAGCTTCCGTGCCATAAGCTGTAAAGAGCGATAATGCCGAAATAACAGCAAGTATAAGAATCAACTTATTCAGCTTCCTATAAATGTGATAATGAAAGAATGACAAAAATATCATTGCAACAAATCCTGCCAACCCTGCGATGACTTGTTTTCTCAAGAAAAAAAAACCATTTCCGTCAAATCGATAATATCCTTCAGGGTAACTAGCACTATATACGAAAATAAATCCTATTAAAACCAAGATTAGCGTTGAGATAAATAATACCCAATCAATTGATTTTTTATGACCCATCTTGCTTCACCAGCTTAGCTACATTATTTTTGAAATCCTTACCTCTTTCAGTATAGTCCTTATACATCCCCCAACTAGCGCAAGCGGGCGAGAGAAGAATAACATGACCGTTCCCAGCTTTTCGGAAGCATTTATTAACCGCCTCCTCCATGGATTCAACCTTACAATAATTCTTGAAATTTTGAGCCTGAAGCGTTTTGGCAATTTGCTCTGCGGTTTCTCCCATTAGGCACACACTCTCTACCCTATCATCAAAAAGAGATACTAATGCATTGTAATCCTCACCTTTATCATATCCACCTAATATAATATGAATAGGCCGATTAAAGCTTAGAATAGCTTTAATCGAAGCATCCGTATTAGTTCCCTTAGAATCGTTATAAAAGTCTATACCCCTTATACTATCAACATATTCAAGTCTGTGTTCTACCCCTTTGAAGGATAGTATCGTATTTCTAATAGTTTCTGTATCAACTCCTGAAAGATACGTTGCCAGTGAGGCAGCCAAAACGTTTTCTAAGTTGTGTTCTCCCGGCATAAAAATATCGTCGACATGGCATAATTTTTCTTTTTTAGAGATATGAATATAGATAATGCCTTTTTCAACATATATGCCTGTTAATCCTTGAGTTCTTGAAGAAAAATAAGTTTTTTTACATTTTAATTCCGAGGTATGCTCCCGTATTATCTCATTCTCATAATTTAGTACACAATAATCGCTTTCAGTCTGGTTTTTTAAAATATTCATTTTGGCCTGAATATAATTTTCGAAGCTTCCATGCCAGTTGAGATGATCCGGGGTAACGTTCGTAATCACTGAAATATTCGTTCTAAAATCAGAAATGGATTCAAGTTGAAAGGAACTCAGTTCTATTGCAGCATAGTCGCCGTCCTCGGCATTGTAATAATCCCACATAATACCTGAACCCACATTACCCGTCACTATTGCTTTTCCGAATGCATTCCTTAATATCTCTCCAATTAAAATGGTTGTAGTTGTTTTACCATTCGTTCCTGTAACCCCAATTGTAAACATTTTTTTCCCAAGATGATAAGCAAACTCGACATCATTTGAAATTTTAACATTGTTTTTGATAGCTAACAGTACCACCTCATCAGTCATGGGTATACCTGGACTTTTAATCATTACTTGATATTGCGCCATATTGAGCTGTTCCTTATGAGTAATAATCTTGAGTCCCGATAATTGATTTGCGTTTGCAAGCTCAACTAATTCTAATAAGCTTTTTTGATCAAATATGTCGAAATCAAAATTCATCGCTTGCAGCGTCATTGCCGCAGAAATACCAGAAATCCCTAGGCCATATATTAACAATTTATTCTCAATCATACTTTCTCCTAATTATATCAATACCAAGATTACACCTAATAAACCAGCCATACTTGCCGTAAACCAAAACCTTTTAACTACTTTAATCTCTGTCCATCCCAGCTTCTCAAAGTGATGATGGAGGGGGCTCATTAAAAACACTCTCTTGCCTGTCAGCTTAAATGAAATAACTTGAATCACAACAGAAAGTGTCTCAATAAAATAGATTAGCCCAATAATCGGAAAAAGCAGATATGTGCCAGACAAAACAACATAGGCCGCAATAAGGCCTCCCAATGTCAAAGAGCCAATATCACCCATGAATATTTTAGCCGGATATCGATTGTAAATTAAAAAACCCAAACATGCACCCATAACCATAGATGAAACATAATAGAATTCAATGCCATAAAACATTTGCTCCCTTAAGAAAAAAAGAGCTGTCCCGTAAAATATCATAAAAATAGAGGTAGTACCTGATACTAATCCATCCAGACCATCTGTCAAATTTACACTGTTAACAATTCCTAATACAATGATTAATGTAATAGGAATATATGCAGGCCCAAGATTTATAAATTGTCTGATAATAGGAACATACAAGCTTGCGCCTGTTTCACCGTAAAAATATTGGAAAAGCACCAGTATCAACGCAAAAATAAACTGACCCATTAGCTTTTGGTATGCTTTTAATCCAAGATTATGCTTTCGACTCACTTTTATAAAGTCATCCAGAAAACCCACAAGTCCAAAACCTAGAGTTGTCACTATCAGTGCAAATGTTAATGGTGTTTTTTCAATGAAAATCAAGTATCCTGTCAGCAATGCTAAAATAATACCTATTCCCCCCATGGTAGGTGTACCAGCTTTTAACATATGTGTTTTAGGTCCTTCTTCTCGAATACTTTGCCCAAATTTCATTTCAACTAATCGTGGGATTATGAGTGGTATTGTAACCGCCACTAAAACAAAAGAATATAAAAATAATCCTGTAATTTTTATCATCATTTCTCCGCTTTTCCTGTTGTAATTTCTTTTTCACGAATAGCTCGTATAGCTATAGCTTTCTCATTATAGGGGATCTTTCGATTGCCAACTGCTTGATAAGGTTCCGTAGATTTTCCTGCAAGTAAAATCACATCGTTGCTTTCATAATTTTCAATGAGATATTGAATAGCCTTCTCTCGATCAATTATGGTCATATGGTGGTGATGATATTTTTCAACACCTTTAGCTATTTCGAGACAAATATCTACAGGATCTTCTCCCAGTGGATTATCAGCGGTCAACATAACAAAGTCACAATACCTGCCTGCAACCTCACCCATTAAAGTTCTGCGCGCTTTATCCCTTTCGCCTCCTGCACCAAATAATACAACTTTCCTTCCGGTTGCGAATTGATTGATTGTTTCCATCACTTTTTCCAACCCATCAGGTGTATGAGCAAAATCAAGAATTACAGTGCAATCCAAAGAAGTAGGAACAAATTCAAATCTTCCTTCTACTCCATCTATTGATTCGAGTGCAGCGATACATTCCTCGATAGGAATGTTTTGAAAAGATGCCGCAATCATAGCTGACACATAATTATAAATATTAAATATCCCCGGTGTTTTTATAAAAATGTAATATTGTTGTTCTTTTGTGGTCAACCTAAATTTAGAACCTTCTATGCTTATTTCCATTTTATCAATATAATAATCACTCTCATGCTTTGAGGAGTAACTAGTGACATCCTTGCCCTCAAGCTTTAATTCGTTATACATGCGATAACCATATTCATCATCAATATTAATAATACATTGGCTACACTGATAAAAAAACTTCTTTTTAGCAAGATAATAATTTTCCATCGTTTTATGAAATATTAAATGATCTTCCGTAAGATTTGTGAAAATACCTGATTCGTAATGCAGATTTCTAACACGGTGTAACTCCGTCGAATGAGATGACACTTCCATAAAACAGGTGCCGATATCCTTTGTTTTCATTTCATTAATAATATCATGCAAGTCAGTTGATTCCGGCGTTGTATTATTGAGAGGTGTACGCGTGTTACCTATTACTGCGCCAATAGTGCCTATTATTCCTGAATTTAAATGACCATAATCATATATGCTTTTTAATAAATAAGTTATGCTTGTTTTGCCGTTAGTTCCTGTTACCCCTAGTAATTTAATGCCCGTGTCCGGTTTTTTGATTAGGTAAGAAATATCCGTCATTGAAACCCTTGTATCATTAACTACGATATATGACAATCCTTCTATGGGATGAAGAATCTCCTCACATAAGATAACTTCACATCCATTTTTCCTTGCCGAGTCGATATATTGATGCCCATCTTGTTTAAAACCTCTGATCGCGGCAAAAATAGTACCTTTCTTCACCTTTAAGGATGTATATGTAATATCATCCACCTCTAGCTCAGCGTCCCCTATGAAATCTATGTAATTTATTTTCTCGAGAATTTTTTTTATTAACATCTTAACCCCTCTCAAATTTATCTTACAATATAATAATACGAATATGTCATTTAAGCAACTTCAATTTAGTTAGTTGAGCATAATGGTAATCACAGATCCTTTAATGACTTCCGTTCCGGCCTTTGGATATTGATTTTTTACGATTATCTCTCCATCAACATCCAACGTAACATTATGATTTAAACCTAATGTCTCAATGATATGGCTTGCTTCTTTCAATGTTAAACCAACAATGCTAGGAACGGTGACGTAAGAATTTTCTATTTTTACGATTTCTTCCTCTGAATATCTTGGCTGAACATCCATGTATTTTAAAGTGTATTCAATGACATCGCCAACTACAGGTGCCGCAATCGTTGAACCATAATACGATTCTTTTGGCTCATCAATAATAAGCAGTACTGCAATTTCAGGATTATAAGTAGGTGCTACCGCAACAAATGACGTAATAAACATATCTTCCGAATATCTGCCATTTATTACTTTTTGAGCAGTTCCTGTTTTTCCACCAACGCTATAACCCGGCACATAAGCTCCAATACCTGACCCTTCACTCACAACTGATTCCATAATATACAACATATCTTGACATGTCTCTTCAGAAAAAACTTTTCGTACGACTTCTGTTTCATTTTCCTTCATGATATTGCCGTCTTCGTCAATCATTTCTTTGATTATTCTAGGCTTGACGATATAACCTCCATTCGCTAAAGAAGCGACGCTTGTAATCAACTGAATAGGCGTCACAGAAATTCCCTGTCCAAAAGACTGCGTCACGGTATTAACATCCTTCATCGATTCCGGAGGATTGACGATCCCGTAGGCTTCACCATTCAGTTCAATATTAGTTTTCTGGCCAAAGCCTAGTGCATTAATGTAATAATTGAATTTATCTTTTCCGATAGCTAATCCAATATCTGCTAAGGCGTCATTACAAGAATTTTGCAGAGCCTCTGCCAAAGTTTGCTCTCCATGAGGGTTATAGTATCGCCAACATTTTATTTGAGTTTCACTTTCTATCCCTGTCACATAACCATCGCAATAATATTTTGAATTTAAGCTTGCTTTGTTCTCTTCAAGAGCAATAGCCGCAGTTAACAATTTGAAAGTAGACCCAGGCTCATATAAATCATTAACGGCAGGATTTCTCCATAAATCATACCAGCTATCTTTTAGATTTTCTTCTGTTAGAGAATTCCATTCAGTAGCCATACGCTCATCAAACGGAAGCCTAGGGTCATTTGGGTTGTAAGACGGTTTGCTTGCCATAGCTAAAATATCTCCATTTTCAGGGTCCATGATAATCATCGTTGCGCTTTTTGCATTATTGTCATAATACGCTTTTTCTACAGCTGATTCAGCATAATGTTGAATGACTTCATCTAATGTCAGCACAACATTAAGTCCATCAACCGGCTCAAAATATTCTTCGAATCCTTCATAAGGAAGCTCTATGCCATTCGCATCCGTATTTACAATCCATCGGCCCGGTTCACCCTTTAAATATTCATTATAGGTGCTTTCTACTCCATAGGCTCCTTCTTGATCCGTGCCGGTAAAGCCTAGCACTTGTGAGGCGAAATTTTCGTAGGGATAAATCCTTTTAGTATCCTCTATTAAGTTTATCCCATTTAACTCTTGAGATTCTATCTGAGTAGCCTGCTCAATCGTAATCCACCTCTTAATTGTTACATATTTTGAATCGCTGGTAATTAAATCATATACCTCATCACGATCCATATTCAATATTTCTGATAAAATATCCGCAATATCTTCAGGTGTCAAGCTCTCCTCATCTTCTAATTCATCACTTTGAATTATCGAGGGTTGCTCCACCCTGAATTTATTTAAAACGTTAAACAACCAGCCTTCTTGAACAATTTCTTCACTCTCAGACTCATTGCTTTTGATAAGCTTTCTGACATCATCCGGAAAACAGACCACCGTGTCCATCTTAATACTTACAGCAAGCTTTTTCCCTTTTCTATCATAGATAGTCCCTCTGCTAGCATTGATACTAATATCTCTTGACCATTGCATAAATGCTTGTTTTTTATACTCATCTCCATAGATAAGCTGTATCCTTCCTAACCTTACAACCAGAATAATAGTAAGCACAAAAAAGAGAAACATTAAGAAAATGATCCTCTTTTTAACATGTATATTTGGTTTTACCATCTAAATACCCTCTTTAGCAAAAATCAAAAAAGTTCTTTCTATTATACCATTCAACAATTCATTCTTATCCTGTTTTTTTGTGTAAGCGAATTCATCTTCGGTATTTGTTTGATAACTAATCGATAGAAAATGATTCTGTGTACTCAATGCATAGTCCATTCCTAAAAAATTCATCGCATTTTCTTCAATTATATTAGAATTTTTTATTGTTTCTAATGCAATTATTATATCTTCTTTTTGCTTTTCTATCAAGGTGATATCTTTCTTTAAATCATTAATTTCCATTTTTCTCTGTGTAATAGTAGCATAATTAAAAATCATTCCTAATGATAAAATAAAAATAATCGCGACGTATAAAAAATATTTGATTTGGATAGAAGATGTAGGAGCCTGACACTTTTTCTTTTTAGAATTAAGCATCGTTTCTTCCTTCATCCTATAATATCGTTCCATATCCCTATAATCAATAGGCCTTTTTTCACTGATTGTGGACATAAAATCACCTCATATTTTTTCGGCTATTCTTAATTTAGCACTTCTCGCTCTAGGATTCATTTCTAATTCATCCTCGTCGGGCAAAATTGGTTTTTTAGAAATGATTTTAATTGTTTTCGTTTTTTCACAAGTGCAAATCGGTTGTCCTGGCGGACACAAACAATCTTTTTCAAGAAATTTGTATGTATTTTTAACAATTCTATCTTCCAGCGAATGAAAAGTGATAATACATAACCTTCCTTTTGAATTCAACATTTCTGAAAGATCAGTTATTGTATTTTCTAAAATTTCCAGCTCTTTGTTCACTTCTATTCTTATCGCTTGAAAAGTTCTTTTTGCAGGATGAGGCCCATCTCTACGAGCACTTTTAGGTATGGCTTTTTTTATGACGTCAACGAGTTGTCCAGTCGTTTCGATAAAATTATTGTTTCTTTCTTCAATAATAAATTTTGCAATTCTTGCAGCCCATTTTTCTTCTCCATATTCATAAAAAATTCTTCTCAGCTCTTCTTCGGTATAACCATTGATTATATGTCTAGCCGTGGTCTTTTGATTTGCATCCATCCGCATATCTAGAATTGCATCTTGCATGTAACTAAATCCTCTTTCAGGATTATCCAGTTGAAAAGATGAAACCCCTAAATCCATCAAAGCACCATCAATATGCTCTATATTGATATTTAACAATATTTCCTTTACATCTTTAAAATTTCCATTAATCGTTATTACATTATCAAGTTCGGAATACTTGCTCTTGAAATTTTCAATAGCATCCATATCTTGGTCTATTGCGATCAATTTTCCCAACGTACATCTCTTGGCAATCTCCGTGGTATGACCACCTCCGCCAAGCGTACAATCAACATAAATACCATTTTTTTTGATATTTAATCCCTCTAACGATTTTTCTAATAGTACCGGCTTATGAAAAAAATCCATGTATCCTCCTAAAGTTCTAGACCTAGTTCTGACATTTTTTCAGCAACCTTTTCAAAATTCATTTCATCAGAATTTGAATATGAATCCCAGTTCTCTTTGCTCCAAATCTCTATTCGATCAAGAACCCCAATAATAACAGCTTCATCTTTCAAATCACTATAATCCCGTAAATTTGGAGGGAGTAAAAGTCTTCCTTGTTTATCAATGTTGCATTCAGAGAATCCTGATAGAAATCTTCTGGAAAAGAATCTATGCTCTGAGCTTAGCAAGGATAGTTTTTTTAATTTGGATGAAAATTCAATCCATGTTTCATAAGGATAGACAAATAAGCATTGGTCAAAGCCTTTGCCTATATATAACACGTCCCCAAGCTCATCTCTGAATTTGGATGGAATAATAACTCTACCTTTGTTGTCAAATGAGTGAAAATATTCTCCAGTAAACATTTTTCCACCACCTTATGGGTATATTATACCACAACGTGGGTTAATTGCACCACTTTTTTATAAAAATCGGCGCTTTTTCTTGAAAAAATATTAAACATGAAAATATTTACCCCATTTAAGCTTGCGTTGCATAAAAAAAAGAAAAACAAAACCATTATTGAATGTTTTGTTTTTCTACTATTTTTTTTATTCTTTAATTAAATATTATTTACCGGCTGTTTTTTTATCTCTCTGATACAAAAAGATATACAACCCTATTCCCAAAACTATCGTAATTATACTGACCAACTGAGCAACTCTAAACTCTCCTAGGTACAAGCTGTCAATTCGCAATCCTTCGATAAAAAATCGGCCTATTGAATAGAGCACCATGTAAAAAGCAAACAACTCTCCATCAAATTTTCTTCTGTTATTTCTATACCAAATCAAAAAAATAAATATCATGAAGTTAAGTAAAGACTCATATAAAAAAGTCGGATGAACAATTTGATTGTTGATTTCTATGCCCCATGGCAAGGTTGTTTCTCTTCCATAAGCTTCATGATTTATGAAGTTTCCCCATCTTCCTATAGCTTGTCCTAAAATAATGCTTGGAGTTGTGATATCAGCAATCTGCCAAAAATTTATTTTCCTAATTTTACAGAATATTGCAGCGGTAAAAACAGCCGCAATAATACCCCCATGGATTGCCAATCCACCACCTCTTAGATTTAGTATCTGATACAGATCTCCTTTATAATAATCCCAGTTAAAGGCTACATAATATAACCGTGCTCCTAAAATAGCTGCAGGGATAGCGAAAATTAAGAGATCAATCAAATCTTCTTCTCGAAATCCTATTCTCCTACTTTGTCTTAAAGCAAGTAAAGTCCCAATAAGTACGCCTGAAGCAATTAATATCCCATACCACATAATTTCAATACCAAATATTTGAAAAGCAACTGGATCAATCATATCCACCTCCGCGAATCTATTATATGAACTATTTAAAGTTCTGTCAAACAACCACTTTTGTTTATCTTAAAACCGCATCAAATTTTTCTGATAGATGGTCAATGATTTTGTTAAACAAATGGCCTATTTCTTCATCATTTAAAGTGCGTTCTTTCGATCTAAACACGAATGAGAAGGCAATACTCTTATGTCCTTCTTCTATTCCAGCGCCTTTATAAACATCAAAGAAATTCACTGACTCAAGAAGCTGATGAGAAGTTATTCTGATTTCTTCTAATATTTCGGCCACTAAAATATCATCCTTTACAACTAAAGCAGCATCTCTTGTAATCGAAGGATATTTGGGAATAGCAGCATATTTTCTTTCAACTGATTTAAAACTAATTAGTTTTTCTAGGTTAATCTCTGTTATATATACTTTTTCTTTAATATTAAAAAGCTCGCAAGTTAACGGATGTACTTCGCCGATAATACCAACAAGGACACTTCCTACATAAATAGCAGCCGTTCTTTTGGGATGAAAAGCCGGATTGTTTTCTAATACTTTAAAATCCGCCTTGATTTGATATTTGTTAAAAATATTTTCTAGTACTCCCTTTAATGTATAGAAATCTCCCTTTCCATAAATGCCGGCACAAAAGGTACTTATCTCGTTCGGAAGTGTCGTAACAGGAAATTCATTGGACCTGAATATATTTCCAATTTCATATAATTTGGCTGATTTTGATCCATAATTAATGTTTTTGCTTATTACTTCAAGCATATTAGGTAGCAAAGTCGTTCTCATAGAGCTAAAATCCTCACCCAGCGGATTAATGATTTGAACAGATTCTCTTAGATGGCTATCTTCAGCAAAATTCATCAAGTCATATTTTTTAGGGCTGATGAAAGAGTATGTCAT
Organism: Tissierellales bacterium; assembly: GCA_016938195.1. Classification (GTDB taxonomy): domain Bacteria; phylum Bacillota; class Clostridia; order Tissierellales; family Dethiosulfatibacteraceae; genus JAFGVC01. Next base: position 4,876 of record JAFGVC010000100.1, on the reverse strand, counting down.
GATTTCGCAAAATTCAGATTGTGATAAATAGTTTTTAATACCATCCTCAAAACATCTTAAATTTGACTTGTTCCCTTTAAGCAAAACGCCTTTCAATGGCTTTGGCTCAATATTTTCAAAACCATAGATTCTACCCACTTCCTCAATCAAATCTTCTTCTTGTTCAATGTCCGGTCTGAAATGAGGTATCTCTGATACAATTTTACTTCCATCAAAATGACTTTTGATATCTAATAGGTTCAATATGTCAAGCATTTTTTCAGTATCAATATGCGTTCCTAATAATTCCGTGCATCTATACGGTCTCAATGTAGCTTTTTTTTCTTCAAATTTTGTAACTCCTACATCAATGTGACCTCCAACAATAGTTCCTGCCTCTATCTGTTCGATTAATTGACAAACCCGTTCATTTGCATAGGATACATTTTGAGGAGACAAGGCTTTTTCATTCCTTGAAGAAGCTTCAGACCTCAGCCCTAATTTTTTAGATGTCATCCTGATTGATTTTGGATTAAAATTTGCACACTCCATAATAATCAGCTTTGTATTGTCTGTTATTTCCGAGTCATATCCCCCCATGACTCCTCCAATGCACTGGGCATCTGACTCGTCAGCAATCACACACATGTCGCCAGAAAGCTTTCTTATTTCTTTGTCTAGCGTCATCAGATTTTCATCCTCATCGGCTCTTCTTATGATTACTTTCCGATTCTTCATTTTTTCAAGATCAAATGCATGTAAAGGTTGACCGGTTTCTATCATGACGTAATTAGTTGCGTCAACAATATTATTAACAGGTCGCATTCCAGCGTCCATTATTTTTCTTTGCATCCATAAGGGTGATGGACCTATCTTAACATTTTTAATGACCTTAGCGTAATATCGTGTACACAAATCAGGTGAATCAATTCTTATTTCGTTTATATAATCATGAATGTCCTCTGAAGGATTCTGAATAATTACTTCCGGAATATGAAGCTTGCGATTGAAAGTAGCTGCAGTTTCTCTAGCTATACCAATAATACTTAGACAATCCGGCCGATTAAAAGTAATTTCAATATCAAGAACCTGTCCATTTAATCCAAGAACTTCTTTTATGTCTCGCCCTAACTCAACTTCATTTGGGAAAACTAAAATGCCTCCCTTGGATTCTTTGGGAATCAACTTGTCCTCAACCCCAAGTTCTTCGTAAGAGCACATCATGCCTTGCGATTCAATACCTCTCAATTCTGAGGATTCAATAATCCCTTTATCGGGTAAAACAGCGCCATGAAGAGCCACTGGAATATAATCTCCTACTTCAATATTTTTAGCCCCAGTAACAATTTGTAAAATCTCACTTCCTATGTCAACTTTTGCAACCGATAATTTTTCAGCATGGGGATGCTTAGACATTTCAATGATTTTTCCCGTGACAACCTTACTAATTTTTTTTTCTAATGAAACAATAGAATCAACATGCGATCCTGTCATTGTAAGTCTATCTGACAATACTCTGTCCTCTATATCTTCAATATCAACATATTCCTTTAACCAATTAATAGGTACTAACATTTGGACGCCTCCTTCTAGAATTGTTTCAAAAATCTGACATCATTATCAAATAATAAACGAATATCACTAATGCCATATTTAACCATAGTAACACGATCTACTCCCATGCCAAAAGCATATCCGCTGTAAATTTCCGGATCAATGCCACAATTTCTTAAGACATTAGGATGAACCATGCCACAACCTAATAATTCCATACTCCAACCAGTATAGCTACAAGCTGAACAACCTTTCCCCATGCATTTAAGGCATGAGACGTCAACTTCAGCACTCGGCTCAGTAAAAGGAAAATTGTGTGGTCTAAACCGCGTTTTCATATCTTCTCCGAATAATGTTTTAACGAATTTATCAATAGAATCCTTCAAATTAGCTAGCGTAACGCCTTTATCGACAACTAAGCATTCCATTTGATGGAACATAGGAGAATGAGTGTCATCAACATCGTCAAATCTAAAGGTCCTTCCTGCAGAAACAATTCGTATAGGTGGTTTCTGTGATTTCATTATTCTGATTTGAACAGGTGAAGTCTGCGTTCTGAGAAGAATGTTTTCTGAGATATAAAAGGTATCCGACATATCTCTGGAAGGATGATCTTCAGGTGCATTTAATGCGTCAAAATTATTTTCTACTGTGTCAATTTCAGGCCCTTCCACCACATCATAACCCATGCTCAAAAATAAGTTCTCCAATTCTTCTTTAACTTGCATTAAAGGATGTCTATGCCCTAGTTCAATGAACTGTCCGGGTATCGTTACGTCAATGGACTCATTTTTTAGGCTTTGCTCAAGTTGCTCCCTATGAATGATTTCTTTTTTTGCCTCAAGAGAATCTTGAATTTTTTCTCGTACTTCATTCGCAATTTTACCAATCAAAGGTCTGTCTTCTTGAGAAACATTTCCCATGTTCCTCAGCAATAAGGTAAGCTCTCCCTTTTTTCCAAAAATCTGAATCCTAATTTCTTCTAGGTCTTTCGAATTTTTTGCGTTCTCAATCCTAATTAATGCTTCTGTTTCAATGTTCATCAGTTGATCTTTCATATAAACTCCTTTCCAATAAAAAAGCACTCCCTCTCAAGAGGCGAAGTGCCGCGGTACCACTCTTATTTTTTCTTTGACGGGATAACGGCCCTTCCGTATGAACCTACTCAGATTCAGCTCATAAACTCTAGAGTGAATTTTCATCGCGGATAAGTTGAAATGATTTCAGCCAAGTCATTTCTCTCTTTAAACTCATTGGTCCTAGATTACTTTGCTCTTTCACAGTCTTTATTTTTTAGATTATATCAAAAGATGATTATCTTTTCAATCCTTTTATTGTTAAATAAAGTTGCGTCCAAAATAATAAAGACAGATGCCTGCAGCCACACCTGCATTTAATGATTCGCTCCCCTTAGCCATTTTAATCGTAAAAAGTTCATCACTTAAAGATAAAATCTTTTCGTTTATCCCTCTGCTCTCATTTCCTATAACCAAAACGGATTTTTCACAGCGGTTCAAGTCCTCAATATAAGTAGAACAATTAACCACTGCGGAAAAAATTTGATATCCTTCGCTTTTTAGGAATAGGAGTGCTTCGCTGTCATCTTCTGTAGAAAGAAAATCCGTTCTTGTCATTGAGCCCATAGCAGCTCTAACTGTTTTAGGATTATAAATATCAACACAACCCTTGTTATAAATAATGCCCTTAACGCCAAAAGCGTCAGCTGAACGAATAATTGTTCCCATGTTGCCTGGATCTTGTATTCCATCTACAAATAAGATGAGGTGCTTATTTGATATTTGTGTCAAGTCGGTTTCTCTTTTAGCGACAACCGCCATTATTCCTTGAGAATGGTTAGTATTTGAAACTGAATTAAAAATCTCTCTCTTAACTTTAAAAGATTCAGTCCCATAACTTAAGTTAATTTCTTCTTCATATTCCTCAGAATAGATAAGAAACTCAATTTTCATAGCATGCTTCAAATATTCATCGACTAGTATCTTCCCTTCAATAAAATACAATCCGGTTCTATCTCTTTCTTTTTTTGAGGATAAAGCTCTAATCAACTTGATTTTGCTATTATCTTTACTGACAATCATTATTCCTGCTCCAATTTTTTTAAACTAGCATTATCGCCAATGACTATCAATGTATCTCCTTTTTTAATTACATCCTCCGCATAAGGTGATATATTCAAATCATCTCCCGTTTTAATGGCCATAACATTCACACCATATATACTTGGCAATTTTAGTTCTCTAAGCGTTTTATCAGTCCAATCATCCTTAGCGACTACCTCAATAATGCTATAGTCAGGGGCAAACTCTATCACGTCTAGAATGTTTGAAGAAACAAGATTATGAGCAACTCTAATTCCCATGTCTCTTTCCGGAAATATGACTTTGTGAGCACCGATTTTATAAAGAACCTTCGCATGAAGTTCATTCTGAGCCTTTGCAACTACTTTTTTTATTCCCATCTCTTTGGCTAAAAGGGTCCCCATAATAGATGACTGAATGTCCGACCCTATTGTTACAACAGCCACGTCGAAGTTTCTTATACCTATTGTTCTTAGTGCATTTTCATCAATTGCATCTGCTTGCACGGCATGGGTAACAAACTCAGCTATTTCCTGTACCTTGTCCGGATCCTTGTCAATAGCCAATACATCATAACCTAATTTGCATAATGTTTTAGCAACACTCGATCCAAATCTACCACACCCGATTACTACAAATTGTTTCATAGTCTGTTCTCCTATCCTACTAATATTTTACCTTCAGGATATCTATAATATCCTTTATTTTCATGTTGCTTCTGTGCGATACCGAAAGCGAGCGTTAAAGGTCCCAATCTTCCAACAAACATAATGATTGTAATCACGACGCGTCCAATCTGAGATAAAAATGGAGTTAATCCTCTAGAGAGCCCAACTGTGCCAAAGGCAGATACCACTTCAAATAATATATCCAAAAAAGAAAACCCCGAATTTCTTTCGGTAATCACAAGGATAAGAATCGCCAGCATTACAAAAACCATAGCAATACCAATAACGGCCACAGCTCTAAGTATAAGGCGCACGGGTATTCTTTTTTTAAAAACCTCTGCGTCTTCATAACCGAGTACCAATCTAAAAATCGAAACAAAAATGATTCCAATCGTAGTCGTTTTAATCCCTCCGGCAGTTGAGCCCGGGGAACCCCCTATAAACATCAGAATAATAATCAAGAAAGTAGTTGGCATCGTAAGTGCCGCGGTATCAATGGTATTAAATCCTGCCGTTCTAGGTGTTGTCGCTTGAAAAAGTGAAGCGATTATTTTTCCGGTCAGTGATAGATTCCCT
>JAFGVC010000016.1 GCA_016938195.1 Tissierellales bacterium | reverse complement strand
TCTGCTACTTTTTCAGCCCATGCTGTAATCTCTTGCTAATCTTTTCTGTCTGAGGGTAGCTTTTTGGGTGTTCCAAATAGCATGCGTAAAAATCCTAGCTGTTAGAATCTTTTGTAGTGTCTCTCAAGCCGTCTTTTCCTAAAGCTTGAGCATGCCAAACAAAACGTCCCCGTGACTTGTTTAAAAAATCTTTGCAACTTTTTCAGCCCATGCTGTAATTTCTTGCCAGTCTCTTCGGTCTGAAGGCATCCCTTTGGGTGCTCCAAACATCATACGTAAAAATCCTGGGGGTTCTCCTTCTATTCTTCCGGCAAACATACCAACTTCAGATGAATGAAGTGTTTCTTTTACGCCATAAACACTTTTTTTCATCAGATTTTGCCAAAACTGTCTTTTCATGCCATGGTAATAAGCTACATAAAACAAAGCTGTCGGAATTCTTTGTAATGTCTCGCGATGCGAGTCGGCAAATTGTTTCGCTTCAGGTAGCCAGTTCATGCCATTGATAGGTGATCCGATAATTGCACCGGAATATTGGGTCAGATTAGTGACCTCATGAATGGGCTTCACGTCTACTTCGAATCCTTTTTCTTCTATCACCTGCGCTATTTTTTCTGATATTTCAGCGGTTGTGTTAGTTTTTGTGGCATATGCGACTAATATTCTTTTTTTGTTTGAAATGTTATTTAAATTTGTCATTCTACAGTCACCGACTTTGCTAGATTTCTTGGTTTATCAATATCACATCCACGGTGCAGTGCAGCATAATAAGCCAACAGCTGAGTGGGAATGATAGAAACTAGTGGTGTAAGGTACTCATGTACATCACCTATAATGATTTGGTCAGCGTCACTGCTAATCCGCTTGAGGGCAATGGTAATCACAGCGGCGCCTCTTGCCTTGACTTCCTTGATGTTGCTTCTGGTATTGAGGTTAATCGACTCTTGAGTAATAACGGCAATCACAGGCGTATCGTTCTCAATTAAGGCAATGGTCCCATGCTTCAGTTCACCTGCGGCGAAGCCTTCTGTCTGAATGTAAGAGATTTCCTTAAGCTTTAAAGCCGCTTCTAGACAAGTATAGTAATCGACATGTCGACCGATGTAAAAACAGTTTCTCGTATCAGAGAGATATTGTTTAGCTAAATCTTCATAGAGGTCTTTATTGTCACACAAGGCTTCCATGACATTTGCGACGATGGACAGCTCGCGCAGCATATCTACTTTAGTACAAGGCTTGATACGGCAAGCAAGTATGGCCAAAACGGCAATCTGTGCTGTGTAGGCTTTAGTAGAAGCTACGGCGATTTCAGGGCCTGCGTGGAGTAACAGCTGATAATCTGTTTCCCTGTAAAGTGTAGAGCCTTTGACATTTGTTAATGCAAGGGTTGGATATCCCATTTCCTTGACCTTGACCAGTACAGCACGGCTATCAGCCGTTTCGCCACTTTGTGATATGAAGATGAAAATTGGTCTATCGCTGAGCAGTGGCATGTTGTAGACAAATTCACTTGATACGTGTATTTCTGTTGATTTTGAAGCAATTTTCTCAAGTAAATGCTTACCTGCCAAGCCGGCGTTGTAGCTAGTGCCACAGGCGATGATATATACCTTGTCACTTGATCTGACCGCTTCAATAATTTTTTGATCAATATAGAGATTACCGTTTTCATCCTGATAATTGGCAATAATTCTTCTGATGACAAAGGGCTGCTCGTCAATTTCTTTCAACATATAATGAGGATAAGTACCTTTTTCGATGTCGGAGGCGTCTAATTCTCCTAAAAATATATCGCGCTGTATTTGCATTCCAAAAAGATTATAGATTGAAACATCATTTCTTGAAATGATAGCAAACTCTTTGTCCTGCAATTCGTAAAATTCATTTGTATGGTGAATCATGGCCATTGCATCACTTGCCACCATATTAAATTCTTTGCCTTTGCCTATCAAAAGAGGCGACTTGTTTTTTGCAACGTAAATCACGTCAGGATTTTCACAGTCTATGATAGCCAAAGCATAAGAGCCTTCGATTAAGGTCAAGGTGTAACGAATGGCTAATTCGGGTTCCTTTCCTTCGTCAGTGAATTTTTGAATCATTTGAGCGACTACTTCAGTGTCCGTATCACTTTCACATTGAACACCTTGCAAATACTCCATTCGCAACAAATCTTCATTTTCAATGATGCCATTGTGTACCAGTGTAAACCGCTTTGTCGAGCTTTGATGGGGATGAGAATTAATTTTATTTGGCTTTCCATGGGTTGCCCAGCGCGTATGTCCAATTCCTAGTGTCCCTTCCTTGCCAAAATCAACGATTTCTCTTAAGTGAGCGATACGACCCTTGTCTTTATAAATATGTAAACCTGTGCCATTGAGAATGGCTATTCCTGAAGAATCATAACCTCTATATTCTAATTTTTCTAATCCTGATAATATTGTTTCTTTTACATCCTCATATCCGATGTATCCGACTATTCCACACATAAATACTCCTTTCAATTGTCAAAATTCAAATATGTATATAAGCTTGAATCCGTCCCTGTGCAAAGAATCACTTCTAAGTTTTAAACGTATCCTATCGAAACCTTATCCTTCCGTGGGGCATCCGCCGAATATTCGATACTCCCCATCCTCGTCAACTTTTTCATTTTTACGGCCTTGAAAAAGTCCGGGCGCTTAAATTATTTTATTCAACGGCCAATATTACTTTCTTCATTGATCACCCCTTTCTTTTCTCATCCTATCATATAACAGGTTGAGATAGTTGTAAATGTCAAAAACCCAAAAAAAAAGTGCCTAAGCACTTTTTTAATGAATTTTGATGTTTTCAATAAAACCCACTCGCATAAAGTCAAGATAATTGTATAGTCTTTTCTTCATGACGGTAGTACTCCCGTCTGATAGCATGATGAAATTGACTCCTTTTGTCAAGGATACGGATAATGTTGTACATAGGTTGATTAGGTCTTCTTCGTTGATGTCCTTATGCTGACAGAAGTTTCTAGCAATATTGTTGAGATTGAGAGAAAGATACTGAACCATTGAATTTTCGACATCATATTTTTTCTTGAGATGATCAGTTGCTTGAATCAATATGACAAAAATATCCTCATTGCTTTCATATAATGTCACAAATTCATCAATGGCTTCTTTGAGCACATCGAAAACCTCGTCGATTGTTTCCACGTTTTTACACTTGTCCATAATGGACATCACTTTTTCAGCTAAATCTCTAACAATCACGTCAAACAATTCTTCTTTGTTTTTAAAATATCTGTAAATGTTGCCCACAGAAATTCCTGCGTTTTCTGCAATATGATTCATTGAAGATTTGCTATAGTCATTTTGTTTAAAGATTTTAATCGCTGAATTAAGTATACTGTTTCTTACTTCTTCTTTTAACACTTGAGGCATTTGAACCACCATTCTTTTTTATTTTTATTTTAACACATTTTTTTTGATTCGTCAATTATAAAACTGAAAATACATTTATGGGCTGATGAAAAAGCAAATTGCAGATTGTAACCGCCTGTTTCTCCATCAATGTCGAGCATCTCACCAATCACATAAAGACCGGGAATGCCTTTGCATGATAAATTTTCTGTCCTAATATCCGCCGTACAAACGCCACCTGAGGTGGCCATCGCTTTGTCGAATCCTCCCGTTTCTTTGACTATAAACGGATGTGATTTGACTAATTGAATCATTTCGTGAATCTGTTTGACTGAGATTTCGGAGGCTTTGGTATCCGTTTTGATATTGAGTCTCTTTAGAAAATGTTCGACAAGCCGATTAGGGAGATCAATTGTATCAAAGAATACATTTTTTGCTGTTTTTTTGGTATTCCGGCGTATGTATGCAACCATCCGTTCTTCTAGTGAATGCATTGTAGCATCACTTAGAAAATCAATGATTATTTGATCGTCAGAGTCCATGTTTCTTGAATTGTTAATGATGACAGGTCCTGACAAGCCTGATGGCGTAAACAGAAGATCTCCCAAGCTTGTTATCGGTTTTGCTTCTTTCTTGTTGATTTTTAATGCAACTTGCTTTATTGTGACCCCTGTTAAGGTAGAATAAGGGTAATCACACACCTTGACCGTGGTAAGCGACGGTTTTAGCGCAGTTACTCGAATTCCTAAGGGCTTAATCACTTCAAATAATTCGCCATTTGATCCTGTCATTGGGTAAGATTTGCCTCCTCCTGCCAAAATTAGATTTCGGCAAGAATACCGGCATTTATTCGTGTTTACTGTAAAAATCCCTGTTTCCAAGTCACGCTTGATGCTTTGAACCTTTTCATTTGTCTTGATTTGATGACCTTTTTTGTTGATTTCATCCAGCAACACAGAAAGCACGTCTTGAGCGTTTAGGGATGCCGGGAAAATTTTTCCGTCTTCCCTTTTGATACATTTTAGTCCTTTTTCTTCAAACCATTGGATAAGATTATCATTGGTGAAGGCATAAAGGATTGTTCTGACAAAAGAGGGGTTGTTGTATCTTTTGACAAAGTCTTTTATATTGCCGTCATGAGTGAGATTGCATTGTCCTGAACCCGTCATGAGGAGTTTTATTCCCGGACTTGTATTTCTTTCCAGTATGAGCGTTTTAATGGACTGTTCTGCCTCTGCGCCCGCAAATAGTCCTGAAGCTCCTGCTCCTACAATAATGAGATCATAGACTGTTTTAAAGCTTTTTGTCATCTATTTTTTCTAGCCATTCATTAATAGGACCCGCAACGTAGTCTATTGTCTCTGATTCAAATGGACTTTTTAGATTTGCCAATCCCAATAACTCTAAGAATGGCTTGCTACCGCCTGCTTTGCAAAGATGATGGTACTCTTGCCATGCTTTTTCTTTATCTTCATTAAACTTAATCCAAAACTGATAGGCACAGATTTGAGCAAGTGTATAATCAATATAGTAAAATGGACTATTGAAGATATGTCCTTGTCTGTACCAATAGGTTCCTTTGTCTAAAAAAGCATTGTCGCTATAGTTTTTTGTAGGCAGATAGACGCTTTCAAGCTCACGCCATTTTTGTTTTCTTTCTTCTTTTGTCGCTTTTGGAAATGCGTATACATAATGTTGAAATTCATCCACCAGAACACCATATGGAATGAACAGGACTCCTGAGGCCAAATGAGAAAACTTATATTTTACTTCATCCTGTTCAAAGAATAGCTTCATCCAAGGCCATGTGATAAATTCCATTGACATGGAATGTATTTCACAAGCTTCTAATGTGGGCCAATAATACTCCGGCACCTCAAATTCTTTACTGGAATATATCTGAAAAGCATGTCCCGCCTCGTGTGTCAAAACATCCACGTCATGAGAGGTCCCATTGAAATTAGCGAAAATAAACGGCGAAGCATATTCCGGAATGTATGTGCAATAGCCTCCTGCTCTTTTACCGGGTTTACTATCTAAATCCATTAGATTTCGATCAATCATAAAATCAAAGAATTGCTTTGTTTGCTCAGATAGCTCCGTGTACATGGTTTTGGCTTGTTTTACCATCCATTCCTTGTCGCCTTTTGGTGTTGCATTACCCGTTGTGAATTCCAAGTTCTCATCATAATACAACAATTCGCTTATGTCAAGTCTTTTAGCCTGTCTATTTCTAAGCTTTACAGCAATAGGTACAATGCTCTTTTTAACTTGCTCTCTAAAGACTTCAACCTCGTCCGGTCCGTATTCTGTTCGGCCTAGTCGGTCATATCCTAGCTGTATGTAGTTTTCATAACCTAATTTTTCTGCAATTGTCTGTCTAACTGATACCAATTGTTCATAGATATCATCAAATTCTTTTTCATTCTCTTCGAAAAATCCGGTAACGGCTTGATTTGCTTTTTTCCTAGTTTTTCTGTCAACTGATTGGATATGAGGCGTCATTTGCGACAAATTGTATGTTTTACCTTCAAATTCAATTTTTGCTGAAGCTAGTAGCTTTCCGTAACGGCTTGCCAGTTTATTTTCTTCTTGTAAATCAGGAATAATCTCCGGGGCGAATGTTTTAAGTTGTAGCTCTGCAATGTTGAAAAGATGCTTTCCCCATTTATTTTCAAGCTCTCGTCGAAAAATAGAGGTTGTTAGCAATTCGTAATATTCACTGATGAGTGCTTGATAATTGGGTGTCTCATTATCGTAATATTCATTTTCAGAGTCATAAAATTCATCCGTTGTGTCAATGGAATGTCTGATGGATACAATCGTCGCCATTGTCTCAAATTGATTTCTCACTTGATTTATTTTTTGCATTGTCAAATCTTGGGACTCAAAGCTTTTGGAGCTTTTGAAGTCTTCCAAGAGCAATTTGAAGTTTTTTGTCATTTTTTCCATGTCTATTCTCTGATAATTGTAATCCTCAAATTTCATGATTCCTCCTAGTATTTTGATAGACTTGCTTTTCAATTGATGGTAAGATTAATTATTACTGTAGAAAGGGTTTGATTCTGATGAAAAAATTTAATCAGCTTATAAATGGTCTTTTTATTTTAGCCATTGGTTTTTCTAGTTATACTTTGTATCGGGTTTATTTCTCTACCCGAGGATTGGCTCCGGGAGTTTGCCCTGTCAATCAGTACAAAACTGAAATCACGATTTCTATCATACTCAGTATTTCTTTTCTGGTTCTTTCGTTCATTGATACGATGCTCAAAAAAAGATGAGCGCTACTTTATTCTTGTTTTATGAGCATCAGCTTAGCTTCTCTGGATAATTTTTTTATTGCTATTTCTCTTTTCATCGCTTCCTCTTTTGTATCAAAGGACTCGCTATGTACGAGAATGACCGGAAGTCTTCCTCTAGTGTATTTGGCGCCTATCCCTGCATTGTGTTTTTCTATTCTTTGGTCCAGATTTTGGGTCCAACCTGTATACAACGAATCATCCGAACATTTCAATATATAGACATAAGGCATGCTTATTATATCATTTCAACAGAATACTTCTGTCTAAGTCCTTCTAATTTTCCATGATATGCATTTAATTGCTTTTGGTTGATGATTTGTTTTTTGATGGCATCTTTTACTGCTTCGAAGTCTGAAGCTTGAGATGGCATTTTTTCATCTACCATAATCAAATGAAAGCCAAACTGGGTTTTTATTGGTTGACTCAGTTCCCCGACAGGTAACGAGAAAGCGGCAGCTTCAAATTCAGGTACCATTTTCCCTTTTTCAAAAGCACCCAGATTTCCTCCGGATTTTTTGGAAGGACAAGTAGAGTATTGCTCAGCGGCGTTAGAAAATTCTAATCCTTCTATTATTTTTTCTCTAATTTCGTTAATTTCACTTTCTTCCTTTACCAGAATATGTCTAGCAGATACGCGTTCCGGTTGAAAAAACTTCATTTTATTTGCTTCATAAAACTGAAGCATCTCTTCTTCATTGGTGGAAATACCTGCTATTAATTTCTCAATGGCATACCTTTGAAGGATGCTTTTTTTTGCTTCCTCTAATAACTCTAAAAAAGCTGAATGCTTGTCCATTTCATCGTCAATAGCATCTAGGTATATTAATTCTGCTGCAATAATTTCTTCAATTAGCATTTTTTGGCCTTCAGGCGTTGATACCTGCCTCAACTGTTCAGGTGGCAAACTGTTCATCAGCTTTTCTAATTGAAGTGAAGTTATTTCTTTTCCGTTTACTTTTGCAATAATTTTGTTTTCCAAAATACTCTCCTAATATTTGTCTTAATTTTGGTCTTTATGATGCAACATTAAAAAGACCAATCCCTTTAAGGAACCGGTCTTGTTGACATTTACGCCTTTTGGAAATCCTCTTTTCCTGCACCACATAGAGGACAAACCCAATCCTCCGGAAGATCTTCAAAGCTTACTCCCGGATCGATGCCACCATCTTCATCACCGATTTCGGGATCATAAATATACCCGCATGGTATGCATTCCCATTTTTCCATTCCAAGTTCCTCCTTAATCATTTAAGTTTGTTTAGTGATTTGTTAAAATCCTAAATAGATTATACCATATCTTTTTATAAAAATAATGGTATATTCACGAGATTATTATTTTTTTTTTCTTATTTTGTCCATTAATTCTTCCTTGGACATAATGCCAGCTTCATAGAGTTCTTTATACTGCCTAATATAGTGATCATTCATATCTACAAAGCCAATCCCATTGTTCGATTTCAAATCGGTATAGGGTTTATCCACTGAAGAAATCTCTTTATTCCTTGAGACTCTTTTTGTCGAAGAGACAGGTTGCTGTGTTTTCCTCATCTTATCTGAAACAGTTTTGGTGGATTGTGTAAATGAAAAGCTATCTGATTTAGTATTTTTCTTGACAGCTGAAAAAACTTGAGAAGCTATCAAAAGGACAACCAGTATAATAATAATGCCTGAAAAATTACTTAATCTTGGCATTGAATTGCCCATTACATTGGTCACTAAAATGAACAGAATATAGACCACAAAAATTGTCCTGAGAAAAGAATTCGGTTTTTTGTTGCTCGTAGACATGACTCCTCCTATGAAACAATTTTCAATTCCACATTATTATATCATCCTCTGCCTAACTTTGCCATAAAAGTCGCATTTTTTTCTAAAACCATCTCTTTCTTTTTATAAAAAACAACATGACTCCTGAAAGCATCAAGCATGAGATAATAAAAACATGTACACCATACTTGTAATCAATGCCAGGAAAAAACTTGAAATTCATCCCAAAAAATCCGGTCATAAATGTTAATGGAATGAACAATGCAGAGAACATTGTAAGAATTGTAATGACTTTATTCATATTGTTATTAACATTTGACGCATGTGTTTCATTTAGACTATTTGCCAGTTCTCGATAAGTTGTTAATTTATCAGAAATTTCAGTCAGATGATCATTAAGGTCCTTATAATATTCACGATTCTTACTATTTACAAAGCCGTCCAATTCTTCAATAAGATTTCTGATAATATCTTTAATGGGTAATATAGAAGATCTCAAAAATATCAATTCTTTTTTTAAAGAATGTATTCGTTCTAAAACAGTTTGATCCCCTGTCATTACGAGTTGTTCAATTTCATCGATATTATCCTCAACTAAACTTAAGGCACTATAATAATGGTCTACTATTGCGTCAAGAATTGAATAAAATAGATAATCAATCCCTAATTTTCTAATATTTCCTTTCCCTGTTCTGATTCTTTCTCTCAAAGAATCAAAGACATCACCTTGCGTTTCCTGAAAAGTAATGAGGTAATTATTTTTCATAATAATTGAAATGTGTTCATGGACAATAATATCATTCTTTATATACACCATTTTTAATATGGCAAAAACACTTTCCTCTTCAATTTCAATTTTACTTCGGTGTTGAACATTTAAAACATCCTCTAAAATTAAATTGTTAATATCAAATTTTTTTCCTGCTTCGATTATTATATCTAAATCGTTAAACCCAACTATGTTAACCCATTCAATTTTTTGCATATTAATTGGACGATTAAAGTTAATAATATACTCCTCAAATACATGTTCTAAATCATATGCCATTAACTGAATGATTGATTTCTGGTTTTTATATTCACCTGTGTAAATTAATGTACCAGGCGGATAATTATAGTCTATTTTTTTCATTTTCGCCCCTTTTTCAAAAATAATTCATATTTACATTTTCGCCGCTTCTTCGTAAATTTTTTCAATTTCATCTTTTTTCATTATTTTCTCTATCAGCATCGCAATGATAATAATGCCGGGTATATCTACAATCAACCTCGTCAAAGCAAATACCTTCCCTAAAGAAGCCATTTCAAAGAGCAGCATTGGAATTTTGGTCGTAGACCAAGCCCCTATAAATATAAGGACATTGCTAAATTTAGCACCTTTTTTCATCAGAATAGCAGCAACTGGAAATGCCCCATATAAAGGACCTGCAGCTGCCGAGCCAAGAAACAAAGCCAATAGGATTCCCTTTATGCCTGATTTATCTCCGATATGTGTCATCATCATCTCTTTTGGTACCCATGCATCCAATAGACCTAGCAAGATAAATACGGGAGGTAAAATGGTCATCATCTCCAATAAACTAATATATGTCATATGAAAAGCACTTTCTCCCATTTTTGAGTTAATCAAATAGAGAACTCCCATCCCTGCCGACATAATGATAAAAAACCTATATTTCTTTAACCTCTCCATTTAGACCACCACTCTTCCGATAATATATGCAACAAATAACGAAAAGAAAAAGGCTATTATGTTTCGAACCAGTGTTAATTTCTTCCCGAAATATTTCATTTCAAGAGATGCTGTCATGACGCCCACCATCATCAATGAAGATACAAAGGCACCTATTTGCATATATCCTCCGCCATTTTTTAATACCATATCTGCCATAGGAAAAGCTATGAATCCAGGAATTAATGTGATAGAACCTACAACAGCTGAGAGTATAACGCCAACCCATCCTGATTCGCTGCCTACAATTTTGGATATAGTGTCAGCGTCAAAAAATGAAAATATGATGCCAACTGAAGTCAAAATACCTAACATTTGGGGAAATATATTTAGAAATGAATTAACTCCTTTTTTTAATGCACCTTTTGTTTTTTTCTTATCTTTTATACTAGATATAACCAATAACGTAATGGCAAGTCCGTACATCATGATTGCATTCATAATAGCTCCTGTTTTTTTCTTAATGATAATATTATCATTAAATTTGTAAGAAGGGTAGTTTTTTTATTCAATTAATTTTTATATCTTTAAATAATTATCGATTTATTATATAATAATAAGAAAACAGGAGGTGCCCTATGTACTGCCAAAATTGTGGGAACAAGCTGAGTGCTTCAGATCGCTTTTGTTCGAAATGCGGGTATAAAACGGAGGTGGAAAGTCAACCTATCCAACCTGACCAACCCAACGCCGTAAAAGCTTTTGACAAAGCTTTAATGGTACTAAATGCCAATAGAAAAGATGGTTTATTGAAAAGAACAAATGTGTATATGGTTTTTTTTAACGATCAGCTCTTGTTTGCTGAGCTCTCCCCTGAACGACAAAAAACAGAAACTAAATTGCTTCAACAAAAAATTAAACAAGAGGGAAAGGGATTCTTCAAGGGATCAGCTGCTATGATGAGCTTTTGGAGCCATTACGGAGAGAAATATTACAATATGTCACCAGAAGAGATTCTTAAGGAAGATGTAAATAATATAAGAATTTTCAATAATGATGTAAACAAATTCATTTTCAAACCAATCGACACCAATCATGATCATAGTAACAACACTCAGACAACTACCGGAGGCGTCTTAGAAGTTCATGCTAAAACCGGTAAAATAGTAGCTAATCATTCATTTAATGATGGTAATCGCAACATTAAGAAGGTTCTTGAAAGTCTTTATGGCAGTAGACTCAAATACAAAGGTATATTATTGATTCAATTAGGAGGCAAAAAAGAAGGTTTTAGATAATATCTAAATGTATTTTGGGTTTTCTTGAGGTAAATCAATCTCCATCAGACAATTATAAGGAAAGAATTCAGCAACAGATACTCTATTGACAGTGGCGACAAAAGGCTCATAGTATCTAATCAACAAATCGATCCCTTTGATATGCTGCTCGGCTGTTTCATTAACAATCATCGTACAATGTGGAACCCAACTTTTGGGTTTGTAATGTCCCCAATAATATTTTTTTATTTTTTGTCTTCGAATTTCGCTGTAGAGGGCACTCTGAAGATTCAATAACTTTGGTGAAGGCTTCGGATTTAAAAAAGTAACCATTTCCTCGCCGGGAAAAACCCCTATACTTGATAATTCAAGTTTAAATTGTTTAATATCTTTAAAAGTTGAATTAACTATTTCTTTTAATTGCTCGATGCAAGCCATCTCATTGTTATAAACGGCAAGCGAAATATGTGGATTTCCCCCTTTGAGGTACATAAAAGACCCACCGTCATTGTCATATAGCATTTTCCAGTATTCTTTTATTTTCTTTTCGCTGTTTCCGTCAAAAAGAATTTCTACAGAGAATCCCATATCAAAAATCCTTTCCTATTCCCTTTATTAATTAAACAAGACGTTTTAGACGCCCTTTTATTAATTAAAAATTAGAACCGAAGGCTAAGCCTTCGGTTCTTAATGTCATCTTACAATCAATATGGGTCGTGTAATATGGTGTACCACTTTGTTGGTCACACTGCCTAGCAGAAATCTTTTACCCATGGACATGCCCTTGGTGCACATGATAACCAAGTCATACTCCCCTTTTTCGGCTTCATCAATTATATCCGAAGCGGGATCTCCTTTGACCATCTTTGATTCTGCTTTTACGCCTCTTTCTTCAAAATATTTTACTGTTTTATCTAGAAAATCTCTTTTTGTCTCTGTGTCATACATTTTTTCAATATACCCGGCATATTCCAATTCGTTGGGAATCCTATGCATATCAAAAACATAAAAAGCAGTTATTGTGCTGTCGAATTTCTTGGCTAGATCTTCAGCCATCTGAAGTGCTTCTTGACAACCGGGCGATCCATCAACCGGCATTAATATTTTTTTCATAAACTACCACCTCTCACATATTTTTTTAGCAATTAGTGTTCTGTTTAATTTAATTATACACCCATTTGCTATAAAAATAAATACCTCTTTCATCGGTGAAGTCATAGTGATTGATTATATTATTTTTCTGTATTTTCAAACTCTATCATGATTTTGTTTAATAATTCTTCGTTTTTAATGACCTCAATTGCTGTCAATACTAAAGCATTTATGGTGATAATCATATTATCATATGCAAACGGCTTTATTGTAGCCTCTGCAAATTCTTTTGTATGTGCCCCAACATTTATGTCATTAGTAATGTCAAAATACGGATGAATGGTCGGGCAAACATGGCTTACATTACCGGCGTCTATTGATCCAAAGGATTCACGGGCTTCTAAAATTTTTTGGATGCCCAAAGCTTTTAATGTGTCTGTGAAAACACTCGATAATGTTTCATTTGTTACCATATTGTCGTAGCTATACTCATAATTTGAAATGGAAAGCTCTGTGCCTGCTGCCAGCGAAGCTCCTTCAGCGCATTTTTTAACTTTTTCAACCAATTCTTTCAGATAAGTTTTAGTCTGTGCTCTGACATAAAACTGAGCTAAACAATAATCCGGAATAACATTCGGTGCTTTTCCGCCTTCTTTTATTATCCCGTGTATCCTAGCATCTGATTGCGTTTGTTGCCTCAGAGCATTAATATTGTTAAATGTATTGATGGCTGCATCAAGTGCATTGACACCCTTTTCCGGAGAAGAAGCCGCGTGTGAGGGCTTTCCCTTATATTCAAATTGTATAGCTTCCAGAGCTAGTGACTTACCACTTTTGTTATAAGACATATTAGGATGAGCAATCATCGTCACATCTACATCGTCAAAAGCCCCCTTGTCAACAAATAATACCTTTGCACCGCTTGTTTCTTCTGCAGGTGTTCCTATAACGACCACCTTTCCGCCAATGTCATCAATAACATTTTTTAGAACTATTCCCGCTCCGGTGCTGGTAGTACCAAGAATATTATGACCACATCCGTGACCAACTCCCGGCAAGGCGTCATATTCAGCTAAAAAAGCTATCGTTGGTCCTTTTTTTTGCGAGTCGTATTCAGCTCTAAAAGCGGTGTCAACTCCCAAATATTTTTTTGTTACATTGAAACCATGCTTTTCAAGAATTTCTTCGTGCAATTGACAAGAATGATACTCCTCGTATCCTAATTCAGGATTTTTGTAGATTTCATCGCTTAAAGCAATAAGTTCTGATTTTAAAGATTCTGAAATCTGTTGAATTTTTTCTTTCATGAGAGCCTCCATTAATTTAATTGATATTTTACATATTTTCCTAATCTACCATTAACGATTTTTTTATCTTGAACTGCTATTTCTCCATTTACAATCACATAATCAATTCCTTCAGGCGGAGCGGTAGGGTTCGCATAATCAGCACTATCCTTTATACGTTCTTGGTTAAAAATAGTAATATCTGCATCCATCCCTACTTCAATTTGTCCTTTGTTTGACAATCTCAGTCTTTCAGCAGGACCTAGTGTCATTTTCCATAAAGCATCTATGAGCTCAAGACTTTGATCTTCTCTCACATATTTTGACAATACTCTTGGGAAGCTTCCTGCTCCTCTTGGGTGCCCACTGTCTTTTTTAAATAATGAGTCACTGCCTACATAAATGAAAGGTGATTGAATAGCCTCCACCACTTCATGTTCATTCATTACGAAAGCAGCTACAATCATGTTGGGATATTCCTTCCTGACTTTATAAAAAAGCTCTTCAGTACATCTAGTGTTACGATATGGATCTTCAGTCAACAAGATGTCATGATAAGTTTTGTTCCATCTTTCAAAGCATCCTTCATCAAACACGGCAGAACCTATAAACGTGGCAAAAGCATCATAAGGATAACAGTCGGCAAAAATACTATATCCTTCTTGTCTAGATTTTTCAATTACTTTCAATGACTGAGTCATATATCCGTAGGCGCTACAACTACCTATATGTGAAATTTGCATTGGCAGTTTTGTGTCTTTAGCCACTTGTATTAATTCTTTGATGGATTCAACACTTTTCTCCCCATCCTCTCTAAAATGAGCCGATAGCAAGTAATGTTCTGAATCTAAAGCACTTGCCAAATCTATTATCTCTTGAGTTTCAATCCCCGGTGAATATTCAATACCATATGATATTCCAATAATCCCATAAGTTTTATACTTCTCAATAATTGCTTTCATTTTTTCAATCTCGTTTTTAGTGGATGCGCGATAGCGATCTTCAACGCCTACTTGATTTCTAAGATAGTTGTGCCCTATAAAAGTTAAGTAATTTACCGGAGAAAAATTCTGGTCTATATACCCTTTAAATGTCTCAATGCTTTGTCTGTTATTGCCACAATTTCCTGCGGCACAAGTTGTAACACCCATTTGCAACTCATAATAGGCTGTAAAATAAGGATCTGGTTCATTAATGTCAATTACTTCTTCATGCATGTGGATGTCAATAAAGCCTGGTGACACAATGCGATTTTTTGCTTCAATAGTGATATCAGCTGACTTCGTGATAGCTCCCACTTCTGTAATGACTCCGTCTTCAATAAAAACATCCTTTTGAACAAATTTCCGATTCTTAAAATCAGGAACTAAACCGTTTATTATCTTTATGGTTTTCATCTAATCCTCCTAAATTACAATCAGGCAGCAAAGCTGCCTGATTTTATTCTAGCGACAAAAATCCAATGCAATATCAGCGTATATTTTAACGTAGTTGTATAAATCCACAATTGGAATTCGCTCATCCTTTGTATGCGAATAGCTCAGATTGCCGGGCCCAGTGATGACAGTGGGGATTTTCCCATAGTATGAAAGCGTGGCTGCATCAGTCCATCCTCGTTTACGGGTAACCATGGGTTCAACCTTCAAATGGTTGAAAAGTGCATTTTTTACTGATTTGACAATTTTCTCTTTAGGAGCAGTGTAATGATACATATGGTCAAAACGATTCATCAGATTAGACTCCATTCTAATGATTTCAGCCTTGAAATCAGGATCTCGTGCTTGAAGTTTATTGATGATTTCATGAAATTCATCAATTACCGTTTCTACCGTTTCTCCTACAATATATCTTCTGTCAATTTTTAATGAGCAGGTATCGGCAACTGTAGAGGGTTGAGTACCTCCTTCAATTTGTCCGAAATTCATGACAGAAGGCCCCATATATTCATTGAATCTTTTTTCGAGCTTTGGATAAAGCTCCTTCTCAACTAATTTAATAAAATCGGCAGCTTTTGAAATTGCATTAATTCCTTCATTGGGAACACCACCATGAGCTGCTTTGCCATGAAAAATAAACTCTATCCATTCAAGCCCTCTGTGTCCAATCGCATATTCGTAATTAGAAGGTTCTCCAACAATAGCTGCGTCTGCTTTGATCCCTGAAAGAACAAGTTCTTCAGTTCCTTCACTCTTTTCTTCTTCACCGACAACACACGCCACGATAACATCACCTGACAACTGAACTTTTGAACGCTTTAGTGCTAGTAATGCAATTATCATACTCGCTACTGCACCCTTCATGTCGTTGCCACCTCTTCCCCAAATAAAGCCATCTCTTATTTCAGCATTAAATGGTGGAATGCTCATGTTATAAGGTGGCACCGTGTCTGTATGTCCATTTAGCATCAATGTAGGACCTGTCCCATTTCCGGATAGACGAATATAGACATTTTTTCTATCTCCATCCACCCTTTTTAATTCTGCTTCTATTTCATTATTGTAGCAAAACTGGTAAATAAACTCAGAAACTTCTTTTTCTCTACCAGGGGTATCTTTATGACTCGGTATTCTAATTAGGTCCTGAGTCAGCTTAACTACCTCATCCTGTGTAAAAAAACGTTCTATTTCCAATACTTCACCCCATTAAAATGGTCCGTAGTTAATCAGGTTGGCAATAATTAGAAAAACAGCACCTGTTCCAATCCAAATCAACATCAATGGCCATAAGAATTTAACCCATTTTTCATATGATATTTTCGCAACAGACAAAACGCCCATCAGTGCGGCTGAAGTCGGAATAATTGAATTGGTAAAACCGTCTCCGAATTGATAAGCCATTACTGCTACTTGACGATTGATACCAAGAACATCAGATAGTGGAATCATGATAGGCATAGTAGCAGCAGCCTGACCACTCCCTGAAGGAATAAAGAAATTGATAATCACTTGAACAATATACATACCCACTACCGAAATAGCTTGTGGTAGAGTGCTAATAGTCTGTGCCAACCCATTAATGATGGCATCAATAATTTTACCATCAGTCATAACAACAAGAATTCCTCTGGCAATACCAACAACCAAAGCGCCAAAAACAATGCCTCTAGCACCGGTGACAAATTCCTGTGATACCTTGCTTGGTCCAAGCTTGCCTACTAAACCGCCAATAACGCCAATTGCTAGGAAGGTCGCCGCTATTTCATCTATATACCAGCCTAATTTAAAAACGCCGTAGATGATGAATCCCAATCCTATCACTAAAGTCAAAAGAACTAATGTATGTTGTTTTTCATAAGTTGGAATATTATCCAAGTCTATGACAGAATCTTTTTCTTCCATTTCTAATTCAGCAACAATACTTAAAGAATGATTTTCTTTTACTCTTGCTCCATATCTAAGAAGATACAAGGTTGTGATAATTAACATCACGACTAAAACAACTAATCTTAAAGCAATACCTGAGAAAAGAGGAAGTTCTCCTATTCCTTGCGCTACACCAACTGTGAAAGGATTCATGAATCCTGATGTGAATCCGCAAGCGGCTCCTAGTGTAACCATTGCTGTTCCTACAATTGCATCATATCCTAAGGCCCTTGCCAGGGCAATACCAATTGGAACGAAAACAATCGCCTCCTCGGCCATACCTATCGTTCCTCCAAATATTGAGAATAAAATAAGAAACATCGGAATCATGAGTTTATCTTTATCTTTTAACTTGAGAGCTATTCTGCTTATGCCGGCTTCAATAGCTCCGGTTCCCGTAATAATTTGGAACGATCCTCCAACAATAAAGATAAAGAAAATAATGCTTGCCGCTGCTTGCATTCCAGCCGGGACTGATAGCCACAAGTCAAAAAAACCGGTAGGATTCTGGTCAACCGAATGAAACGAAGCCGGATCAACAACCGTTCTGCCTGTATTCGGGTCTTTAACTCTGTCAAATTCACCTGCAGGGATAATATAAGTAAATATTGCCATGATGAGAATTACTAAAAAGAGAATAACATAGGTATGTGGTACTTTAAAGAATTTCTTTTTTTGTTCATTTTTTTGTTGAGACATAAAATCCTCCTAAAAAAATTTATTTTAAAAGATGCTTGTCTACTTCCCTCCTTCTAATAAACATATTTACTAATTTCTTGTGCACCTTTTTTTAACAGAACAACAAAATCTTTAATATCTTCTTTATTTAAAGTGGCTTTAACCGCGGCTATAGCGATACAACTCGTTACTTTTCCTTTGCCATTATAAACAGGAACACCTATTCCCATTGCGCCGATAAGATTTTCTTCATCACTTATCGCATAACCTTGCTCTCTTATTTTTTTGTATTCGTTCATTAATTGCTCTTTGTCCGTGATTGTGTAGAGAGTACGTTTTTCCAAAACAGTATTCTTCAGAATTTGCTCTAATTCTTCTAAAGGCTCGTAAAATGCCATCAATGTTTTCCCATAAGCACCCGCATTTATCGGAAAATAAGTTCCATACTGGTAAGTGATTTTAACCGGCATATTCACCTCTGATTCATAAAGGTTCATAATCTTCATATTGTCAATGACGGTATATCCAACATTTTGCTTTGTTTTTAAGGCAATTTCGTCTACAATCGCTCGAATTTGATCAAAATTATGATTTCGATATAGGTATTTGGTGCCAACATGGTATAGCACCGGTCCAATTCTATATTTTTTATCGGTCTTATTTTGTACGACAAACATTTCTTGTTCTAATTCTTGTAAAATTCTATACACTGTAGTCCGATTAATATTTAGTTTTGCACTAATTTCTATCACTGAATAGGCATAGTCACCCTCGGATAATGTTTTCATTATCTGTAGAGCTTTATTGATAGCTGTGCTTTTTGATTCCATAATGTCCTCCTGTTCACTATGTAAACATAAGTTCAACTTGTGAACTTATAGTAATTATATCATATTCCCTTTAGGGTGTCAATTGACATGGACTTGATCAAGTTATCCATGCTATAATAGGTTGAATCTAAGAGCTTTAGATACCTTAATAGCTCAAATACTACTGACAAAACTTATCGTGAATTTACTAGGAGAGCCCCATGAATGATTATATTATCAAAAAAATATTTAAAAGCAAACCTCCAACAAGAAAAATCGTAGGCTATTGGAGTGCATTAACCGGCGCTATATGCAACATTATTTTATTTCTGACAAAATTGATAGTTGGAATAACCGTCAATAGCATCTCTATCACGGCTGATAGCTTCAACAATCTTTCGGATTTAGGAACCAATTTAATCTCTTTTATAGGCTTCAAATATGCCGATAAGCCTGCTGATCGAAAACACCCCTTTGGTCATGGTCGTTTTGAATATTTATCTGCTATGATTATATCAATAATCATCATTATTTTTAGCTATGAGCTCATCAAAAGCTCAATACACAGAATAATACTTCCTCAACCTATCCTATTTAAGTCTTATGTCGTTCCTATTCTCTTTTTATCCATCATCATAAAGCTTTGGATGGTATTGTTCAATAAAAAACTGACAAAGTTAATCGAGTCACAAAATTTGAAGGCTGTCATACTGGATAGTGTCGCTGATATATTTGCTACTTCTGTCGTTATCATGTCATTTTTTTTGACTGACTACACAACATTCCCTTTAGATGGTTTTGCAGGGATCGTTGTAGCTGTTTTTATCGGCTATAACGGCATTGAAATATTTAGAGATACCATGAATTCATTGATTGGAGCGAGACCATCAAGTGAGCTCATGCAAGAAATAGAAGCATACATCCTGGCATTTGATGGCATTCAAGACGTGCATGACTTGATGATTCATGATTACGGTCCGGAAACAAAAATTGCTTCTATTCATGTGGAAATGTCTTCTGCTTTTTCATTTCTGGAAACTCACACTATTATCGATCGTATAGAAAATGCCGTAAATGACATTTACGGCATAGATTTGCTTATTCATGTTGATCCTATTGAAAATGAATGCATAGATACTCAAATGACCAAAGAAAAAATTGATGCTATTATAGAGCCTTTTGCTTCAATTTTAAGTATACATGATTTTAGAATTATTCATGAATCCGGTCAGAAAAGAATATCTTTTGATATGATAGTCGACAATCAATTATCCGAGGCTAAAATCGAACAACTTAAAACAAGCGTCATGAAGCAATTTAAATCATACTATCCTAATTTTGACTTGATTATCAATATAGAAAAAAAAGATGTGTTTATTCATGGATAATGACCTCTGTCACATAAAGCACTTCACAAGCGCCATT
>JAFGVC010000099.1 GCA_016938195.1 Tissierellales bacterium | reverse complement strand
GAGCATATAAATAATCGACTGTATCGGAGAATGCGGAGAAAATGAGTACTTTTTTATTGTTTGTGTTGAAAGGGTTCTGAATTTTTTTGGCTATCAAATCAACCAATGTTTGCAATTTTGTGTCATAATCAGGCGTAATGTCATGTATCATATCGGATAGAAGCTGGAGTATTTCAGAATCCTCTGACAGTTTTTCCCGCCAGGTAATATAATCCATGTCTTCAAGATCAATGTCAAATTTCTTGGCATTATTTCCGAAGAAAGTAGTATTTCTATCATCTTCATCAAAATCAGTTTCCGATAGTTCCTGTGCGTGGATTAATTTATTGTTTCCATTTTTATAAGCATCTATAGCTTCAATGGTTCCATTAATCAGCTTGCAAACGCGATCGAGTGTAATATGAAAAGAAATCACTGAACTCTCAAGTCTTTTTAAAAGGTTAATAGACATTAGGCGTCTAATACCAATTTCACGTCCGGCACGGTCAATATTAACATTTGAATCTAAATATTTATATCTCCTACTATCTAGCAAGAAATTAGTGGGTGTATAAACAGAGAGATTAAGTTTCATAAGCAAATCATAAATTTCATCGTAATCAATGGCACCTGATAAATCAGTAAGCTTTGGCCTTAAGGCTAATGGTTTAAGCCGCTTCGGGAAGTTTCCTATCGCCTCGATATCATAATATTTCTCGATGTGTTTTCTTGAACGAGCTATGGTTACACTATCAAGCATGGTGAAGAAATCGAAGTCAAGCGAGCGCAATAGATTCTCTGTAGTTCGTTCTTCAGGATCCAGTTTGCTCCATTTGTTGAAAGCGGTTTGCGCACTTCTGAATATGACATCGATTGATTTGGTTGTGTCCAACTTGTCATTGATAAGCGAGGGGTCTCCTTCATAAGCCAATTCTAATTGGTGTCTCAAATCAGAAAATCCATTGTTGACAGGCGTGGCCGAAAGCATAAGCACTTTGGTTTTAATACCTTGTCTGATGACTTTATTCAATAATTGCAAATAACGATTCTCGCGTTTGTTGTCACCGCGCCCGGAATAGTCGCCTCCATTACGGAAATTGTGACTCTCATCAATGACAACTAAATCATAATTGCTCCAATTGAGCTTAGACAAATCTATATGGCCAGACTTTCCGCGCTCTCTTGATAAATCTGTATGGTAAAGTACGTCGTATCGCAATCGATCTGTCGCAATAGGGTTATTGAGGTAATTTTCTTTAAATGTAAACCAGTTATCACCTAGTTTTTTCGGGCAAAGCACAAGTACATTTCGATTTCGCAGTTCATAGTATTTGATAACCGCTAGTGCAGTAAAAGTTTTACCTAAACCAACGCTGTCCGCAAGAATACAACCGTTAAAATTCTCCAGCTTATTAATAATAGATAATACTGCATCTTGTTGAAAATCATAGAGCTTCAGCCAAATCTTGGACTCTTTAAATCCCGTGGCCTCATTGGGTAATACATCCTCATTGATGTCCTCTAAGAACTCATTAAAAATATTATAAATCGCGACAAAATACACAAACTCAGGTGAGTTTTCATTATAAGCTGCCGTGATACCATCAATCACCTGACTGGTTACTTCTTGTAAAAGATTCTCGTTGTTCCAGATCTGATCAAACATTTTTACATATTCATCAGCTAGAGGCGTATCTATTCTGTTGACAAGACTCATAATGCTATTGCCTCTTTCGCATCCTAAGTCTGCTGTGGTAAATGCATTTAACGGCGAATAGGCTATAGATTCATCAGGCTTTACCACACTCAGAAAACTTCCAATAGACCCACCTGTTACATTAGAACGAAATTTCACTTTCTTTTTAATCCAATCAGCGCATTCACGAGCGATTGCCTTTTGATTGAGCTCATTTCGTAGTTTTACTTCAAATTCAGTCCCATATAAAGAACGCTCTCTATTAAGCTGCGGAATATAAAATTCACGCTTTTCTCTGGGGGCTTTTTCTTGTAGAAATGTTGGAGAAGTAAATACAAAACGCAACTCTTCAATACCATCCAGTTGCTTTTTTAATTTTTCATATGCATACATTGAAAAACAAGCGGAAGCAATCGAAATTTTATCCCCTTTTGAGATTGTATTGGCTAGATCGTCTTTTACAGTTTTGTTGACATTATCTATTATCTGCATAATCTTCTCCTTATCTCTTTCATTTTATCAAACGATATGCACTCCAAAAATACAGTTCTCTCAAAGAAAACTGTATCCATCTATTTAAATAATTTAATTTAATATTATAATTAAACATAATAATTCCCCCATATTTTAAATCCAATAGCCCAATAGCATCTATTAGTATCTTGACTTTTACTAATAATATTGTACTCCACCGCATAATAATATTCAAGGAACAATGCTATTTAATGCTATTTAATTGCAAAAAACCAACCGCCTAGTCTTTCACTAAGCGGTTGGTCCCATATGTTCATTCAAGCTTTGTCGACGGAATAGATGCGGTTGCGGCCGAATGCTTTGGCCTTGTATAAGGACAGGTCGCTGTTTTCAATCAATTGATCCGGTCTTGAGCCGGCTTGTGGAATCATGGTCGCATATCCGATAGAAATAGCTATGCGTTGAGATAAAAGAGCATCCTCACAAATGATTTCTTCGTTGCGGACAGACGCTATGATAGCATCTGCGACTCGTGCAGCGCCCTTGCTATCCGTATTGCTCAGCAAGACAATGAATTCATCGCCTCCAAAGCGAGCGACAAGATCACAGCCACGTTTAACATTCATCTCTATAAGTGTGGCGATTTTTTTCAACGCCTCATCTCCGGCAAGGTGACCATGCAAATCGTTATATTCTTTAAAGTGATCAATATCAACCATCAGGACAGACAGCGGCTCCTGACTTCGCATAGCATAAGACCACGACTGGGAGATGACCTCGTTGAAATATCTTTTGTTGAAAATGCCAGTCAATCCATCCTTTTTTGACAGCAGGGATAAGGCTCGGTTCAATGATTGCATATCCTCGGCATTTTTTGCATTGCTAATGGCAATCGATAAGTATGAGGATAGCGTACCTAGTGTTGCCAGGTCTTTTTCATTGTATACATTTTCTGTTTTGCTTTGTACGGTTATCACACCAATTGTACGGCCATGAAGCGTCAAGGGTTGAAACATGAAAGCCGGCATGGACTTTCCAAAGCTGGAGCTTCTACCGTCGGTATATTTTGAAGTATCCTCGTTTAATGAGTTGACCATGAATGCCTCTGCGTTTACAAAGCAAGAGACGGCAAAGCTGGTCTTTTGACTCAAGGACAGCCTGATTGATTCTAAAAAGGTATCATTCTCCATCAAATATTGATAGTCAATCGTCTGATTGGCTTCGTTAAACAGCGCAATACCAAAGACATCACATGTCATCAGGTTTTTGACATGCGCATTGACCGATCTGTAAATAGTAGGCAAGTCTAAGGACGAGGTCAGCTGCTTTCCAATATCACTGACCGCCTCTAAGGTCGAGTAGGCTTCTCTAAGCTGTTTGGTTTGTAGCTCGAGCTCGGCGTTTAAAATGCGGTAAGATTCTTTTTCTTTTTCT
>JAFGVC010000098.1 GCA_016938195.1 Tissierellales bacterium | reverse complement strand
TATATAAAACTAACCGAATTGTATCGAGAATTTAAAAACACTTTAGTGACTGAACATATTCGCGAAGTCGCTTCAGGTAAAATATTGATTATAGACGGCGTATATATTAATCAGGAATTCATCCACCCGGATATGGAGCAAATTCTAATTACCGAAACCCTTTCTCATGGATTAGAGGAAGATTTGACTTATGCTGTTTACCACAATATATTGACAAACATAGATTCTAACCAAATTAATGAAATACTTGAGCTACAAGGATTTATTAAGCTTCCAGTGGATGATCAGGGTCATGCTGTTTATGGAGTTGACATGAGAAAAACTGTTTCTCTGATGCTCAATGTAAAAAGCTTTCTTAAAGACCCTTTTAATACCAATCCTAAGGTCATGGATGTCGTCAACAAATCTCGTAAAAGAATGCAAAAAGCTTTAACGAACCTCTATCCGGGTTCTCTTGTTTTAGCATTCAACAATAATATGCTTCATCACAAGCTTGTCAAAAAAATATGTGAAGCAAACGGCGTATCAAATATTCCTTATACAATCAAGAAATCGGGAGAAATGATGTGCGTTCCTTTTGGGAATATTTTGCAAGGTAAAATCGTACCCAATACCGTGACTAAATCACTCCACACAGAAAAAATGTTTTTTCCTGATTTAACCGGTTTCAAAATTGGCGAATATCCAAATTATGCAAGTCTCAATAATCAAATTAAGACGATAAAATCCTTTGACCGTCCCGTTATACTAGTGGATGACCTACTCCACAAGGGTTATCGGATAAAAGCTGTTGAACCATTATTCAGAAGAGAAAATATTAGTATACAAAAAACCATAGTAGGCATTTTATCCGGTAGAGGAAAAGAACTAATGGATGTTCGCGGACGTGATGTCGATGGCGCTTACTTCATCCCTAACCTGCGCTTATGGTTTAACGAAAACCTGATGTATCCTTTTTTAGGCGGTGATACTGTCTTGCGCAAAGGAATTGAAAAGCATAATTTAATTCAATCAATCAATTTAATACTCCCTTATGTTGCTCCGGCCTTTATTTCTGATACACGTGGCGAATCAATTTTCGATCTTTCTCTCATTTGTCTTGAAAATGCCAGAGACATTATGGTTACAATCGAAAATGAGTATCAAAAGCTCTATGAGAGAACTTTAACGCTTGGCCGACTTGGAGAAATTACGATATCTCCAAGATATCCGGATAAAGGTTATGATTTGCAATACGATTTTAGTAAGAAACCCTCTGTATACATCACAAATGATATATACGAATTGATAAGAATCAAAAAAATAATAAAATAGCGGTGAACTCAATGAAATTTTACACTTACAGAATCAATGACAGACCTGTATTTTCGCTTTTAAAATATGATTGTTTTCAAGAAATTAATCCTTTAGACTGTTTTAATAACGATGACCTTCTGTATTTTTTAGGTCGCTTACCGGTCAAGGATTCCAGAAGCAGCTTTTGCGTTTCTGATTCCAGCATGCTTTTTCTTGACAAAGAGGATATATCTCTGCTAGATGAAGCTATCGGAGAAAATAATCTGGCTGAATTGATAAATAAAAAAATATATAACCGACAGGTCAAATATATTAATACAAACTATCCGGATTGGCAGGATTTAATCACTTTCAATTTTCCTTCAAAATGGCGAATCAATTTACTTGCGCTTGGTGATGTTGGAAGTACACTACTCATTGGCTTAAAGCTTTTAGGCGGAGGCTCGATTGATTGCTTAGGCATTTTTGATACTAGAGAACAAATCCTAGAGCGTTGGGAAATGGAATTAAACCAAATTTCCTTGCCCTTTAATAATATCTTGCCTGAAATTAAAATAATAAAAGAAGCTGACCTTTTTGATTGCGACATGTTCGTCTTTTGTGCTTCAAAAGGCGTTCCTTCTCTCGAATCCAAAGAAAAAGATGTAAGAATGGTTCAATTTGAAGAAAATGCTAAAATCATCAAAAAATATGCCATGATGGCAAAAGCCAATCATTTCAAAGGACTCTTCGCTGTTGTGTCTGATCCTGTGGACCAACTTTGTTATGTTGCATTTAATGAAAGCAATCGAGACAACGAGGGCGTTTGGGATTATAAAGGGCTTCGGCCCGAACAAATTAAAGGCTATGGCCTCGGGGTCATGAACGCACGCGCACTCTATTTTTCTGCAAAGGATAGCACTCTATCACATTATAAAACGGAGGGAAGGGCCTTTGGACCTCATGGAAAGGGTTTAATCATAGCGGATAGCATTCTACATTACAATCATCAAAAATCGATAATGCTAACAGATCAAACCATTCAGGCTAATCTCAGGATTCGAGAATTAGGCTATAAACCTTATGTTGCGCCCGCATTGTCATCAGGGGCCATTTCAATTATACACACTATCACAGGTCAGTGGCATTATAGCTCAAATTTTCTAGCGGGTGTTTACATGGGATCTAAAAACAGAAACATCCCTGCTGGATTAGAGTTAGAACGCATACCTCTTCATGAAAAGCTTTCAGAAAGAATTGACCAAACCTACAGGGAATTGAGGGAATTTAATGAAAAAAAATCTTTACTTGATTTGTCCTGAAACACCGTCTAATCTTCAGAAGGAAATCCACGACTTCGCCTTACAAAATAAAACTTATACAGTCATTGACCAAGTCGAAAAAATAAGCGAAATACACAACGGAAACATTATTGTTTCTGTTCATTTAGATGCCACCGGTATCAATATGGAACTTCTTCGCATGCTTAAACACCTCTCTTTTCAAAACAAGGATTACTTCAAAGGCTCATGTGGTGCTATTATCCTGGTCGGGGATTCAGAGTTGTTTACAAAATCCGTGATTAGAAAAATAATTTTTCATTTGAATCTACTAGGCGTATCATTTATTGGTCGCCCTGTCGTAGAAGGAACCGCTTCTCTTATGAATCTAGTGAATATCGCGGGAGAAAAGCAAATTTCACTTAAAGAAGCTTTGCTTGAGTCTGCAAAGGAATTAGTTGATAGATTAATCCTTGATCAAACCCCAAAAAAAGAAACCCCCGAGCTTCTGGTGCTTCATTCGAGTAACTATAAAACATCAAATACCCTAATGCTCTGGGAAAAGGTCAGAAAAGAACTAAATCACGTAAAAGTCAATGAGATACATATTGAAAACGGTTCAGTTGAGGATTGTATCGGATGTCCTTTCAAAACTTGTCAACACTATGGAGAACAAAAAAGATGCTATTATGGGGGGATTATGGTAACAGATGTATATCCTGCTATTTTAGATTGTGACGGTCTGCTGTTGCTATGCCCAAATTATAATGACGCTATTTCAGCCAATCTTTCTGCTGTCATCAATCGTTTGACTGCCTTATTCAGGCGGACACCCTTCTATGACAAGCATCTGTTTTCAATTATTGTATCAGGACACTCCGGAAGTGATATCATTGCAGAACAGTTAATCAGCGCATTGTGCATCAATAAAACCTTTCGACTGCCTCCTCATTTTTGCATGATGGAAACGGCAAATAATCCGGGAGATATCCTTCAATTAAAGGATATTGATCAAAGAGCACTATCCTTTAGCAAAGGCATTACTGAAGCGCTTTGCCTATCATCACAAAAAGATTGATTGTCTTATTTATCTATTCCATCACGTGACAAGATTCCTTCACTTGCATAATAATGCTTGACTTCTTTCATTTCGGTCACCAAATCAGCCATTTCTATTAACTCTTCCGGTGCGTACCTTCCGGTTAAGACTATCTCAACCTCTGGATGTCTATTCTTTATCGCATGTACAACATCCCCCACAGATATCAGTTTAAAATAAAGTGCAATCGTAATCTCATCTAAAATTACCAAATCGTAATCACCTGACGCCATAATATCCCGACATTTTTCCAAAGCCGCTTTAGCAGCATCTAAATCTTCTTGCGTCGGATTTTCAAACACAAAGCATCCTCGGCCTAGTTGCTCAATTTTGATATCCGGAATGAATTTTTCTACCTTTGTTTCGTTATATTTCATATCTTTAACAAACTGTCCGATATATACTTTTAACCCCGCCATCGACGCTCTCAGTGCCAATCCAAATGCAGCTGTGGTTTTTCCCTTTCCATTCCCTGTATATAAATGCACATACCCTTTATTCATCGCTTATAAGACGAGTGAAACAACCAGCATAAAAAAGATTTGAGCCGTTTCATTGATAAATCCCAATGTATCTCCCGTCATTCCTCCTAATTTTTTTTTCATGTATTGCGTCACAAGACCACAAAAAACGAAGGTAGCTGCGGCTGCAATAATCAGATTTACGTTTACTATCAGGCATAAAATTGCGGTTACAGCGAATCCGATATATCTCTCCCTATCGCCTGATTGTTCAATAAATCTCGTTCCCAGTCCACTTTCTTTTTTTGCATAATCTGAGATGGAAGCTGAAGCTAAAACAGCACTCTTCCCGACTACCGGCATTAATAAAATCGTTCCCGCAGTATGTTCTGCAAAAAGAATCACATAGCTAATGAGCAACAATGAAATTGAAATAGAGCCGAAAGCACCAACACGGCTATCTTTCATAATTTCAAAAATTCTTTCCCTTTCTCTTCCACTGAAAACACCATCTACTGTGTCGGATAATCCGTCTATATGGATGCCGCCTGTCATCCATACATAAAGAAGAAGTATCATCAATGCAGAAACATAAGGATTAGCATTCAAAGTTATCCATTTCATAGCCATCAACCCTAAACCAATCACCAGACCAATCAAAGAAAAAAACATGAGTCCAATATCATAGTCATATTCATCAAATTCAAAATGGTGTTTTATCGGTATTCTGGTAAAAAACAACAGCATCATGGTAAAGCTTTTTATGATTTGCAATAGATTTTTTTTCATCATCTCATCCTTTAATCGTTACTGGAATGCCTGAGACAGCAAGGATTACGCAATCTGCTTTTTTTGCAATATGCTGATTGATTCTACCTGCAATATCTCGATACATGCGACTTGTTTTATCTAATGGTACTATGCCCATCCCTAATTCATTTGTTACTATCACGAGTTTTTTTTCTTTTTTGTTGCACAAGCTCATAAGATTATCGATATCTTGAAGTATCATCCCTTCAAGTTGATCATAGCTTGCAAGATGGGTTTCGTCTGACATGTTATGATAAAAGAACCAATTGGAAAGCATCACAGTAACGCAATCAAGCAAAATTGCTTTCGCTTTCAAAAAACTTGGGTTGTTCTCTAATTCAGCAAATTTTTCAAAAATTTCAACCGTTTCCCATCTTTGATCTCTTCTTTCTTGATGTTTTTTTATTCTGTCTTTCATTTCATCGTCAAAAGGCACAGAAGTTGCGAGATAAAGCATTGAATTTTCAGTTTCAGTCAAAATTTTCTCTGCAATCGTACTTTTACCACTTCTTGCGCCTCCAGTAACCAGTATTATTTTTTTCATTGTATTCCACTCCATCTATCCGGTTATTAGTTTCAAATTCATTATACAACAAAATCTCTGAAAACGAAAAAGACTTTTTCCGTTGACAGAGATTTTCTCAATGATAAAATGTCTTTATTTTATGAAGCTCATCCCTGTTTTCATGGCTTGAGTGTTTAAAGCTTCAAATTTATTTTTTCCTTTTTTTTCGAAAATGTAGTTCATCCCTGAGATTATTTCTTCTTCAGTAAACTCATTAACAAGCTTTAGAATGACTCCTGTCATGACAATATTGGCTACCTTGGCATTTCCTATTTCAATAGCTAAACTAGAACAAGGGACCTCTATAATATTGACATCATCTCGAACATCCTTATCGACTTTAACCATGTCACTGTTGACGACAATCGTTCCACCGGGAGCTACTATATTGATAAATTTATTGAAAGAAGGTGTATTCATTGCCAAAAGAATATCCGGCTCCTCTTGAGAAGGATTATAGATGATGCCATCACCGAATTTGACTGTGCAGTTAGCCGTTCCGCCTCTCATGGCTGAACCATAGGATGGCGTCCACGTGGCTTTTAAGCCTTTATTGACTGCAATTTGAGAGACAATTAATCCTGAAGTCAATACCCCCTGTCCTCCAAAGCCTGCAAATACTATTTCCTTCATTTTACAACCTCTCTTTTTTTAAACTCCCCTAACGGGTAAATCTTAACAATATCTTGATCAATTTTTTCATGAGCCTTTAATGGCGACATGCCCCAGTTTGTTGGACAAGGTGATAATACTTCAACAAGTGAATATCCCTCTCCATTAATCTGAGCCTCTATTGCATTTTTAATATATGACTTTAATTTGTTGATATTGGCTGGCGAAGTAACTGATCCTCTGGCTACATAAGCCACATCAAATTGTTGAGCGACAAGCTCAGGAAATTTAATCGGATTTCCGGTAATTTCGCAATCTCTTCCATGTTGAGATGTCGTGGTCTTTTGTCCCGGCAATGTAGTCGTGCTCATTTGACCGCCCGTCATACCAAAATTCGTGTTGTTAATCGTTATAACTGTAATATTTTCATTCCTGTACGCCGCGCTTGTTGATTCTGCCAAACCAATGCTATAAGCATCTCCATCACCTTGATAAGCTAGTACAACTGTATCCTTTGATACCCGTTTCATTCCCGTACAAACGGCAGCTGCTCTGCCATGTAGGCAATGTAAACGGTCTGTCTCCAAAATTCCCCCCAATAAGCTCGAGCAACCTACTCCCAAGCCTATAATAATGCTATCTGATTTTCCAAGTTCTTCAAGTGATTCAGCGATAAGACGAATAGCAATACCGTGCCCACACCCTGGACAGAATGAAGATGCTTTATCAATCATCGCTGGTATTTTTCTTGCTTTAGCCATTTAATACACCTCCTTGATGTCGCCCGTCGTAATTTTTCCGTAATCCTGAATGATTTGCTTCAT
>JAFGVC010000097.1 GCA_016938195.1 Tissierellales bacterium | reverse complement strand
GGAGATGTGAAATTAGATAATCGAAAGTTTAAAGATGTTTTTAGTCAAAAGCCCAAATTTATCGGACTGGATGAAGTAGAAGAAGCCACAGGGCATCCTGTCGGAGGCGTATGTCCGTTTGGACTGGCCCATCCATTGGACATCTATCTTGACGAGTCTCTAAAAATATTCGACTATGTTTTTCCTGCCGGAGGAGGCGCCAATACCGCTGTGAAAATAGAAGTCAATGATTTGAAAGAAATTACAAAGGGCACTTGGATCGATGTATGTAAAAATAATCTTGAATAGGCTGGGAGGTCATTCATGGAGCTTCTAAATTATTATAAGCTTTTATCAAAGCAATACTCAAACATAGATGAAGTGAGTCGGGAAATCATAAACTTGAGTGCTATCTTAAACCTACCTAAAGGTACTGAACATTTCTTGACCGATATTCATGGTGAATACGAGGCTTTTACACACGTGGTCAGGAATGCCTCCGGCACGGTAAAAAGAAAAATTGAAGAAACCTTCGGGGACAATCTGACATCGGATGAAAAAAACCAGATAGCCTCGATCATTTATTATCCAAAGGAAAAGCTAATCTTCTTGAAAAAGAACGATGCCCTCGATGAAAAATGGTATCAGAACATTATTTATCAACTGGTTCTTTTGCTCAGAAAAGCAGGCTATAAATATACCCGGTCAAAAGTAAGAAAAGCGCTGCCTGAGAATTTCAGATATATTATTGAAGAATTAGTGCAGGAGCAAGAAGACCTGGAATCAAAGAAGAGATACTATATGGAAATCATCAAAACCATTATTAAGACTGAAAGAGCGGATGATTTTATTATAGCGCTTTCAAATGTCATTAGACGACTTGTCGTAGACAGGCTTCATATTGTCGGAGACATTTATGATAGAGGACCCGGGGCGCATCTGATTATGGATGATCTCCTAGCACATCACGATGTTGATATACAATGGGGCAATCACGATGTTTTGTGGATGGGAGCTGCATCAGGGTCAGAAGCCTGTGTGTCAAACGTTCTCCGTGTAAGCCTAAGGTATGGGTTGCTAGAGACCTTGCAAGACGGATACGGCATAAATCTGATGCCCTTGGCACAATACGCCTCAGAAACATATAAAAACGATCTCGCTGAATGCTTCCAACCGATATTAAAGGATGGGCATGCCTTCAAGGCAAGAGATATTCAATTGATGGCAAAAATGCAAAAGGCCATTGCTATCATACAGTTCAAGCTCGAAGGACAGATAATCAAACGTCAGCCGGGCTTCAAGATGGAAGATCGACTCTTATTGGATAAATTGTCTGAAGACAGAACGACCATCAATCTAAACGGAATCAGCTATGCAATGAAAGACACCTATTTTCCGACCGTCAATCCCAACAATCCCTATGAGCTGAGCCACGATGAAAAGGAAATCATGGATCATCTCGTGACGAGCTTTAAGCATTCAGAAAAGCTTCAAAAGCACATCAAGCTGCTATATTCCAAAGGAAGCATTTACTTGGCTTGCAACAACAATTTGCTCTATCATGGGTGCATTCCGTTTACACCGGACGGCGAATTTGAAGCTTTTTCAAGCGAGGGCAAAAGGTATTCAGGCAAGGCGTTATGTGATTATTTTGACGCCAAAATCAGAGAAGCCTATTTTAATCAAAGCGAAGAAAGCAATTATTTCAACCGAGACATGGTTTGGTATGCGTGGTGTGGAGAAGCTTCTCCCTTGTTTGGCAAAAATAAGATGGCCACCTTCGAAAGATACTTTATCAATGAAAAAGAAACACACAAAGAGATATCAAATGAATACTACCTCTTTAGAGATCGAAAAGAAGTCTGTGAAAAAATACTTGAGGAATTTGACGTTGACAAGGAAAAAGGGCGAATCATAAGTGGGCATGTTCCGGTTAAGACCAAAAAAGGTGAAAATCCCGTCAAGGCCGAGGGCAAGATGTTTGTGATTGACGGGGGATTCTCAAAGGCCTACCAAAAGGTGACAGGCATAGCCGGATACACCTTGATCTTCAATTCACAGGCGATGATTATCGTGTCCCATGAACCTTTCGAAACGCACGAGGCCTCCATTTATAAAAATGCGGATATGGTACCGCATGAGGTTTATGTCAGGGAAGAAGAAAAAAGACTGCTAGTTGGAGATACCGACACCGGAAAAGATATTAAAGCAACCATTGATATACTCAACGAGCTTTTAAATATGTACAGAAAAGGACTCATTGAACAAAATTTTAAATAAGCCATAGTCAAATGAGGTCTCAAATGATCAATTTCATGATAACATTAGCTGTAGCCATTATTTTTGCGCTTATTGCACTTAGGCTTAGAATACCCGCAGGTGCTCTTTTGGGAGCTATCCTGGGGGTTGTTTTTCTGAACTCATTTACGACAGTGGCCTATTTTCCGATGGAAATTAAGATATTGAGCACCGCGTGGATTGGTGCTTATGTCGGATGCAATGTTACACGGAGAGATGTTAAGCAGATGAAAATCATAGGAAAGCCCGTGTTGTTGATGGTTTTTGTCATGTTTTTATATAACCTAGGGACCAGTATCATATTAACAAGCTTTAGTGATATTGATTTCACGACGGCGTTCTTAGCTATGGCACCGGGTGGAATCGCTGACATGTCGCTAGTCGCCTTGGACATGGGAGCCAATGCCCCGGCTGTCACCACCATTCAAATGATGAGGCTGATTGTCGTCATTATGCTCTCGCCCTTTGCCATTAAAGCCAACATTACCCATTTCAGAAAAAAAGGATATCCCGAAGAGCTCTTGGTTGAGCCGGTGAAAATAGACGCAAAGGCAATAGATATTGAGATGGATAGCGAAAGAGGACGTGATAAATCTAATAACAAGAAATTTGCAGTGACAGTCATCGTATCTCTTCTCGTGGGCATCCTAGGCAAGCTCAGCGGGTTTCCAGCCGGAAACCTTCTTTTCCCCATTCTGGCCATCACCGCAATCAACCTGACTAAAGAATATGCCTATATGTCAACAAATTTTAGAAGATTTGCACAAATGCTCAGTGGCGCTTTGATTGGCATTCAGTTTTCCGTGAAGGATTTATTTTTGATATGGGATGCTATTATTCCCGTAATGCTGTTAGTTGCCGGGTGGCTCTTGCTCAATCAAATCTTAGGTTTAATGCTGAATCGATGGGCAAAAATACCCTTAATCACTTCTCTTTTTGCCACTGCCGCAGGTGGATTAACAGATATGGGCATCATAGCAGCTGAGCTAGGGGGCAATTCTGTGATTATTACCTCCTTTCAATTTGCAAGAGTACTGAGCGTTCTCGTTTTTTACCCCTCTCTAATTCACTTTATTCTCAAATTAGGAATTCTGTAACAAGATCCTCAAAATTGGCCCTCCAAATTGAATTGGTGGTCCATACTGATTACAAAGTAAAATTAGTAGCTAAGGTATTATCATTTAATACCATAATAACTAAGACTTTGTCAATAAACTCACCCTCCAAATTGAATTGGAGGGTCTTTTATTTTTTTAATCACAATAGAGTAGATGAGAAAAATAAGAAATAAAATAAAAATGAATAATATTGCAAATTTTGGGTAAAAGTGTAAAATAGTAATGCATACCAAAAAAAAACACCGGAGACGGTTATGGAAAAACTATACAAAAGGTTTATCATATTAGCTTTGCTGACACTAACTGTCGTGAGTGTTGTTTTTGCTATCCAGTATCGAGCAGTGACAGATGATATAAGAAGCCAAGCCGAACAAACGAACCTTCAGAGAACACAAGAGTTGGCTGAGAGCGTCAATCACTGGATTTTTTCCAACGGTCACGTGATTGAAGATGTGGCGGAAGTGATTACGATGTTTACAGAAAATGAGATGAAGGCTTTCCTAGCGGATAAGCTTGAAAAATCAGAGGGATTCACGTCGTTATACTATATTACAGGAGATCATAGAATGATTCATTCCAGTGGATTTATTCCTCCTTCTTATTTCAATGTGACCTTGAGACCTTGGTATCAAAGCGCTGTACAGTCCAAAAGCATTATCATCACAGACGCTTTTCTCAATGCGTCAAAAGACAATATCATCGTGACAATTGCTAAAGCGGTGCGAGATGAATCCGGAGAGATTGTCGGCGTGGCAGCTGGGGATATTTCTACCCAGACCATCACCGCATTGTTAAAGGATAAAAATAACGGACAGTCTGATTTTTCAATCATTGTAGACAAAAATAATGAACCGATAAGCTTAACTCTTACAGATGAACAGCTCATGCCTGAATATTTGATTGCCAACCAAATCAAAACCTTTTTAAACCAAGCGCAAAGAGAAGGCAAGGGTGAGAATGCCATCAACACCACCATTATCGGAAACGAGTTTGGGCTACTGTCTTACGAACCAATCAACAACACTCAATGGGCTGTTGTAAACTTTATTTCCCTCGAACGCGCTTTGACTGCCGGTCAAATGGTGGAGAAAATATATTACTTGATTTTGGCAACATGGTTAATTACATTCTTTTTATTGCTATTTTATTCAAGAAAACATCTC
Organism: Tissierellales bacterium; assembly: GCA_016938195.1. Classification (GTDB taxonomy): domain Bacteria; phylum Bacillota; class Clostridia; order Tissierellales; family Dethiosulfatibacteraceae; genus JAFGVC01. Next base: position 8,332 of record JAFGVC010000097.1, on the reverse strand, counting down.
ATGATTCCTTTATTGGATTTAGAGAAGAGCGTCGAAAAAATTAATGTAGAGGATAATCCGGGATACAGGATTCACATCGAAAACCATGGAGGATTCAAAAAATTAGGCGTTAAAATCAATGATTTACTCGAAAAAATGCAAATTTATATCAATGAAATCATGCAAGACAAAGAAAAGCTGCAAAGTATCAATCAGGAGCTGGAAGCTTTATTTATCAATTCACCGAATGCTATTGTACACTTTGACTCAAGTCATCGGGTCGTCAGTGTCAATCCTCAATTTGAAAGGCTGTTCAAATATTCACTTGTCGAGATCAAAGGAATGGATTTAGATGACGTGGTAGAACCCTATCAAGTGTTTGAAGACGCTAAGATGTTGACCAAAAGAGTGATATCGGGTGAAGCCGTAACAGAGGAAGTTAAACGTATGACCAAAGACGGGATGACACTTGAACTAGAAGCTGTTGGAATTCCAATCATTAAAAGCGAGCAATTTTCAGGAGGATATGTCATCTATTGTGATATTACCGACAGGAAGCGCACAGAATCAAAAATTATTTACATGAGCTACCATGACCAGCTCACCGGACTTTACAACAGACGATTTCTAGAAGAAGAAATGAACCGCTTGGATAATCGAAGAAATCTCCCCATTTCTGTTATTATGATTGATCTCAATGACCTTAAACTAGCCAATGACGCCTTTGGTCATCTAAAAGGAGATGAGCTTTTGGTTAAAATGGCGCATGCCATCAAGGAAGTTTGTCGTCAAGATGAGATTGTTGCGAGATATGGAGGCGATGAATTTGTCATTTTGCTTCCTAAAACATCAAAGATACACGCACAGGAAATTCTTGACAGAATCAAGGAAAAAACGCATGAAACCAAAATGGACTTGATTAACATTTCCTTCTCAGCAGGAATTGCAACAAAAGTCAGTGAAGATGAAAATATTAAGACCATTTTAAAAATAGCTGACGACGAGATGTACCGACAAAAGCTATTTGAGAGTAAAAGTGATAGCACCAATGTCATTCATACCATTACTCAGACACTCCACGAAAAAAATTGGCAAGCTGAGGAGCATTCAAAAAGAGTCAGTGAAATTAGCGGCCAAATTGCAGAAGCCTTAGGGTATTCAGAAGCACAGGTCAAAGAAATCATTATGCTCGGACACCTACATGATATTGGAAAGGTGAGTATTGAAGAAGCCATCCTCAATAAAAAAGGAAAATTGACAGAAGATGAATGGAAGGCTATTCGTCAGCATCCGGATATAGGACACCGAATATTAAGTGAAATCAATGGATTGAAAGAATTAGCCGATAATGTGCTGGCCCATCACGAAAGATGTGATGGCACAGGCTATCCAAACGGTTTATCTTGTGAGGCTATTCCAAAGTATGCAAAGATTATTGCAGTTGCCGACGCCTTTGACGCCATGACCAGTGAACGCCCCTATAGACATAAAAAGACGACCGAGGAGGCCGTCGATGAGTTGAAAAAGTGTTCAGGTATGCAATTTGATCCGGAAATCGTTAATGTTTTTGTCAATTTTATCAATGATCAATCTTCTCAATCAGCGTAGCTTTGATTTCAGAGAAGGACAGACCTTTTTCGGTGCAGAAATCCCTTAAGCTCATGCTTTTAGTGGCAGGGATTTCTCCCAACACTTCAGTTAATATGTCGTCTGTCAGACCAAAATTATATAGATCTTGGATGGTCGTATTTCCGGTAATAATTTTTTCTTCTTCTACCTCATTTTCAGAAGTTTCAGTTGTAGGTGAGCTAGTCTCGTCGGAAGTCTGATAAAGAGATAAATCAATTGCAATGGCGAGCAACTCATTTCTTTTTGCGTCATCAATCTTCCCTTCTTCGGTTAAAATATCAATACCGCGAAGGGGTAGTCCGTCGCCTTCATCTTCATAAGGCAGACCGGTATAAAGGGCGACAAAATATTTGACCGATCCGGTCCCGAGCTCTACGTCTTCTCCGAGATTCGGATAGACAATCTCAAGCTGATTTAGCTTAAATTCAGCTGCCGTATAATCAGTTGCATCAATGCCATAGGCATCGGCTAATGTCTCAACGCTAATCTCAAAGGCATTAGCAACATCTTCAAAGGAATATGAACCCCTGATATCAGCAGGGTTATACGATCCTGCAAATTCTCCATCCGTATATTTGGCCGGCTCTTTGGTACTTTCTGTTACCCAAAAGCCTAAATAATCTGCAACGTAGACACCCCCTAAAAGAAGAACAGCCAATGTTAAGGCAATTGCTTTGCTTTGAGCACTCATTATTTTACCCCTCCCATTTTCATTACAAGCGTATCTTCAACCGGACACGCACGCTCTGATGTACATTCCATACAGCTGATACAAGAAGTGCTAGTCACTGATTTTTTATCCGAAATTTTGAGATTCATCGGACAAACGCGATCACATTTTTTGCAATCGATGCAAGTTGTACTGTTTCGTGAGAGCTTAAAAATTCTGATTTTGTTGAACCATCCTAGAATGACGCCATAAGGACAAAGATAACGGCACCAAGGTCGTTCAATAATCAAAGAACTCAACAGGACCACTGCTAACACGGCAATAGCTGTAATAGTCACTTCACCCGCATAAAAATTAAACAAAGCATAATAAGGATCATAGTCCGCAAATACAAGCTTAAGCGTCGTACTGCTAAAATATAGGATAGCCGCTAATACGACATATCGAAGATATTTCAGCTTGACATCCAGCTTTTGTGGGATGATTTTGTTGTATTTCTTTGGAAACAATTTTTTTCCAAGCTTGCCAATCCATTCTTGGATAGTTCCCAATGGACAAATAAAGCCGCAAAAGGCACTGCCAAAAAGCACAGCACCCGCTGTGACCAAGACAAACATGACAATCGTCGATTCGTGGATCTTATTAATCATCCCTTGACCTGTAATCAAGGTGTAAAAGGTTTCCACGGCGCCAAAAGGACATATAGCATGCAAAGACAAGCCGTCAATCCATGGAATAGTCGGAAGACCCAATTCCACGGCATTCTTAGCATAAGTTACAATTAATACAATAGCGAAAAAAATAAATTGAGTGATTTTTCGAAACGAAAATTTATTCATATAACCTCCTAAAGCTTTAGTATGTAAGACCATATTATTACATCTTATTTTTGTTATACGCCTGAATTATGAAAAAGATGTGAAGATAAAATATTGATCACAAAAAAAACTTGATTTATCAGTCAAATCCTGTTATCTTTCTAAGAGATGATTTCAAATGATCAGGAGAGAATATGAGTCTATTAAATGTAACAAACGTTAATCATGATTTTGGGGGTCGCAAGATACTCGAAGAAGTCAACTTCAGCCTATTAAAAGGAGAGCACGTCGGATTGGTAGGCGCCAACGGAGAAGGTAAATCAACACTCCTCAACATTATCACCGGTCACTTGATGCCTGATGCCGGAAAAGTAGAATGGTGCAACCGCATTACAACCGGTTATCTTGACCAGCATACTGTCCTTATCAAAGGAATGACCATTCGAGAAGTACTCAGAACCGCCTTCAACCACATGTTCGAGCTTGAAAAAGAAATGCTGGACCTATACGACCGCATGGGAGAAGCCTCCGAAGAGCAACTGAACAAAATGATGGAAGAAACCTCGGAAATCACACATGAATTGGAGCATAACGGCTTTTATATGATAGACGCCAAAATAGAAACGGTAGCCAATGGACTGGGACTCAGTGAGATTGGACTCGACCGCGACGTATCTGAATTAAGCGGTGGACAAAGAACAAAAGTATTATTGACCAAGCTGCTCCTGGAAAGTCCGATGATTCTGATACTCGATGAGCCGACCAACTATCTCGATGCAGAGCATATTGAATGGCTTAAAGGATATTTGCAAGGATATGAAAACAGCTTTATCCTTGTATCGCATGATATTGAGTTTCTCAACAGCGTCGTCAATGTCATCTACTATCTTGAAAACTCAACCTTTGTCAGATACAAGGGTGATTACGATAATTTCATCAGAATGAATGACTTGAAGAAAAAGCAAGTTGAACAAGCCTATGAAAAGCAGCAAAAGGAAATCGACAGACTCGAGGATTTTATAGCAAGAAATAAAGCCAGAGTCGCGACAAGCAATATGGCAAAAAGTCGCCAGAAAAAACTTGATAAAATGGACATTATTGAGCTATCAAGAGAAAAAATCAAGCCCGATTTTAAATTCAAGGAAGCCAGAGCTCCAGGAAGATATCTATTTTCAACGGAGGACTTAATTATTGGCTATGATGAGGCACTGACATCTCCGCTCCGAATTAGCCTAGAAAGAGGACAAAAGATAGCCATCAAGGGTGTCAATGGTTTGGGAAAATCGACTCTCCTCAAGACTCTGACCGGTCAAATCAAGCCCTTCTCGGGATCAGTGCAGCATGGAGACTACGTTTTTACAGGCTATTTTGAACAAGAATCAGAACGCAACAATTCCAAAACAGCCCTACAAGAAATATGGAACCTATATCCTTCGATGACCAATGGCGAAGTCAGATCAGCTTTAGCCAAGTGCGGTTTGACCCACGAGCATATTGAGACCAAGATGATGGTATTAAGCGGTGGAGAAAATGCAAAGGTCAGATTGTGCAAGCTCATGCTCAAGGAGGTCAATTGGCTAGTGTTAGACGAGCCAACCAACCATTTGGATGTAGACGCCAAAGAATCACTAAAAAAAGCCCTTCAACAATTTAAAGGCACCATACTCCTAGTCAGCCACGATCCTTATTTTTACGAGGATATCGTCACTGAAGTATGGAACGTAGAGGATTGGACCACAAAAATAGTATAGTAAAAGGAAAAAACGAACCTTTCGTAACAAATGTTACAGCTTTATTTATCTATTTGTGTTAAAATGTAATTGTTACAATAATAAAAAGAGATTAAGAATATTCAAATGGAGGAATAGATGATGGACATAAACAAAGAAATGACGATAGGTGCGTTAATCAGAAAATATCCGGATTCCGCCGAGGTGTTGTTTAGCTACGGCATGGGATGTATCGGATGCCCCGCTTCACAAAGCGAAACAATCGAAGAGGCCTGTATGGTCCACGGCATCAATTTGCAGAGCTTGATGGAAGAGCTTGAAGCGATTGCCAAGTAAAAATCAATGCTAAAAATTCGTCGGTGGCGTAGCGAAAGCGAAGCCACTGATTTTTTTGTCGTTTACTATTGAAAAATTGACAAATAAAGATTAGAATCAATAGAGTTAAAAAATACTTGTAGGTGATAACATGAAAAAACAATTTAAAGCCGACATGGCCCTATTAGCTGTGACCGTCGTATGGGGAGTGTCGTTCCTTTTGTCAAAAAATTCGATGAACGAGCTTCAGCCCTATAATTTTCTTGCCATCAGATTTTTCATCGCTTTTGTCATTTCATCATTGATCTTTATAAAGAGAATGTCCAAGATGACCAAAAATACAATCAAATATGGGATTATTCTTGGGATTATTATGTTTATAATGTACGCGCTTCAAACAGTGGGACTTTATTATACCACAGTATCAAAATCGGCATTTATTACCGGGATGAATGTCATTCTAGTACCGATTTTTTCAGCCTTGATATTAAAACGCGTTCCTCAGCGCAAGGTGATTATCAGTACAATTATTGCATTCATAGGATTAGGTTTGCTCACCATCGACGACAATATTGGCAATCTCAATATTGGAGACATCCTAACCTTGATTTCAGCTTTTGTCATTGCGCTTTACGTTATCTACGTAGGTAAATACACAATCATTTCAGATTCAGTAGCTTTAGCCATTGTTCAATTTGGCATGGTGGCTCTTTTAAGCACGGTAGCAACATTTTTAGTAGAGACCCCGGCTTGGCCTGTCACATCCATCAATTGGATAAGTATCTTTTTTCTAAGCATCATGTGTACGTCGTTAGCTTTTATTGTCCAAAGTGTCGCTCAAAAATACACCAGTCCATCCCATACAGCCCTAATTTTCACATTTGAACCTGTCTTTGCAGCGCTTTTCGGATATCTTTTCCTGAGCGAAATACTACCTCCAAGAGGACTTCTAGGCGCAGGATTGATAGTGGGCAGTATGATTTTGATGGAAATAGAATTCAAAGCTAAAAGACCAAAACAATCCGTACAATAATAATGAATCATTTGCTAAAAATTGCTATTATGGGTATAATTATCTAAATAATATATTAGAAGACATATAAACCGAAAGTAAAGGGGAGAAAAACATGTATCCAATCAAATTCCATAGTATTTACAAAGAAAAAATTTGGGGTGGTCGAAGACTCGAAGCCTTTAGAAATGACTTGCCTGATGATTTAAAAATAGGAGAAAGCTGGGAAATCGCGTGTCACGAACACGCCACAAGTGTTGTTAAAAACGGCCTTTATAAAGACATGCCGTTACAGGACCTCATTGATAAATTAGGAAAAAAATTGATGGGAGCCAAGCTCAGCACAGACTGGTTTCCTTTAAGCATCAAAATCATCACGGCAGATGAAAATCTATCCATCCAAGTCCATCCTTCAGAGGAATATGCTAAATCCAAGGGATTAAAAGGCGGCCGTACGGAAGCCTGGTATATCATCGATGCTGAACCGGAATCCTATCTATATTTGGGTATCAAGGACTGTACGCGAGAAGAATTTAAAAAGGCTCTTGAAAAAGAAACCTTTGAAGCCTGTATCAATAAGGTTCTTGTCAAGCCCGGGGACATGTTCTATGTCAAGAGCGGTCTATTGCATGCCATCGGATCAGGGATTACACTCCTCGAGGTGCATCAAAACGTTGAAAAAGAATACCGCATATTCGACTACAACCGTGGCCGGGATCTTGACCTCAAGGAAGCCTTTGAAGTCCTGGATTTCACCAATGCGGACATCGAAAGTGATTACAGGCTTTTGACCCATAAGGGAAATCAAATCAAAGAGTACAATCTGCCGGCAGGCTTCAACATTGAAGTTTATACCGTTTCAGACTCACTCTATCAAACATCGGACAGAAATAGATTTCATATCTTCACCTGTGTCGAAGGACAAGGAGAAATTCTTTACGGAGAGAACCAAAAGGAATCTATCTCAAAAGGAGAATCCTTCTTGATTCCGGCCTATATGGGCGCCTATGAGCTAGTCGGCACCATGACCCTAGTCAAAAGCTACGTACCCATCTAACAAGTCAAGGGGACGTTTTGTTTGGCACGCAGCAAGTCAGGGGGACGTTTTGTTTGACTTCTGCTGACTTAAAAACTTCAAACAAGGAGCAGCGCAAAATATGTCTGAAAAATTGACCCAAATTTTACAAACAGCCTATGAAGCCGGCCAAATTATACTCAAAATTTATCATACAGACTTTGATATCAGCTACAAGGAGGATGAATCACCCTTGACAAAGGCTGATGAACTGGCCAATCAACACATCATCCGTTTTCTAAAAACAAATTATCCTGAAATGTCGATACTTTCAGAAGAATCCACAGATGACCGCACAAGGCTTGGGCGAGAATATTGTTGGATTGTAGACCCATTGGACGGCACAAAGGAGTTCATCAAAAAAAATGGGGAATTTACTGTCAATATTGCATTAACGAAGGACGGAAAACCTATATTGGGAGTTGTTTACGTGCCTGTGACGGATGAGATGTATTACGCCTCAAAAGATGAAGGGGCTTATAAGATTAAACATTTTTCGGACGAATATCAACGCACCCATCCCAAAAGAATCAATGTATCTTCGCATACAACCCAGTTGATTATGATGCATAGCCGCTCTCATCGCGCGCCAATTATTGACGCCGTCATTGAAAAAAACAAGGATCGAATTAAAGAAATTAAAATGGCAGGCTCGTCTCTTAAAGGATGCTTGATTGCTTGCGGAGAAGCCGACATTTATTATCGCTTCGGGTACACCATGGAATGGGATACTGCTGCGATGCAATGCATTGTGGAGGAAGCCGGGGGATTGTTAAGACAGCTTGATGATACTGAAATGACTTACAACAGGTCGGATAGCCTTAATCGCAAGGGATTTTATATCTTGAATCATGCGGACAGTAAGCTGAATATTTAGTGCTCTGTCCACTTTCCAACTGTCCAACTGACCAACTTTCTACTTTTACCTTTCCCGCCTTAAAACATGACAAGCTTCCCTGCTCCGTCGCTAACTGTCTGTCTTGACAAAAGAGCTTAAATGTCGACAGACACGCTCCAAGTCGCGACTCAGCATGCCAATGTTTCTGCGGCTGGCTTCTGCATTCCGCCTTCTTTTTTCGGCCTTTAAGCTTTTTCTTACCAACT
>JAFGVC010000096.1 GCA_016938195.1 Tissierellales bacterium | reverse complement strand
CAATCCATAAATAAAACCAAAATTTTTGCTCGCGAAGATGATCAATTATTATCAACTTCTTAAATTTGGAACTTTAGTTCGGTAATGTTCGCTTACAAATAGGTTCAAGTCGCTGTTTCAAATCATCAAAAGCCTCATCTGTGGTTATTTTGCTGAACTGACTTTTAAAACTCTTTAAGTCCCCGAAAGCATAATCATCTATCAGACTAACCAATCCATAAAGCTCTAAAATGGAGTTTTGTAATGGAGTTGCAGTTAGAAGGATTTTAGGAGAATGTTGAATAGAATCCTTTATTGAATTTGCTATTTTATTGTTGGGTTTATAAACATTCCTTAATCGGTGAGCTTCATCAATGATAACTAAGTCCCAATTAACCTTGTTCACAAAATCTTCTTTGGTTCTGACAAACTGAAACGATGCCAAGACAACTTGGTCTTGTTCAAATGGATTCCGTTTCCCTTGTTTCTTCAAAGCGTTGAAAGATGCTGATTCCATAACCATTGAAGGAATAAAGAACTTATCGGCCAGTTCCTGATTCCATTGCTTACGCAAGTTAGCAGGGCAAATAATCAGCAATTTTCTTTTTCGTTCAGCCCACTTCTGCGATATGATGATTCCGGCTTCAATTGTTTTTCCAAGTCCAACTTCATCAGCCAATATAGCTCCTTTTGATAATGGAGACTTAAATGCAAATAATGCAGCCTCTACCTGATGGGGGTTAAGGTCAACTTGAGCATCCTGTAATGAAGCCGTAAACTTACCAATATCATTGGCCGGTCTTCTACGAGTTAATTCGTGTGCAAAGTATTTTGCTTGATAAGGTGTTATTTCGGTCACGTTAGTTAATCAATTTCAGGTCTGGGAATAATAACTTTAAACTGCTCGCCATCAATATCATTTATTAATTCAATATTTGGCTGCTCTTTAATTGATCTCCTGATTCCGGAACCAAGTCCACTAAAAGGCATAGCATGTGTGCTAAAAGCAACAAGTTGATTGTTCCGAATAACAGGATTTCCAAATTTAATATCCTCAATAGTTAAACTATTTGGTAATTTACCCGGACTAATTATTTCCACTCTGTTTTTAAAAACTAACACTCTTATTGGCGAGTTTTTAAAGTAATCCCTATGAACCAGTGCATTCTGAATCAATTCTGTTAGTGCAATTTCGGAGATTTCAAGTTGGCCTTTAGAATTAAATTCAGTGTCTTTTTGCAAAAAGTGTAGATTAGATTTCAGGAAACTCAAGCAATCCTCAAATAATTTGGGTATTGTTCCTTGGAAATCTGCTGGTTTACTTTTAAACTCTGTATCTGAAATATCATTCCCATAAAAGGAGACCGCTTTTATTGTAAAGGCTGGTTTGATTGATTGTGGAGAAATACCGAAAAACAAAAGGCCAGCCAATGATACTTGATTATTCCGTAGCACACGTTTCGCTCGAAGAGCTTGTTCGTAAGTAAGTCCTTTTTCCTCATACGTTTGTCCAAACTCCTTTTTGAAATATTCCGCGAATACATTTTTATCAATATCCTCAATCGAAGTATCATATACCTCCATCTCATCGGCCAATAAATTGGCACTATGCTGAAAAAGCCTCATGATTTCAGCATTGTCAGTGAGCAATCGCTTATTAGAACCCTGCTTTATATAGATTTCACCCTTTGCTGTTTTGTAAGGCTTATTGATTCCTTCAGGAACATGTACCACCAAAATATGAACATTGGATTCTGCCTTTGTTATGGTTACGACCTCAGTAGTAATGTAAACCGTTGGTTTTATATTATCTGCTATTTGGGCAATAATTTTATCATAACTTTCAATTGATTCATGCGACAAACCAATAGCCTCGCCAGTTACATCTTGGATTCCGAGTAATATTACACCACCTGATGAGTTTGACATTGCAACAATTTCTTGGGAAATACTGTCCCGGTGAGGTAATTCCTGTTTGAATTGAACCTTACTGGTTTCTCCCTGACCAATGATATTTAGTAATTCAATTGTATCCATCTTAGTTCTTTTTGTTTATGTTCCAAATACTGTAAATATTTTTGCGTCTATTAAACGCCTCTTCGCCACCTTCCATAATGGTTACAATTTCCTTCTGCGTATCTGCATTATCAATTGTGCCAGCAGACACGTCTATTCTTGATTCAAGATACCTGCACGAAACGATTCTTTCACTATCGCCAAGAACAGGAATATTTGCATTATGAGTTGCGAAAATAAACTGCATATCCCCCTTTAATTGCTTAATCTCTTTTATTACATCCTCATAAATTGTTTGATTATCTAAATCGTCCTCTGGTTGGTCAATAATTAAGACATCTGTTTCTTTTTGAGCAAGAAGGAATAAAATCAATGCAGTTGCCCTTTGTCCCAATGAATGGTCTTTAAGAGGTTTACCATTATAATTGATTGTAAACTTATCCTGCACTCTAAATGTTAGCAACTCTTCAAGATTGGAGGATATTCTACTTTTAAACTCCGCAATAAGACTTTCACTAATATTAAGCTTAACGTTAACATTTGGAAAATCTCGGTATATTTCAATGAAGTCTTTATATACATTCACGATTGAATCATACGTAGCTCCACGGAGACCACTTCCTCTTAGAACTTCTTGAAGCTTATCCTTGAACACATCATTGCGTCCTTTGTAATCAATGTCAATGGATAGACTATTATCATTTTTATTTATCCGTGAAACTTCACTTTCTAAAATCTGAAATTCTTTATGCCAAAGCTGATTAAGCTCCGATACTTTGTCGTTTAATAATCGTTTGAGTTCCTCGTTTTTCTTTTCAGATTTATCTATCTCAACCAACTTCAACTTAGAAGTTTCGATGATGCGATTAAACTTCAAAAAGTCATCTGGATTAACATTGGGGATGTTAATTTCCCTTTTGATTTTGGCAAACTCTTCCTTCAATGCCTCTTTCTTTTCTAGGAGCTGTTTATGCAAAATGTTCAATTCATTTGATTTGGCCGCAATAACTTGACTTGCCGAACCTATTTTTTCAAACTCAATAGACAATTGCTTGAAAATTTCATCAGCTTTTTCGAAAACATCTTTATTGTCTTCTGACACTAATTTCGAATCTGAGAAAAATGTTTTGTAGTTGTTATAAACTTCTTTAAGGTCATTGTGAAAGCTCTTTATCTCAGATAATACATTATTAAACTTTGAAATATCTGTATCAAATTTGCTTTGTTGCTTAAGTTTTCCTTCAATACCCTTTTCCTTAAACACTTTGAGTTTGTATTCAGCATCAGAGATTGTAGCTACAACCTCTTTTTTGTATTCGTCAAGATTTTTAAGTTTTCGAAGGTTCGTGATGACATCAATTATTTCATTGTTTTTATTTAGAATTTGGGCTTTGATTGAATCTAATCTATTTCCAATCAACTTCCTCACAAGGTCGGCCTCAAAGTTTATATCTTTATTAGACAAATCCTTTTGTCCAAAGTAAACAGGGGTATTAAAAATGGTGTCAATAGTTGGAATGTTCAATCTTTCGTCATTGAGGAAAATATCCTCTTTTTGACCATAAATCTTTTCAATCCTGTATTCCCTGTTTAATTTATCAACAACATTTACTATGACTTTCCCGCCACTTCTTAAGACATGTTCGATCAAACTGTCTTTGTATTTTTTATCACTTGTTTGTTCACCAAGAGATATTCCAAGAGTATAGCGTAATATTTCCAAGATGGATGATTTACCACTTCCCCTGATTCCTATAAAATTATTAAGTTCCGGAGAAAAACCAATTTCAGTTTTATCAAGAAGCCCCCCCTCAAAAGCAATAGATTTAATAAATGAGTTATTGTTCTTTCTAGCTACTGAAGAAAGTCTGTTCTTTTTATCAATTAAAGCATACTTTACTGCTTCAAAATTAAAGTCTCCAACCTTTAGCCAAGATTCTTTATCAGTTTCATAGCCATTTTCATCCTTTTGTTTGCCACATACACCAATTTCTGCCAGATTCTTACAATCTGAGCCTTCTACAAAAGCAGGAATATTGTTGGCTTCCTTGAACCACAGTGAAAGGTTAGTGATTAAATCGAAAGTTCTAAGCTTTTGAAAGGCCAAAACATTTCTCCTGAAATGTTCATCTAATGAAATTTGGGATATTCGTCCACCATCTAATTCTTTACAAAAACCACTACGTTGCTCAACATGAGCCATGATAATAAATGAATCCCGACCATCTTTTCGATGAGCTTCAAGTTTTGAAAACAAATCAGTCAAACTATACTTGCACCGAGTGTTTTCATTCTCCCGGTTTGCAACTCCTTCAAAGGCAGAGTTTAGAAACTGTTCAATAAAATTATCACCATTCTTAATCCAAGAGCTATAATCAAATGCTATTAGACAATGGATGCCATTAGCTCCATCGTTTACAGATAACTCAACCCCAGAAAGCAAATAAATATTTTCTTTGAACGCTTTTTTCTTCAAGTTTCGAAATTCCTCAGCATCAAATTTATTGTGATTCGCAATTAATCCGATGGATATATTTTTCAATCTCAGTTGCTCAACATATAGTTTAATGAACTCATTTGGCTCCTGTTTGTAATCGAATTCTTTATCAGCCTTGGTATGGAGGTGAAAATCTGCCTTTAACCAAGTTGATCCATTCTTAAATATGCTGTCTTTAACTTCCATATTTATTTATTTTCCTGTTTTGTCGAAACCAGTAATTCTCTCACATCAACTTTTAATATCCCAGCAATCTCAATCATTGTCTCAATAGCTGGCTGTGTTTCATTTGTACACCATCTTGAAACCGTAGTAATGTTTTTCCCCAATTGTTCAGCTAACCATTTATTGGTTCTATTCTGTTCGACCAACACTATTTTAAGCCTATTAATCTGCTTTTTATTCGTCATTATACGCAAATTAGGTATATTATATGAATGAAAATGCTAATTTATGAAATTTATTTGATTGATTTTCATTCTAAAGCCTCCTTTCATTAGAAATATTATAAACCACCTACATTCCCGTAGTTTTTGTTACTTTGGTTACTTTGTAGAGGTTAAAGGATTGTATGACTGATGGTAAAGTGTTTCTGTATTACAAAGTTCATAAAGTACCTTAGCCAAATTTAAAGTACCAAAACCGGATGATTCGTTTTTCTAATGTAACTTAAAGTAATGCAAAGTAACCATCCTTTATGGAGCAATACACCCTAAGCTGTTAGGTCTTCTCAAATAAAAACGCAAAAAAAATTCTCGTTTTTTTCAGCTTGAAATTCTTACTGAAAGCTGCATAAATATTGAGTT
>JAFGVC010000095.1 GCA_016938195.1 Tissierellales bacterium | reverse complement strand
TTTTTTTGACTAAGAAGAAACATTATAACTTTTTTTCTAAAAGTAAGCTACATAATTAATTGAAATAATTTAAACGCGTGTTATAATACTATTAAAATAGCAATTAACTTAATATTTAGAGGTGAGAGATGATAAGTGAAAGAATAAAAAACATGACCCCATCAGCAACTCTGGTCCAGTCGGGCAAGATAGCTGACTTAAAAAGCAAGGGAGTCGATATTATCGGATTTAATGTGGGAGAACCTGATTTTAACACACCGGAAAATATTATCAAAAAAGCAGAAGAGGCCTATCATCTTGGCTATACAAAGTATACCCCTGCACCCGGAATGTTGGCGTTAAGACAAGAGGTGTGCACAAAATTTAAGAAAGAGTACGGATTAGATTATACGCCTGCAGAAGTTATCATATCAGGCGGTGCCAAGCAGTCTCTTACAAATGCCTTGATGGCGATTGTAAACCCCGGCGATGAAGTGATTGTTCCTACACCATGCTGGGTAAGCTATGTAGAAATGATTAAGCTCGCAGAAGGGACCCCAATTCTAGTAGCCTTGGATGAAAAGGACGCTTATGCATTAGATATTGATAAAATCAAAGCACACGTTTCAAAAAAAACAAAGGCGATTTTAATCAATTCACCTAACAATCCTACCGGCGCTGTATACACAAAAGAATCCTTAAAACAACTCGGAAATTTGGCCGTTGAAAAAGACTTCTATATTATTTCTGATGAAATCTATGAAAAATTAGTATATGAAGGTGAAACAAACTGTTGCGTCGCCGCACTTTCGCCTGAAATAAAAAACAGGACAATCACGATTAACGGCGTGTCAAAATCATATGCGATGACAGGATGGCGGATTGGTTACGCGACAGGACCTCGAGACATTATCAAGGCCATGTCTGATTATCAAGGCAATACAACCACGAGTCCAAATGCACCGGCTCAATATGCATCTATTGAAGCGTTGGCAAATTCCGAGACATCGGTAGAAGAAATGAGAAAAGAATTTGATAAAAGAAGAATGTATATTGTGGAAAGACTAAATGCGATGAATCATATTCAATGTAAAGCGCCGAAAGGAGCTTTCTATGTACTTCCAAATATTTCCAGCTACTTTGGAAAGAGCTATAAACACTACACCATCAATGATGCAAGCGATATGACCAATTATTTGCTAGAAGAATATAAAATTGCCGTGGTTACTGGAGCGGCTTTTGAAGCACCTGAGAGCATCAGGATTTCTTACTCCAACTCTATGGAAAACATTCGAATCGGGATGGATCGATTAGATGAAGCGCTAAAAAAATTAGAATAAAAAATGGAGAACACTGTATAACGCAGTGTTCTCCTACTTTTTTTAGCACATTCCGCCTGCATAACCTAGGATGTTCACAGAAAATCCTTTTCTAAGGAATGAGTTTGAATAATCGACGCTAAAACCTTCAAAGTGCTCTAGATCATCACCTACTAGGAAATTCAGGCCGTTTTTATTAAATACTTTATCAGAATCATTTTGTTCATCCAGAACAAGCCCCATATGAGGCCCGCCTCAGCTGTAGCCAGCTACTGTTATTCGGATTGCTTTTTCTTCGGCTTTCTTTTCTTTCAGGACGTCTTTTAGTGCATCTATGGCTTCCTGAGATACATTTAATTTCATTTTATAGTCTCCTTCTAAATCTTATATTTATATTAGGGTTGATTATTTAATAAAGCATCAACCATTGCTTCCATTTGTTCATAGCTCAATTTCCCCCTAGATCCGGTGACTACTTCACCCTTATCGTTAATAGCTAGTGTAAGAGGAATTGAATTTGCCCCATATACGGCTGCAACAGAGCCATTTTTATCCAAAAGAATGGGCAATTTGATATTTTCTTCTTCGAGGAATTTTGATATTTTATCATTAGATTCCTGTACATTGATAGCCAGTACCATCAGACCATCTTGCTCATACTTTTCATATAGTCTTTGAAGGTCGGGCATCTCGTCAACGCAATAGGGACACCAGGTTGTCCAAAAGTTGATGATGACAGGTTTTCCAATCAAGTCGGAGAGTGTCACCACATGACCGTCTAAATCCTCCAATGAAAAATCAGGAGCTAATATGGCTTGGCTTTGACCTGTGGTTTCTGGCGAGGACTCAGGCAACTCAGCTTTTGCGACGCTACAAGATGAAAGAATTAATAGAGTCGCCAGAAAAATTAGTATTAAACCATATTTTTTTATCATATTATTTCACCACCTAGGATAACATTGCAGTGAGATATACAAGATTATTGGTATAAATAAGCCATCCAAGAATCATGAGCATTATTCCCCCTGCTTTGTTTAAAATACTTGAGAATTTTTCTATTTTTTCAATATGTAAAGAAAATTTTCCAATCAACAACGATGCGACCAAGAAGGGGAGTGACAAGCCAAGGGAGTAAAAGCTTAGTAATATAATACCTTGCCCAACTGTTTCTTGAGCTCCCGCTAGTACAAGTATGGAGGCTAATACGGCTCCGATACAGGGTGTCCATCCGGCACCGAATGCAATACCCATCAGGATTGAACCAAAAACACTGTTTACGGATTTTGGAGATTTCATTCTTTTCTCTCTGGATAAAAAACTAATCTTAATGATATTGAGCATATAAAGCCCAAATAGGAATACAATGACACCACTTACTTTTCTAAACAAGATAATATTTATTGAAAGGAACCGCCCTATTGTCGTAGCCGATGCGCCTAAAAGAATAAATACAAGACTAAAGCCTAAGACAAAGCCTATGGTACGGTAGAAAGGTTTCAACCATGATTTCTTAGAGTCGATGGCATCTGCGCCTGATATAAAAGAAATATAAGCCGGAATCATTGGGACGATACAAGGTGAAAAAAAAGATAGAATACCTCCCCAAAATGCAATGATATATGATGCTCCAGACAATTTATCACATCCTTTTGTAAAGAATAACATACCCCATGGGGGTATGTCAACATCTATTTTTTAAAGGTCGTCATGACTGTTTGACTTATGATAGCTTTTTTCAAAGAAGGTATGAAGGACTTTCTTATCATGATGAATCAAAGCCGATTTAACAAGCGTTATATTAGACATGAAATAATCTATTTGCTCTAAAAGCTTGTCTTTATTTTCAAAGAAGGCATCTGTCCATAGATCAGGGTTAATATTGGCGACACGTGTGGCGCTTCTGAATGACCCTCCCACAAAGTTTTTCATATCGTCGGTATAGGAATCACAGTTTACTATGGATGAGGCTATCAAATGCATTAATTGGCTTGCATACGCAATTTTTGTATCATGCGTGTCAGGGTCCGTTATATATATCTTGGAGCAACCAAATTTGAGTGCCATACTCTCAATGAGAGATAAGCTTTGTTGCTTGTTTTTAGATGTAGGTGTAATGAGATAACTGTTGCCTTCGAATATTTTTTTATCAGCATATAGAAAACCTTTAAACTCATTTCCAGCCATTGGATGCCCGGGAACAAAATCAATATCTTCACGAATAATATTAGAAAGATCATCAACGATCTTTCTTTTTACACCGGCAGCATCTGTGAGGACGGCACCAGATTTAAAATAAGTCATATTATCTCTGACAAATCGGATAACATCACTAGGGTAAACGCATAAAATAACAAGGTCTGAAGCTTGAAGCGGAACAACGGGATTGACAAATCCCTGGTCAATGACTTTAAGCTTTTCTGCAGCAATGAGGACATCTTCATTAATATCGATGGCAAATAACTTCTTGGGCTTCAAATAGTTTTTAGCGGCAATGGCATAAGAACCGCCTTCCATCCCTAAGCCAACAATTGTGATGGTCATATTTCTAAAATCAATGGTTTCCATTAGGGCTCCTTAGTTCAGTATTTTGTTCTCCATCTTGACATATTGTTCGATAATTCTCATAATGGCTTCAAACTTTTCAGGCTTGACGGATTGATCGCCATCACAAAGCGCATTATCCGGATCATTATGCACTTCTATCATGAGCCCATCAGCTCCTGCTGCAACGGCAGCTTTCGACATGGGTTCTACTAATGTCCACAAACCGGTGGAGTGACTGGGGTCTACAATGACAGGGAGGTGTGTTTTGCTTTTAAGAACCGGGATTGCACTTAAATCAAGGAGATTTCTTGTTTCCTTCTCAAAACTACGAATGCCCCTTTCACAAAGAATCACTTGTTCATTTCCTCCGGCGAGTATGTATTCGGCTGACATTAAAAGCTCTTGAATAGTTGCGGACATACCTCTTTTAAGCAACACAGGCTTTCTTATTTTACCCGCTTCTTTGAGAAGGTCGAAGTTCTGCATATTTCTAGCGCCAATCTGAACGACATCGATGATATCATGATATTTTTCGAGTTGTCCGATGGACATGATTTCTGTTACAATGGGAAGTCCCGAAACCTGCTTCGCCTTCAAGAGCAATTCTAATCCTTCCGAGCCCATGCCTTGAAAGCTGTAAGGAGAGGTTCTGGGCTTGAAAGCACCTCCTCTTAGGAATCCTGCGCCTGAGGCTTTGACACTTTTTGCAATTTCGGTGACTTGATTTTCGCCTTCTACGGAGCAAGGACCTGCAATAACTGAAAAGTATCCTCCCCCTATCTTGTGTCCCATAACATCAATGACTAAATCATCCGGATTAAATCGTCGGTTCGCTTTTTTGTAAGGCTCTTGAACGTAAACAACCTTTTCGACAAAGCGATGAGCCCTGAGATTTCCGGGGTCGATGACAGAAGTATCTCCGACAAGACCGATTAAATAATGGTTTTCACCTTGAGATTCATGGATATGAAAACCCTTTTCTACCAGCGTAGCTTTAAGTGCTTCAATTTCTGTTAAAGTAGCATCTTTTTTAAATACAACAATCATTTTATTCCTCCATATGCTTTATTTGTGATAATAAAAAAAGGACTCTTAACGAGTCCTTTAACGATCA
>JAFGVC010000094.1 GCA_016938195.1 Tissierellales bacterium | reverse complement strand
ATGATTGAGAAGAATCCACGATACGTCAATTTATATATTGGCATTCCATTTTGTCCATCCATCTGTAGTTATTGTTCTTTCGGCTCCTATCTCTATAAAAATGACGAAGCATTAGATCAGTACCTTGATATATTAACAGAAGAAATGAAAAATATCAGCAGTATAATAAGAGAACTAGCTTTGAAGGTTAAAACGATTTATATAGGTGGGGGAACACCCAGTCTGCTCAATCCGAAACAGCTGAATCGTTTTCTATCATACACGCAAAATCTTTTTTCTTCAAACATTTCACGAGAATTTTCTTTTGAAGCAGGGCGACCGGATACGATCAGTGAAGAAAAGCTATTGTTGTTAAAAGACTATGGCGTCAATCGTATCAGCATTAATCCACAAACGATGAATAGCGATACTTTAAAACGTGTCGGACGCAATCATACCCCTGCTGATTTCTATAAAGCATTTGAATTAGCCAGAAAGATCGGTTTTAGATCCATTAACATGGATTTCATCAATGGTCTACCAGGTGAAACGTTAAAAGACGCAGAATTGAACATGGCATGTGTTGACCGATTTAAACCTGAAAATGTGACAGTACACAGTCTTTCCATCAAGCGAGGGTCTGATTTTCATAAAAAAAATTATGTAAACACGACAAATTCGATAAATACCGAAATTATGGAGACTCTTTATAAAAAACATCTACAAACAATAGGCATGCATATTTACTATCTTTATAGACAGAAAAATATTACCAACAATAGTGATAATTGCGGATATGCTTTTTCCGGGTATGAAAGTCAGTATAATATTAATATCATTGAAGAAATTCAGACGGTTATAGCTATGGGAGCTGGGGCGACATCTAAAATAGTAGATGGAAATAATATTGTTAGAATAGGCAACAATAAAGACTTAAAGACCTATGCCTCCAAATTGAGTTCAAATACAGAACAAATCAAAAAAATGTTAAGCCGAATATTGACAGATTAACTTTAATATGATAATTTTATCTAAAATCATTAAGGAAGAGTAGTATCATATTTAATTTGCCCAATTAGGGTGGCACCGCGGGTTATACTCGTCCCTATGTGTAAGGGGCGTTTTTATTTTTTTGCATCAACTACGAAGGGAGAACTATATGGAAAAACTTGGAAATTTGCGAAGAACGCATAAATGCGGCTGTTTAAATGAATCCAATATCGGTGAAAATGTAACCGTTATGGGATGGGTTCAAAAGAAAAGAAATCTCGGAAGCCTAGTCTTTATTGATTTAAGAGATATCGCGGGTATTGTTCAGGTTATCTTTGATGAAGAAGCGGATCGCGAGATTTTTTTGAAGGCTTCTGACACAAAAAGTGAGTATGTTATTGCAATCAGTGGTGTTGTTAGAGAGAGAGAATCTAAAAACCACTCTATTCCAACGGGTGCAATTGAAATATATGGTAGAGATATCAAAATACTGAGTCATTCGGAAACGCCTCCTATTTATGTAAAGGATGGCGATGACGTGTCTGAGACAATGCGTCTTAAAAACAGATTTTTAGATTTAAGAAAGCCTTTCATGCAAAAGAATTTAATCTTAAGAGCGAAAACATCTAAAGTCATTCGTGATTTCATGTATGAAAATGATTTTCTTGAAGTGGAGACTCCTGTCCTAAATAAACCTACACCTGAAGGTGCTAGAGATTATTTAGTACCCAGTCGTGTGAATAAGGGTAGCTTTTATGCATTACCACAATCACCACAAATTTTTAAGCAGCTCCTGATGGTATCCGGCTACGATCGATATTACCAAATTGTTAAATGCTTTAGAGATGAAGATTTAAGGGCAAACAGACAGCCTGAATTTACACAGTTAGATATTGAAATGTCTTTCGTGGATGTTGAAGATATTATTCGCATCAATGAAAAACTTATTTTCAAAATTTTCAAAGAAATCAAAGGAATTGAAATACCCTTGCCAATAAAAAGAATGCCTTACGATGAAGCAATGAATCGTTATGGCTCTGACAAGCCGGATTTAAGATATGGTTTAGAATTTATTGATTTGAGCCCATTTTTCATTAATTCTGAATTTAACGCATTTAAAGAGAATACACAAACAGGAAAAAGCGTTAAAGGTATTCTTGTGAAAAACAAAGCCACTGAATTTTCAAAAAAAGGTCTATCTAAGCTAGAAAAGCATATCAAAACTTATGATGCAAAGGGCTTGTCTTGGATGAAAATTGAAAAGGGTGAATTTGTCTCACCTGTCGCAAAATTTTTAAGTGCTTCAGAATTAGAAGCCTTAAAAAACGACTTGGAAATGGTTGAAAATGATATTTTATTTGTTGTAGCCGACAAAATTAACGTAGTTAACAATGCTTTAGGTGCCTTAAGGAAACAACTTGCTGAAGATTTAGACATGATTGACCCGACAAAATATGAAATGGTATGGATTACAGATTTTCCTCTTTTTGAATACGATGAAGAGGAGAATAGATATATGGCAAAGCATCATCCCTTTACGGCGCCAATTGACGAGGATGTTGATAAGTTGGAGAGCGACCCTGAGCAAATTAGAGCTAAGGCTTATGACATTGTCATAAATGGCGATGAAATAGGTGGAGGGAGCATCCGAATTACAGACAGAGCCATGCAACAACGTATGTTCAAGGCATTAGGCTTCACCGAAGTAGAAGCAGAGTTAAAGTTTGGGTTTTTACTCAATGCATTTAAGTACGGTGTTCCTCCACATGGTGGCATAGCCTACGGATTAGATCGATTTATGATGATTCTAACCGGCAGTGATAATATTAGAGATGTTATTGCATTTCCAAAAACACAAAGCGCTTCTTGTCTCTTATCTGGAGCCCCAACGCAGGTTGATGAAAAACAACTCAAGGAATTAGGCATTAAATTAGACTTATAAGGAAAAATGATGAATCCTTGGCAAAGAACTGAGATTCTTTATGGAACGGAATCCACTCAAAAATTAAAAGAAACAACTGTCTTGATTGCAGGGCTTGGCGGAGTAGGAAGTTATGCTGCTGAAGCAATAGTTAGAAGTGCCATTGGTAGGCTTATTCTGGTTGATCAGGATGCTTATGATTTAAGTAATCTAAACAGGCAATTGCATTCATCGATCCATGTATTAAATTTGCCTAAAACAGAGTGTCTAGCAGAGATTTATCGTTCTATAAACCCTGAAGCCGCTTTTATCACAAGAACTATAAAAATCACTCCTGACAATGTCGATTCTTTCTTTCATGAAGAAAAAATTGACTTTGTCATTGATGCCATAGACGATTTGCCGGCTAAAGTTGCGCTAATCAAATATTGTAAAAGCCAGGGAATCAATATTATCAGTTGTATGGGTACGGGGAACAGAAAAGACCCGCAGTCATTTATCGTGGTTGATATTTCTAAAACCTTCAATTGTCCCTTGGCACGTAAACTGAGACGTATTCTTAAACAAGAGGGAATACTAAAGCATACCGTTGTTTTTTCAAAAGAGCTTCCGATTCAAAATATCAACTGCCGGAAAATAGGAAGTAATGCGTTTGTTCCGGCTTCTGCCGGTTTATTGCTAGCGGCATACGTCATTAATAAAATTGTTGAGGAGAGATAATATGAAAAAAGTGGCTCAGGTTGTTAACATCTCAAATAATATGGCCTCTATAAAAATTGCAAGAGCTACTGCCTGTGGGGACAATTGCGCATCATGTGGCAACGAATGTACGACAAACGGACACATTGTTAAAATTGAAAATAAAAACTATTCAATAGGGGAGCTCCTGATTATTGACATTGAAGAAAATAATGTTCTATTCTATTCAATGATAGCCTATGGCATTCCACTGTTCGTGATGGTAATTACAGCTGTTTTATCGTATAATTATATTGACTTTGGAGATAAAGAAATCGTGTCATCGATAGCCGGGCTTTTATCACTAGTTGGTTCTTTCTATTTACTCAGAATTATTGACACCAATTTTTTCAAGCAAGGGACCATTATTAAAGAAATAATCCCTTTCAGAGGTGAATAAGGTGAATAAAACGGAATACAAAAAAACGCTATTGAACAGGGTAAAACGCATTGAAGGACAGGTCAAGGGTATTGAAAGAATGATTGAAGAAGAGGAATTCTGTGGCGATATTTTAATGCAGATATCCGCGGCGAGATCAGCTCTTAACAAAGTTGGCGGCATTATACTTGAAAATTACGCAAAAAAATGTATAGTCCAAAAGCAGAATCTTTTGGACCAGTCAGATGATGCATTAGACGAGCTTATTGATATTATTCTAAAATACACCAAATAAATAAAGGAATAAAAGGAGTCATTATGTTTAAAGAATTAGAAAAAGTTGATATTGAAGTTTATGAATCGATACAAAGGGAAATAGGCAGACAGCATAGAAATCTAGAATTGATTGCTTCTGAAAATGTGGTTTCCAAAGCGGTTTTAGAAGCTATGGGAAGTCCATTAACCAATAAATATGCAGAGGGATATCCCAATAAGAGATATTATGGTGGGTGTGAGTTTGTAGATGAGGTTGAAATTTTAGCCATTAATCGTTTAAAACAGCTTTTCAATGCCGAGCATGCCAATGTGCAACCTCATTCGGGTTCAAATGCTAATATGGGTGTTTATTTTGCAATGCTCAATCCGGGAGATAAAATTCTAGGTATGAAGCTTACCGAAGGAGGACACTTAACCCACGGAAGCCCGGTGAATATATCCGGTAAGTATTTTGAAATAGCGCCTTACGGGGTTAATCCTGAAACAGAAGTGCTAGACTATGAAGAAGTCAGAAAAATCGCTTTAAAAGAAAAACCTAAAATGATTGTTGCAGGAGCTAGTGCTTACTCGAGAACAATTGATTTTTCTAAGTTTAGAGAAATCGCAGACGAATGTGGCGCCTTTTTAATGGTTGATATGGCTCATATTGCGGGCTTGATCGCTGCAGGACTTCATCCGAATCCTACCGAGCACGCTGACTTTGTAACGACAACTACGCACAAAACCTTAAGAGGTCCTAGAGGCGGCGCAATACTATGCAAAGAAAAATATGCTAAACAGATTGATAAAGCTATTTTTCCCGGTATACAAGGTGGTCCGCTGATGCATATTATCGCTGCAAAAGCCGTATGCTTCAAGGAAGCGTTGGAGGATAGCTTTAATAACTATCAGCATCAAGTCATAAAAAATGCTCAAGAGTTAGCGCTTCAATTGACACATAGAGGATTTAGAATTGTATCCGGTGGGACAGATAATCATCTGATGCTGCTTGATCTCCGAAATAAAAATGTGACAGGCAAAGAGGCTGAAAAAACACTTGACCTAATTAATATTACCGTAAATAAAAATACGATACCCAATGATCCTCAGAGTCCTTTTGTGACCAGTGGTATTAGAATAGGAACACCGGCTATTACAACAATAGGATTAGTCGAAGAAGACATGTCTGAAGTAGCAGATATCTTAAATAATGCTCTTATGCAGACGGAAGACACCGCTTCTCTTAAAAAACGCGTGGCTGCTTTAATGGAGAAAAGTCAATTTTAGGAAGGTATTGAAGTGGACTTTTTCACGATGAATTATAATGATTTCATTAAGACAAACAGCCCTTTAGCAGAGCGGTTGCGCCCCAAAAGCCTTTCTGAATTTATCGGACAAGAGCACATTCTCGGAGAAGGTAAAATGCTAAAGAGAGCTATTTTAGCGGACAAAATAAGCTCCTTAATCTTATATGGCCCGCCAGGTACCGGAAAGACTACTTTAGCTAAAATAATTGCCGAGGTGACGCAAAAAAGGTTCGAAACCATAAATGCCGTTACCTCAGGGATTAAGGATATTAAAGAAAAAGTACAGGACGCCATTCAACATATTGCTATGAATGGCAGACAAACCATCGTCTTTATCGATGAGATTCACCGATTCAACAAGACACAGCAGGATGCTTTGCTGCCTTATGTTGAAAACGGTACTATCATACTGATTGGTGCGACCA
Organism: Tissierellales bacterium; assembly: GCA_016938195.1. Lineage (GTDB taxonomy): Bacteria > Bacillota > Clostridia > Tissierellales > Dethiosulfatibacteraceae > JAFGVC01. The sequence continues at coordinate 1,599 of JAFGVC010000094.1, read as the reverse complement.
CTGAAAATCCTTTTTTTGAAGTTAATAATGCGTTATTATCAAGATCGATGATTTTTGAGCTTAAGCTTTTAGAGCATCACCATCTGATTGATATTTTACAGATGGCCGTTAAACAGCTCAAGCATTTAGATAATCAATTATCTCTCAGAGTTGAGCCTGATGCCTTGAATCTGATTGCAGCTTTCAGTGGAGGAGATGCAAGAAAAGCAATCAATGCACTTGAATTAGCAATTTTGACGACGCCAAAGCTGGAAACCGGAGAATTAGTTATTACCGTAGAAGATGCGAAAGAAAGTGTTCAAAACAAAGCCTCTTACTACGATAAAAATAGTGATCATCATTATGATACAGCCTCAGCCTTTATAAAAAGTATTCGAGGTTCAGACCCTGATGCGGCGCTTTTGTGGTTAGCCAAAATGATAGTTTCAGGAGAAGACCCCGTGTTTATTGCTAGAAGACTATTGATTTCAGCTTCTGAAGATATTGGGAATGCAGATCCTAACGCTTTAAATGTAGCTGTGAATTGTTTCAATGCGGTAAAGTTTATAGGTATGCCAGAAGGAAGAATTCCTTTGGCACAAGCAACGGTATATCTCGCTTGTGCGCCTAAAAGCAATGCAGCGTATTTAGGTATCAATCAAGCTATTGAATATCTTAAGAATCATAATGCCGAAGTCCCAAATCTGTTGAAAGACAGTAGTTATAAGTCATCAAAAAAATTAGAACGCGGTTCGGGTTATCAATATCCACATGATTATCAGTATGGATTTATTAAACAAAATTATTTTCCTCTTGATTTTGAAGCAAAAAAGTTTTATAATCCTAAGAATGTCGGTTATGAAAAAAACATCATTAAGTATTTAGATTTCATAGAAGGGTTGAAAAACAAGGAGGAAATATGAAATTTTCCGTAAAATTCAATGACTTCACAGATTATGACGCAATCGAAAGAATTTATGATAAATTGAAAAATCATGATGCTGTGGGAAATTACAATATTTTTGTAGAATATAATAGCGATGCAGAATTATTAGGGCTGACAGACGAGGTGATGATGGAAATCAAACCGGAATATCTGCGTTTCCTAAAGAAAATGCGTTTGAGATTTAATGATTTGCCTATAAATGTTAAAAAATTATATTTATTAGGCACTATCGTTGTAGCTCCTAAAGATGAGTTAAGAATTATTGTCGAAAAAGCAGAGGAAACAGATCCGGTTCAAAATATTATGTGGCCCAGCAAGGAGCTTTTTCTATATGATGGTAGCAAAAGAGTATTGGACTCTTTATTGGAAAACGATCAGATTGATATCGATGAATACGAATTAAAGCTTAAAATTCTCCGAATGGAATTTGGTTTGTTTGATTTTCTGGAAGAGGATTACTACGTGAATTAAAGCGAAAATTTTTCGCTTTTTTTTGTACAAAGCTATAGCCATTTGGTATTAAATGAAAATACTCAGCTCATTCGGACATTATCAAATGAGCTCGAAGACTTAAGGATTTCCCAACAACTCCCCCTTGCAGGGGTCAAACAGTTGATAAATCTTATCTTAAGTCTTCTGCGCTCTTAATTTATTATAACTCATTAATGCTTCGT
>JAFGVC010000093.1 GCA_016938195.1 Tissierellales bacterium | reverse complement strand
TAGATTGGTTTTGGTTAAGACGGGTATCCATTTTTCATACATGAGGCCACTCCTTTAGTAACATATGTTACATACGTATTGTTTTAATTGTAATATAATCATTTTAAGAAAGCAATAGAAATGTTAAATTAAAAAAAGAATTGTGGAGGATTAAAATGATTGAGAAAAAATTCGAATATACCTTAGGAGAAGAAAAAACAATAGAAAGAATTATCAGCGATGGCAATGCGGATATAAACCATATGATTTTGTCGAAGAACGATGCACTTCCGGAGCATTTTTCAAATTCAAATGTATATATGCTTATCGTGCGAGGGATATTGACTATTAGGCTTAATGATGAGACAGCCAATAAATATGTTAGAGGAGAGATTATCAGCATTCCTTATAATATTAAAATGAATGTCTACAATGAGGACAGTGAAGTGCTTGAATTTTTCGTGGTTAAATCGCCTAGTCCGCAAAATTATAGTCGATAATATCTTTGATGTGACAAGCAAGAATTTTCATTGTAAAAAGTCCGAAAATATTGTAATATAGCTTATATTATTTCAAGAAAGGACTTAAGTGCAATGCGGGAAGAACTCAAATATGCAAAAAGAATTGTTATTAAAATTGGGACAACATCAATCACGTATGAAAACGGCAATATCAATCTAAGAAAAATGGAACAGCTCGCTAAGATTCTGACTGATTTAAGAAACAGCGGAAAAGAAGTTGTCCTTGTATCTTCAGGAGCTATAGGCGCAGGCATGAATAAGCTTGGATTAAAGAAAAAACCTGAAGAGTTGAGAGAAAAACAAGCAACTGCAGCTGTTGGTCAGGCTTTGCTGATGCAGTTCTATGAAAAATTTTTTAGTGAGTATAATCAAACGATAGCACAGCTTCTGTTGACAAAGGATGTCATCACAGACCAAATAAAAAGAAAAAACACCGAAAACACCTTCCACGCACTTCTGGAAATGGGAGTGATTCCGATTGCTAATGAAAATGATTCTGTCGCAACGGATGAAATAGAAGGCAGCAAGATTGGGGATAATGATACCTTATCTTCAATGGTGGCTATTCTTGTTAAAGCGGATCTCTTAATCATGCTCTCGGATATTGATGGATTATACGATGCTTCTCCTGCAATTAATCCTAATGCGCAGTTGATCTGTTTTGTTGATTCAATTGACGAAAAAATTTATAGAATTGCAGGAGCATCTAATAGCAAGGTAGGCACAGGCGGCATGTTCACAAAAATCAGGTCAGCTGAATACTTGATGAAGGAAGGAATCCATACCATTATAGCCAGTGGTGAAAATGTGAATATTGTATATGATATTTTAGAGGGAAAAGAGGTAGGTACTTTTTTCAGTACTAAAGAAAGGAGTTGTGAATGTCAGAATTAACGATAAAGGGAGAAAACAGTAAAAAAGCTAGTCTTGCTATTTCGAAGCTTTCAACCGTCGCAAAAAACGAACTTTTAATGAGGGCGGCTGAACATCTAGATAAGAATATTCCCTACATCCTTGAGGCCAATGAGATAGACCTTCACAATGCGAGAAAGGCCGGCATCAAGGATTCTTTGATTGACCGTTTGCTTCTGACTGAAGATAGAATTCAGGCCATGGCTTCAGGCCTAAGGCAAATTGCTAAGCTTAGGGATCCGGTGGGTGAAGTTTTACATATGGAGAATCGACCGAATGGTCTCAAAATAGGAAAGAAGAGGGTTCCGATTGGTGTCGTTGGCATTATTTTTGAGTCTAGGCCCAATGTGACGATAGATGCTTTTGGATTATGTTTTAAATCAGGCAATGCGGTTTTGTTAAGAGGTGGGAAGGAAGCGATTCATTCTAATCTGGCATTGGTGAGTATTGTACGGAATGCCTTGGAAGAGATGGAGCTTTCTCCTGACATCATACAAATTGTAGAAAATACATCAAGAGAATCAGCCTATGAGATGATGCAGCTTAATGAATATCTCGATGTGCTTATTCCAAGAGGAGGCGCAGGACTGATTGAAGCAGTGGTAAAAAACAGCACAGTGCCTGTGATAGAAACGGGAATTGGAAACTGTCATATTTTTATTGACGCGAATGCTAATATTGAGATGGCTGTGAGAATAGTTGACAATGCAAAGACACAAAGAACAGGCGTTTGCAATGCATGTGAAAAATTGCTAATTCATAAAGAAATAGCCGAGATATTCTTGCCTGAAATTCATAAGCTTTTCATTTCTAAAAATGTTGAGATGAGGGGAGATGAAAAAGCAAAGACTATATGTGCGGATATTATAATGGCTACAGAAGAAGATTGGCATACAGAATATTTGGATTTGGTGATAGGCATCAAAATTGTGGATCATCTTGAGGAAGCCATTGGTCATATTCAGAAGTATGGAACTGGACATTCAGAAGCGATTGTGACCGAAAGCTATTCAAATGCACAACGATTTTTAGATGAGGTTGACGCTGCCGCCGTTTATGTAAATGCGTCCACTCGTTTTACTGACGGTGAGGAATTTGGATTTGGTGCAGAAATCGGCATTAGCACACAAAAGTTACATGCCAGGGGACCGATGGGGTTGGAGGAATTGACTTCAACTAAATATATTATCTATGGCAGTGGTCAAATAAGATAGCGAAAAAGCTGTAAGGATTTAATACTAAAAAATATCTTCGGAAAATTTATTATATACATTTTATCGGTTATGATATAAAATATAAAACAAATACAAAATTGAAATGAAATAAGGTGATAACGTGTATCCAAAATCTATTGAAGATATAAAAGCACATCTAGAGCTTAAAGGCATTAAGCCTTCGTTGCAGAGAGTAAAAATATACCAGTATTTATCAGAAAATAAATCACACCCGACCGTAGATGAAATTTATCTTGATATCGGAAATGACTTGGTGACTTTATCGAAAACAACGGTTTACAACACATTGCATCTTTTTGTTGAAAAAGGAATAGCTATTCCGATTCATGTAGAAGGCAATGAGGTCAGATACGATGTTGACATACAAAACCACGCACATTTCAAGTGTCAAGAGTGTGGGCGCGTGTATGATGTTGAGCTTGATGTAGCATCCATGAATTTTAAGGAGCTAGATGGGTTTCAAATTGACGAGCTTCAAATGTTCATGCGGGGCATTTGTTCGGAATGCATGAAAAAAACCTCCAATTAACGGAGGTTGAGTTTATCGACAAAGTCTTAGTTATTATGGTATTAAATGATAATACTCAGCTCATTCGGACATTATCAAATGAGCTCGAAGACTTAAGGATTTCC
>JAFGVC010000015.1 GCA_016938195.1 Tissierellales bacterium | reverse complement strand
AATGCCTACTGGGTTCGTGTGCTCCAAGAGGATGGTAATATGGCTTGGAGTTCGCCTATTTTCACAAAATAATCATGGATGAGATTAGACTGTTTTATTTAGTATAAAGTGAGGAAATTAAGCTTGAAGATGAAACACACATTATCATTCACTCAATTATTAATGCCGTCAATTACGATTTTACGGAGTGATTTAAGAGGGAAATACAGCAATAAATGTTTATCATATATTTTTCTGTAGCACTTATTGCGTCTACAATAGGTTCGATTAGTGGCATTGGCGGCGGTGTGATTATTAAACCTGTTTTGGACGCGTTGGGAACGATGAGTTTACCCATGATTAATTTTTTATCTGGAAGCACTGTATTTGCAATGGCTATTTCTGCATTTATACGTAATATGCAAGATCATGAGCCTATCAATTATAAAGTCAGCGTTCAATTAGCTTTAGGAGCTAGTCTAGGAGGGATTGTAGGGAAATCAAGCTTTTGTCTATTTTCAAGTGATTTGGAACTGATACAGTCCATTATGCTACTCGTTATTAACGTGTTAGTGCTGACTTATATACTGAATAAAAAAAGAATTAGTACCTGTCGCACCAATCATGTTTCTACTTGTATAACGATTGGAGTCGTGCTTGGCTTTATATCCTCATTCCTTGGCATTGGAGGGGGACCGGTAAATATTGCGATACTTTACTATTTTTTTTCAATGACACCTAAAGAAACCGTTAGAAATTCATTGTTTATCATTTTGTTTTCGCAATTTACAAGCTTAAGCACGACCTATTTATCCGGTGAAATTCCTCTTTATGATCCTATGATTTTTGCATTTATGTGTATTGGAGGCATTAGTGGATCAATTGCAGGCACACGTATGTCCAAAAAAATCAATGAAAAACAAACAGAAGGGTATTTTTTATACCTTCTGTTATTCTTAATAGCACTAAATTTATATAATGTCATAAACGTTATTTGATATAATGTCAATCAAGTCCATCATTTTACGTAAGATTTGAAGACGTTTTTCTTTTTCGTGCTACTGCTTTTTGTGTAACTGGTTTTTTTGTTTCTACCACCGGCTGCGACAGATTTTGACGTAGTCAACTGAAGCTTTTCATTCCAAGGGAAAGGATGATCACCCACAACTGTGATGGCCTTTGAAGTCAGCTTTTGTATGTCTTGAAGCAATAGCTTTTCTTCTTGATCACAAAATGCAATAGCAATACCCCCTAAGCCCGCACGTCCGGTTCTTCCGATTCGGTGGACATACGTTTCAGGGACTTCAGGTAAATCAAAGTTAAAGACGTGTGAGAGCTCTTCTATATCAATGCCTCGAGCGGCGATATCCGTAGCGACCAAAATTCTGGTTTTTCTCTCCTTGAAGTTTTTAAGAGCGAGCTGCCTAGCGTTTTGCGATTTGTTACCGTGGATAGCCTGTGCCTGAAGACCTGCTCTGTCAAGGGCTTTTACAATCTTGTCTGCGCCATGCTTCGTTCTGGAAAATACTAAGGCCGATACAATAGACTTGTTTTTAAGAAGATGAACCAAAAGATTAATCTTATTTACTTTGTCAACTTGATAAACGGATTGCTCAATGACATCAACGGTAGATGAAACAGGAGTGATTGAAACAGTTACAGGACGATTTAGGATTGAACCGGAAAGCTTCACAATTTCATCAGGCATGGTAGCTGAGAAAAACAGAGTTTGCCTGATTTCCGGTATCAGCTTGATAATCCTTTTGACATCAGGCAACATGCCCATGTCAAGCATCATATCTGCTTCATCAAGAACAAAATACTTTACTTGATTCAATCGAATATATTTTTGATTGACCAAGTCAAGCAAACGACCTGGGGTAGCCACCAGTATATCAATACCGCTAGATAGTGATCGGGTTTGCGGATGTTGTGAAACACCTCCATATACCACTAGCGTTTTTAGGTTCAAATATTTGCCGTAGGCTTTAAAGCTATCTTCAATCTGTATGGCCAACTCTCTCGTCGGAGCAAGGATAAGAGCCTTAATTTGTCTTTTGCCTTTGGCATTTCTGTATTCTTGTGCCAATCCCTGTAATATAGGGATAGCAAAAGCTGCGGTCTTTCCGGTTCCTGTTTGGGCACAGCCAAGCAAATCTCTTCCTTCGAAAAGAGGAGGGATGGCTTTTGTCTGTATAGGGGTAGGTTCTGTGTATCCTTCTGTTTTTAAAGCCTCCAGAATAGGCTCGATAATATTTAATTCTCTAAATAACAATTGTAGTTCTCCTTTAACATATATTATGATTGCAAAATAAAGAACGCATTAAATGCGTTCTTGAAAGATTAAGCTTTAAAGTCTATCTATTTGTCAAATAATCCACCAGTTTTATTTTTTTTAAACGCTTTTACCTGGTTCGCCATTTTGGGACTAGGTTTTTTACTATTATGATTTTGCTGTGCACTCATCTTTTTCTTTTCTGCAATAATTTTTTTCATACCTTCAACATTATTAGCTGACATGATAACCTCCGTTGTTCCTCATTTGTAAGTAGAGAGAAACTAACTTATGTAGTATATACTATTATACCAAAAAAATCCAGCTAAATATATATTTTTATGAAAATGGGCCTACATTAAGCCAATCATTCGCTGCACAATGATAGAGGTGACCGCTATCATAAACCAACAAATTGCACCCAAGGCAAGCGGCTTCTTTCCGTTGTGGATTAATGCATTTACATTGGTATTGAGACCAATGGCTGACATTGCCATGACAATCATGAATTTGCCACTTTTTCCTAGGAAGCCAGTCATATCAACAGGTAATATTTCGGCAGTGTTGATGAGGCAAGCGATGATGAAACCAATGACAAACCAAGGGAAGACCTTTACAATCGAGAAATTGCTCTGAGAATTTTTTTGATTTTTTGCTGTATAAACAGCAAGCATAAAAGTCACAGGTATAATTAACAAAGTACGTGTTAATTTGACAATCGTAGCCAAGCTTCCGGCCGCGTCACTAAAACAATATGCCGCAGCTACAACGGAAGAAGTATCATTGATAGCGGTACCCGCCCAAATTCCAAAACCAATATCCGTCATATTTGTCAATCGGCCAATAACCGGAAAAATGAGTGCTGCCATAATGTTATAGAAGAAAATGGTGGATATAGCGGTTGCTACCTCGTCATCCTCTGCATTTATGACCGGTGCGGCTGCGGCAATGGCACTTCCACCACAAATACAAGTACCCACACCAATTAAAGTTGCAACTTTTACAGGATTTTTTAGCCATTTAGTAACCCAATAAGCCGTTACAAAGCATACAGTGACTGTTGAGAGCATCACCACAAGAGACTGGCTTCCTACCCTAAGAACATTGCTTAAATTCATTTCAAAGCCCAATAGAACAATGGCCGCCTGCAACAGCTTTTTTCCTGTAATTTTAATACCACCGTTAAAATATGTAGGACGTTTCCAAAATGAAACTGCAATTCCCAATAAGATACCAAAAACGGGACCGCCTACAATCGGAATTAATTTTCCTAAGGTATACGCCAGAATGCCAATGGCAAGAGACAAAAAAATCCCGCTGAAATTTGATTTTTTATAGAAAGCTTTGCCCACGACTGGATAAGTGACAGCAAGGACAATGAGAAAATAGATGATGATAGTGAAATTCATAGTTAACCTCGTGTGTGTTATTTTAATCCGTTGAGCGTTACATCTGTATAGGCGAATAAGGCAGGAGAACCGCCGGTATGTACAAAAAGAATATTTTCACCTTTTTTAAACTGTCCTTTTTTTATTAAGTCAAGCATGCCGGCCATGGCTTTGCCTGTGTAGACTGGATCAACAAGGATGGCTTCAGTTCTTGCCAACAATTGGACAGCATCAACCATGCTTTGTGTTGGAAGTGAATAACCTGCTCCTACATAATCGTCATAAACGATTATATCCTCATATTTCACACTGTTTTTTGTACCCAGTTTTTCACCAAGCTTTACTGCCAGATTGTAAACCACCTCCGTTTGGAGCTGTTTATTTCTGCTTACACTGATACCTGTCAAAGGAATATGAAGATTGTTTCCTACCAAGCCATTAATCAAACCGGCGTGTGTCCCTGCAGAACCACTTGGGGTTATAATATGGTTAAAATTGATTCCCATGTCAAACATTTGATCCATAATTTCTTCGGCACAAGCCACATAACCTAATGCACCTATTGTATTAGAACCCCCACCCGGAACTACATAAGGCTTTCGTCCCTGCGATTTTAACTCCTCCGCAAGCTGGTTTAATTCAGCCGTCATATCGCTTCCACCTTTGACGACCTTAATAGCTTCCACGCCTAAAATATTAAAAAGATAATTATTTCCACTGGCAGTAGGATGATAGCTTCCCGGAACACGCTCTTCCAAAATCAATTGGCATTTCAGACCCTCCTTCACAGCCGCTGCGAGTGTGAGGCGGCAGTGGTTAGATTGCACAGCGCCACACGTCAAAATAGTATCAGCGCCTTGCTGTAAGGCATCCGCCATTAGAAATTCGAGCTTTCTTGTTTTGTTGCCACCGGCCGTAAGACCTAAAAGGTCATCTCTTTTGATATAAATATTGGGTCCGTCCATTACCTTAGTCAGATTCGGCAAAAATTCGATTGGTGTTTTATAAGACGTATATCGTCTTCTTGGAAATTGAGCTAAATTCATAATAAAATCCTCCATATGTCAAGATTTGATTTATATCAAAATATTAACACAAATAGAGGATTTCATTAATTCTCAAATAAATATATCGCGTTATAACTTAGAGGTTATATCAAAACAAGAAATCAAGTAAATCGAAAATTTTCAAAAGCATAGCGTCCCGTCTGTGTTATACATTTTGAAAAACGCTTCGATATAATCGATAAAATCGTTCTCGAGAGCAAATCGATCAAATCCTGTATTGACCATATATCCGGTAATCATGTGAACCTTCAAGTCGTCGATTGGAATATATTTTAAAAGTCCCGACTGAACAAACGGATTAGTGAGGTTTAGACTTTTTTGACCTACTGTAAAACAATCATTATTTTTAGTAAGATAATAAAACAAGCTACGATTATTGTCAAACATGATAGAATTTACATTTGAATTTTTAAACAATTCAGGAAAAGGATTGTTTTCAACAGGCGCATTTTTATTAGGCTGCTTAATTTTTTCTAAAATCATATTGTAAGCATGAAGCTGTGAAAAACGTACTGACTCGAATTGTGCCAGCGGATGATGAATATTCAATACAGCAAACAAAGGCTCACTGACTAAGGGCACAAAGCTCAAACCATTTTCATTCCATTCCTTTTGATTCAATTCGATATCTTTGGAGGTCGTATAAATAATACCTAAATCAGTAGCACCTTGAAAAACCTTTTCAACAATAAATTTATTTGGCATTTCCTCGTAGGTAATTTTACATTCCTTATACTCGTTCTTAGCGGAGAAGTGATGAAATAAATCTAACATAGTAAAAGCGTACATACTTGTAATTGAAAGACGCTGAGCTTTGAGATCACAATTTTTCCTCAAGCTTTTAGCTTTATTGACAAGGGCAATGATCTCATAAGAATACTCAAGAAATTTTTTTCCGGCGTCAGTGATGGTGACCCCTTTGTTATTGCGTTTAAAAAGGGTGACCTCCAACTCTGCTTCGATTTCTTTTAGAGCTAAGCTGAGATAGGGTTGTGAAATGTAAAGATTTTCAGCTGCTTTATTGATGGTTCCAGTGCGTGAAATTTCAACCATATAATAAAAATATTCCAATTTTAACATGTTTTCATCTCCACAAAGTAGTCCTTATTAGACATTATATATTTTCTTGTGCTAAAAATCCACAAGGAAGCCATTTATTTATAAAGTTGTTATAACATATAGATTATATCAACTATAAGAAAGTCAAAATGTTCAGAAAAAGAAATTAATGGTAACATCAATACAACAAATTAGACGCGTGCACGTTTT
>JAFGVC010000092.1 GCA_016938195.1 Tissierellales bacterium | reverse complement strand
CATCAACTGTAAATGTGAATGTCTCTGTGTTTTCTTCTTGTTTAACACCGTCAATCCATACTTCTTTTTCTATCGTTAATGTACCGTATTCGGGTTCTTCCGGTGTTGTATATCGATTGATAAAGGTTACTAATCCACCTTGAGTCGTCACTATGGCTTGTTGTGTAATAGCATCCGGTGTGTAATCCCCATATCCTGTCTCAGTCACCACGTAGCTGCCTGTCTCAAGTTGTATACTTCCTACTTCGACTGCAGATGCTGTAACCGTCTCACCATCAACTGTAAATGTGAATGTCTCTGTGTTTTCTTCTTGTTTAACACCGTCAATCCATAATTCTTTTTCTATCGTTAATGTACCGTATTCCGGTTGATTGATAGGTGTAAAACAATACGCTACCGATACATGGGAGATACCATGATACTTTCCATTGGTATCATTGTATACAGAGTATAAATCCTCCGTGCCGTCCAACAACAAATCCGTATATTTCAAGTAAGATGGGCTTGCTTTTACATTAATAAATTTTATTTCAATTGTATGAGTCGGCGAAGTCGGAGAATTTAAAGTGGGTGTTACATAATCATTGTCCTCGCTATAATCTAAATCAATAGAATACCCATATCCTAAATCTACATTCTTATCAGTGCCTGGGCTTTCATCCTTTATATAATAACATAATTTGCTCGGATTGATAGACCCTGTATATTCTGTATATGATTTTAGAACGTCATTGTCATTTCCACTAATGGGTCCTTCTTGAGTGAATCCAAATACTGCTGTCATACCGCTGAGTATAATGGTCATCACCAATATCAGCGAAAATATTTTTTTGGTTTTCATGCTTTTTTCCTCCTCTAATATCTTTTTTTTGCTTTGTTTTGATTATCCTACGTTTTTAATTTTGTCATCATCCCAGGTTCTCATATCATTATGACCGTTTCCTGTTTTAATAGCTTGCTGCATCAGATTCAATAATTCCAGTTCGCTTCTAAAATGAATTTTTTTTCCCGTGTCCAGCCATTGAAGGGAGCCTTGCCAACTATTGTTTTCATGATGATAGATTGAAATCAGAAAATTAGTGCCTCCGAGACTCGATCTTTTCACTGTGTTACTCTCCATATACGTCCCTCCTTTTAGGTTGTAATAATTGATAAGCTTTTGTTAATTAAATTATATCTTTGACGTGTGACATATGCTGAACATTGTTGTTACATCTCTGTGATTTTTTTGCATAAAAAAACCGGATATCTCCGGTCTTGGTTATAAAGCGTTATTTAATACTCTGCGGCAAGATACGATACTTGATCCACGAGAATTCTATCACTTTGGCTGTCCGTTGCAATCACTCTTTCTAAAATCTCCTGTGTCTTTTTCGAGTCCACACCTTGCAATAAGATTAGGAATTGATTTTCATTCCATCGGGTAATTGTATCGCCTTTTCTAAGCTTTTCCAGTAACAATTGTTTAATATGATTCATCCTCAGTTCTTCTTTTGAGGCTAAGTTGCCTTGATTAGTTGAAACACTCAATACGCCAATACAGATACTATTCCCTGTTCTTTCACTTCTTCTTCTTTCTAGCTCATATATAGACTTAAAAATTTCAGGTTCACAATAATAAGCTGTTTCTGCTTTAAAGCTATTTCCGAAAGCTTCCTTGATATTGTTTTCTGAATATATGAGCGACTGTTGTTTTAATATCCGCTTGTATAATTCCTTCATCGCATTTGAAGGCTTGATACCCATCTCCCTATAAAAGAAAGAAGTAATATATTCATAATGTTCCATGGCTTCATTTTTTCTATTGAGCTTTAGTAAAGCTTCAAGATAGTTTAAATGAAAGGTTTCCTCATAAACATCTATTTTGATGGCTTTCTGACAAACCGTCATCATCTCGTGAAATAAGTTCTGATTTTCAAGCACTTCTATCGTATTTATTACCGTCTTTAGATAAAGTCTTCTATAGTAATTACGCATCGGATATATCCAATGCTGGTCAATGGAGTCGGCCATATAATCTCCCTTGTAAAGCTCTATGGCCTCCATATAGCATTCTAAAGATTTTTCCGGAAATTTTTCTTTTAACTGGTCTCCTTGCTTAGCCGATTTTTCAAAAGCATCCGCATCAATTAATAGAACTAAATTTTTATTCCAAATATATTGTCCGTTTGCAAAAATCAACGTTTTATCACATTCTAGGCACTGATCCTCTTTTAATATTTCCCTTAATCTAAACATCTGACGTCTAAGTGTACTTTTAGGGTCGCTATACTCCTCAGATATCCAGAGCGTATTCATTAAACCGTCCGTCGAAAAAGATTGGTCTCTATGGGTCAGCATGAATTTATATAATTCCCATATTTTTTTTGAACCCGTTGATTCCATCACAAGAGAATGATTGTCTTTCTGGACATCAAAACGTCCAAGGGTAAAAATCTTGTATAATGGTTCTGTAATGTTTTCCAATTCACTCTCTAACAATATTCTCATCTCCCTATTGGATGCTATCGTATGCCTAAAATATCCTTAGTCCAAAAATGACTATATATATCTATATTATACTTGTTAAGCTTCATTAATAAAAGCCTTTTTTCATTTTCTTTAAATTTTATTTGATGATATGCCCAAAAATAGGATGCGCTTTACGTATTAATATTTGAAGAGCAAAAATATTTATCTATCAAACTTTTCTCATTTCTTTGACATATGCCACAATAAAATCCACCACAAGTCCATAACTTTTCGTTCCCTCCGACTGCCCTGTCGCCTTTAAAAATCGATTGTTATTTTTTTCCCCTATATCCGCAACCGCAGTGTCATATCGCTCCCAATAAGAAGCGTTATGACTGAATACCGCAACTAGGCTCGTTGTAAATTCTTTTCTAACTTCGCTATACACATCCTTGTCTGCAGCATAAAGAGCATTAGTGATATAAATTAGTCCATTTAGGCACGCTGAATACATGAATTGAGGATCTCCGCTTTCATAGCTTACTACAAAAGCTATAAAGTTAGCTTCTCTTTCTCCTGCAATTCCTCTTTGATGTGCAATCTCATGCGTTGCAACAAAGGGTACCTTATAATAAGGAATACTAACATTGACGTTGGGCTCTACCGTAAATGGATTATAGATGCCTGTATAGTTTAGATGACTCATCACTTCAGAAAACAGCATTGCTTTTGGCGGACTGTAATAACCCGAGGCGAGAAAAGCATGCCTCTCAGAATAATCATCAAAATATTTTTTGCTTTTGTTAAGAATATCCTCAGTATCAGCCATGAAAATCGGGAGTCCCTGATTATCTATACTCATTTGTAGTTCCAGCACCTTAATTTCTTCAATCAGATATCGAGCTGTTTTTTCTAGGTCCACTACACTTAACGTTTCAATGTCATAGTCCAAATGTGTCTCCAATGGCAGTCTAAAGTTATTAATCCCCCAAAAAGACCAAAATAGTAAATAAATCACAGCTATCACAATCGTTAATCGCGTAAATCGGTCGATTAATAATCGGACTGATGGTTTTTTAATAAAAGAAAAAAATATATACAAACAAAATATACATAGGGAAATAAGTATAATTTCTCCGACCGAAAATGGCATCCATCCAAAAATCCGACTGATTGATGAAGTAAATGTGGGATAAAAAGCTTGTGCGTAGTAGAATTCTACCCACTCACTATTATTTTTAGCCCAAATTATTGAGAAATATGTTATAATAAACAATAAGAATGAAAATAATAATCTTTTAATATTCTTTTTCATTAAGACACCCTAAAGATTTTTTTGTTACAATGTGTAGTATAATATGTTACCATAAATATTGACGCTTTGCATTAAATAAATCATGACAGCTGATTGATTAATATTTGATTAAATACGCATTAAACGATTGAATAAGAAAACAAAAGCTGATATAGTATAATAATTCAAAAATGGAGATGATACTCATGTTATGTTCTGTATGTAAAAAAAACGTAGCGGTAATATATGTTAATAAAATGATTAACGGGAAAATGACAACCCAAGGCCTATGTATTCCTTGCGCTAAAAAAATGGGTCTTGTTCCTATGGACCAAATTCTTAAACAAAGTGGTTTGAATCCCGAGGATTTTGAAAATATAAATGAACAGCTAAAAGAAGTCATGGGCGATTTAGATATGGATCAAATCAGTGAAATGATTGATGATATGAAGTCAGATGATTCTGAAAATTCCTTGTCAAATCTTTTAAGCTCTGCATTTTCAAATCTCAAAAACAGTAGTTCAAACAACCTCCCTTTAGACGATAACGAGGATGATGTTGATGAAGGAAAAAAATCAGATTCTTCAGAGGACGTCCCTCCTTCTGAAGAAAATTCAAGTCAAGTTAAGACAAAGCTTAAAAAACCTAATAAAAAGCACAAGCATCTTGATACCTATGGTATCAATCTCACCAATATGGCTAGAGACGGAGAAATTGACAGAATAATAGGAAGGGATAGGGAAATCGACAGAATTGTACAGATTCTTAACAGAAGGGCGAAAAATAATCCTGTCCTTATCGGAGAACCCGGTGTTGGCAAAACGGCTATCGCCGAGGGGCTTGCGGTCAGAATTGCTAATAAGCAAGTCCCCGTCAAGCTTTTCGATACCGAGATTTATCTGATAGATTTGACCGCTGTGGTTGCCGGAACTCAATTCAGAGGTCAGTTTGAAGCTAGAATGAAGGCCATACTTGACGAGGCCAAAAAATCAGGCAATGTTATTCTAGTTATTGACGAGCTACACAACATTGTCGGAGCAGGTGAAGCCGAAGGCGGTACCATGAATGCAGCCAATATCTTAAAGCCTGCCCTTGCACGCGGTGAGGTTCAGGTAATTGGAGCAACAACCTTAGATGAATACAGAAAGCATATTGAAAAAGATGCTGCTTTGGAAAGAAGATTCCAACCCGTTATAATAGAAGAGCCTTCTATAGAAGATACCATTGAAATCCTTAAAGGAATTAAAGATTATTATGAAAAATTCCACAAGGTTGCTATCACTGACGAGGTCATTGAGACAGCGGTTAGGATGTCCGAACGATATATTTCCGATCGTTTTCTTCCTGATAAGGCTATTGATGTCATTGACGAGGCTGGCTCAAGGGCTAATCTAAAAAATCAAGGATTAGTCGAGCTTGAATCTTTAAAATCCGAATTGAATAAGATAAAGTATGAAAAGGAACTTGCAGCAGAAAATGACGAATATGAAAAAGCTGCAGAATGCAGAGTTAGAGAATTAAGGATTGAAAATCGCATTGAAGAAATTGAAAAATATTATGAAGAGGTCTTTCTGACAGTAGAAGACATTGCGTATGTTATTGAGGCTTGGACAAAAATACCAGTCCACAAAATCTCTGAAGGAGAGGCTGAAAAGCTTTTAAACCTTGAAAGAAGACTGCATACCCGAGTAATCGGTCAAGATCAAGCCGTTATTAGTGTATCAAAAGCCATCCGAAGAAGCCGTTCAGGATTCAAGAAAAAGAAAAAACCAGCTTCCTTCATTTTTGTAGGCCCCACAGGCGTTGGGAAGACAGAGCTAGCTCGCACATTAGCCTTTGAGCTGTTTCAAAATGAAGAAGCAATGATTAGACTAGATATGTCTGAATATATGGAAAAGCACACCGTTTCAAAGCTCATTGGTGCTCCTCCGGGATATGTTGGTTTTGACCAAGCGGGTTTCCTGACAGAAAAAATCAGAAGAAAGCCATATTCTGTGATTCTACTCGACGAAATTGAAAAGGCCCATCCTGATATCTTCAATATTTTGCTTCAAATACTTGAAGATGGTATTTTGACAGACTCTAAAGGTAGAACAGTCAACTTTGAAAATACAGTTATTATTATGACTTCCAATGCAGGCACCAATATCCAAGGCAATAAAATTGGTTTTGGTAATAAGGATTATCAGGCCCTAGAAAGCAAAGTTAATGACGCGCTCAAAAATATTTTCAGACCTGAATTTCTGAATCGTGTGGATGAAATCATTGTCTTTTCTGAGCTGAATGAGCATGAGTTCAGTCAAATTATTGACCTGATGATAAAGGAAGTCGCTGAAGAAGCTAAAGGAAAAGGCATTACGCTTGATGTATCTGATGAAGTCAAGCAATATATCCTAAAAACAGGATACAATAGTAAATACGGTGCCCGACCTTTAAGACGTACCATCCAACGATTAATTGAAGATGAAATATCGGAAGCATATTTAAGAGGAACCCTAAAAGAAAATTCTTCCGTTCAATTCATTCTTGAAAACGAAAAGATAAAACTCATGATTTAATTGAGGTGCATAGCCCGTATGAATACCCGCACAAATTTAAGAATTAGTAACAACTATCGTATTATCGGAGAAAATTTCCTTGATCAGGGAGATTATGTTAAAGCTCTGATTTATTATGAAAAATCTAAAAAACTAAACGGAGCCTATTCGGACACGGATATGCTCCTTGATATGGCCTATATTTATTATGATCAAGACAGGCTTACCGAGTCAGAAGTCGTATTAGACGAAATCATCCTTCATACTCCTGATGAATCCAGAGCCTACTTTGGCAAAGCAATGATTTATGAAGACCAGGAAGATTATTCCTTATCTGAAAGCTATTATCTGAAGGCCATAGAGCATGATCAAGCTTATCAACAAGCTTACTTCTTTCTTGCCGGTCTTTATCAAAAGATGGGTTTGTTTGAAAAAAGCGAAAATAATTATCTAAAGTCCTTATCTCTTGATGACACTGATTACTGGTCTATCATTAATTTGGGCTCACTCTATGAGGAATATGATTTAGATCAAAAAGCGGAGCAATACTTCCTAAAGGCATTAGAGATCGATCCTGATCATCCCGCATCTTCTTTTAATCTTGCCGTCATCCATGGCAAAAGGAAAGAATACGAAGAGGCTGAAAAATTTTATCAACGCTCATTGAGCTTAGACCCAAGCAATCCCTATATTTATTTAAATCTTTCTGTTATGCATAAAGAAAAAAAAGACTATCAAAAGGCCCTTGCCTTTCTTGACAAGGGCATCTCTGAAAATCCTGATGAAGGGTTTTTATATTACAACAGAAGCATTCTTCACCTACTAGAAAACAATGTCTCTCAAGCCATACAAGACGCAAAATATTCTTGCCGTTTAGATGAGACATTTATAGACTTTATCAAAACAGATGCAGACATGAAAAGAATCAAAAGCGAAGTATTATCTTAGATATTCACGGCCAACCTTAATCTGTCTTTCGACGTCCTGTATGCTCGTTCCACCATAGGATATTCTTCTTTCAACACACGCTAAGGCCGACAAATCAGGAATCATTTCCCTTGTGAGACTCGAGCTTATTTTGCCATAATCGGCTTCATTTAAATCCTCAAGTCTAATTCGGTTCTTTTCACAATACTTAACCATACTTCCAACCATCTCGTGAGCTTGCCTAAATGGAATTCCCAATTTCACCATATGCTCTGCAATATCCGTCGCAGCCAGAAATCCTTTATTAATGTGTTGGTTTATTTCTTCCGTTTGAAATTTTGTATTTTCAAGCATTTTAGCAAATATGACAATGCAAGTCTTCAAAGTATCCAACGCGTCGAATAAAGCCGATTTGTCTTCTTGGAAATCTTTGTTGTAAGCTAGTGGTGTGCCTTTCATGATGGTCAACATAGCTATGAGGTCTCCATATACTCTGCCCGTTTTTCCACGAATCAATTCCGCAATATCCGGATTCTTTTTCTGAGGCATGATGCTACTCCCCGTGCAATAAGCATCATCAATATCAATATAACTAAACTCTTGTGAATTCCAAATAATAAATTCTTCTGAAAATCGACTCAAATGCATCATGCAAATCGAAGCGTCACTTATAAATTCAATGACAAAATCCTTATCTGACACGGCGTCCATAGCATTTTCAGTGATGTGTGAAAATCCCAATAGCTCAGTCGTTCTATGTCTATTGATATTGATGGTCGTTCCAGCTAAGGCACCTGAGCCTAGAGGATTGTAGTCGAGTCGTTTGATACAGTCTTCTATTCTTTCCAGATCTCTTTTAAACATTTGGAAATATGCCATCATATGAAAACCTACCGTGATGGGCTGAGCATGTTGCATATGCGTAAACCCAATCATTATATCCGATTTATAAGCCTCTGCTTTGTTTAAAATAACCCTCATCAACGTTTTGATTTCAAGCATCAGATCATGAAGCTCTCTTATCATAAACAGTCTTGTGTCCAGAGCCACTTGGTCGTTCCTACTTCTGCCCGTATGCAACTTTTTGCCGACGTCCCCTACTTCATTAATAAGTAAAGTCTCAATGGTCATATGAATATCTTCTAATCTTGAAGAAAACTCTACCTCATCGTGTTCTATCATTAAACGGATTTTTTCAAGACCTTCTCTAATGATCTGTGCTTCATCATGAGATACAACGCCCTGTTCGCCAAGCATGGTCACATGAGCTATACTGCCATCAATATCCACGTTATAATATCTTTTATCTAAATCAATTGAAGCGTTAAACTCTTCCATCAATTTATCCATGCTTTTTTCAAATCTTCCACTCCATAAATTAGCCATAATTCCTCCTGTGCTTTATTTTTTTATCATATATTTATTCAACACAATTAAAAACCAAATCATTATAATCATGCCTTTGAAAATACTCGTAATCGTAATACTCCACCATACGCCATCAAGTCCCAAAAAAGTTTGTGTTAGTAAAATCGCCAAAGGAATTCTTGCGGCGTTCAAGCTAACACCGACTATTGCCGGGGGTTTGGTTTTTCCCATGCCCGCAAAAGCGCCTTGGGTCATAATTTCAATACACATCAAAAGCTGAGAATATCCCAAGATTTTTATATATTGACTTCCTATCCTAATACTCTCCGGCTCAGGAATAAAAATTCGAATAATCTCGTGAGGAAACAAGACCATCAATAAAGTTGTCATGATACCAAAGCCGGTTATGATTTTCAAAGAGGTCATGTAACCCGCCTTTACTCTTTCCTTCTTTTGAGCGCCAAAATTTTGCCCAATAAAGGTGCTTAATGATGACGAAAAGCCTTCGGCCGTTCTCCATGAAACCGATTCAATCTGACCCCCAACTCTTTGAATAGCCACTGCAACGGGTCCCCAAAAGGCAATAATTCTCGCTAATATCATCGAGAATAAAGTAAATAAAAGGCTCTGTAAGCTAACCGGTAGACCTATTCTAGCATTTTCAATTATTTCCTTCAAATATATTTTTTTAAAAATGCTAATTTTTAAGAATTCAAAATTGCTTTTTTTAATAAAGATAACATAAATAAGGGTCACTGCAAATTGAGAAAGTGCAGTGGCCACTGCAGCCCCCTTAACACCAAAGGCAGGAATGGCTCCTATGCCGAAAATCAAAATGGGGTCCATCGTGATATTCGTCAACAGTCCCACCATATTAACTTTAAAGGGAAAAT
Source organism: Tissierellales bacterium (assembly GCA_016938195.1). Lineage (GTDB taxonomy): Bacteria > Bacillota > Clostridia > Tissierellales > Dethiosulfatibacteraceae > JAFGVC01. The sequence continues at coordinate 9,882 of JAFGVC010000092.1, read as the reverse complement.
GACTATTTCCACTTCCAATAATAATGCCAGATATGACTTCATTAATAAAAGCAAAAAATATAGCAATGACAGCAATCTGAAGATATTCAACCGCATTGCTATTCACATAAGCATCATCAATATTAAAAAAATCAATCAATGGGATTCTAAAATAATAGACTATCAAGGTATAAAATAAACCTAAAATAATTGCTCCCTGAATGCCAGCTACGCTATATTTTTGTGCTGACTGAATATCTCTTCGTCCTATATTTTGAGCAACATTAACTTGAGCCCCAATTTTAGCAATTAAAAGCACTCCAAAAGACATCCAAAGATAAAAGCCGGCCGTTCCTACGGAAGCCACCTCGGAGCTACCGAGCCTACCAATCCAAATCATATCAATCATATTATACGCCATCTGGATAAAAGAAGTACCCATCACCGGCAACGCAAGCTTAAATAAAGCTTGTGTAATGTTTCCCTCAATTAAATCAAATGTTTTCACCTATTGACATCCCTGTGAGTAATAATCGTTCTGTAGTTTGCTTTATCAATAATATTCGCTAAAATATTGGCTATGGTCACAGAACGATGCTTTCCACCGGTACAGCCTATTCCGATAACCAGTTGTGTCTTCCCCTCTTTTTGGTAATGAGGAATCAAAAACATCAGCATATCAACAAGCTTATTTAAAAAGATACCACTTTGTTCGAATTTCATTACATATTGCTGAACCACTTCATCATTACCGTTTAAATCCCGCATCTCTTCTATATAATGAGGGTTAGGCAAAAACCTAACATCAAATACCAAATCACAGTCAATGGGAATACCGGCCTTGAACCCAAAAGAAATAATGGAGATGGTGATATTTTTCTGAACATGTCCTAAAACAAAAATTTCGTTGATTTCTTCCTTCAACATGGCATTTGTTAAACTGGTAGTATCAATAATATAATCTGATTTTTGCTTGATCTCATTGAGCATTTGCCTTTCTTTCTCTATGGCGTCCACAATACGTGCTGTAGGATCAGCAGGATGGGGCCTTCTGTGTTCTTTAAATCTCTTGATTAATACCTCATCCGCGGCGTCTAGAAATAAAATCTCATATTCGAATCCATCTTTAATTAAGCTCTCTAAGCTTTTAAATAAATCCTTAAAAAATACACCTCCCCTAATGTCTGCAACAACGGCAATATGGTCTATGTATTTGCTTGAATCTCTAAACAATTTTGCGAAATCGGCCAATAATGAAGGTGGCAAATTATCCATACAGTAATAATCCATATCTTCAAAAGCTTTGACCGCAATACTTTTTCCGGCACCTGACATTCCTGTTATAATCGTAATCTTCATATTAATCCTCCAAGTTGATAACCCTATCCAATTCTAAGCCGGATAACACAATTCTATCCAAAGAGCGACTAAATCCTCCAATATTCTCGTAGTTATGCGCGTCTGATCCAATAACAAATAGTACGGGATGCTTTGAAGCCATTTTAATTTCCTCAACATTCAAATGACTATGAGAATTATTTATTTCAAGCTTAGTATTATGCTTGGCAGCTTCTTGTGCCAATTTTGATATGTCTACAGGAATCTTATCTCCCGGATGCGTTATGATATCAATTTTATATCTTTGCATCGCTTGAATCATAGCGTTTGTGTTCTTCGCTACCATCCTCGATCTAATCACCGGAAACCATTTGGATAAAAAATTGAGAACCAAAAAAACAAACGTGTCTTTAAGATTGCCGAAAAAGACGCCATAATGAATTCCCATTTGAACAACATCACAATTTCTAATTACCTCTTCAGAAATATCCGTCTTGCCATCGAATCCAATCAAATTGGCTTCAATACCCAATTTAATTTTTATGTCTTTATACTTCTTATTTAATAAGTCAATTTCCTTCCTCGCACTCGCTAAATTTTGTTCGTTCGTTCCAAACATAATATGTTTGATTCCATGATCAGAGATAGCGATTTCTTTTAAACCTTTTTGAATAGCAATTTTAACTATTTCCTCAATTTCATTATGACAATGACCATTTTTCGAATACTTCGAGTGAATATGATAATCTCTTGTGAGTTTCATGATTTCTCCTACAATTCTTCTCCAATAATTCTTACTTCAGGTTCTAGCATGATTCCGAATTTTTCGTGAACCCGTTCTCTGATAATACGCATCAACGAAAGTACATCTGAAGCGGTAGCGTGATTTTCATTAATCACGAAGCCGCAGTGCTTGTCAGACACCATTGCGCCATTATATCTTAATCCTTTTAATCCGCAGTCTTCAATTAATTTAGCGGCAAAGCCCTCCGCAGGTCTTTTAAAGGTGCTTCCTGCACTCGGTTTATCAATAGGCTGCCTCATCATTCTCTTTTGATTTAAATCTTTCATTTTGCCAATAATTTCATTCTTAAGACCTGCTTTAAATTCTAATTCAGCCGATACTACAACCAAATTCTCATCAAAAACTCGACTGTTTCTATATCTGAAATTCATTTCTTCCTTTGAAAGTTCATAGAAGAGTCCGGAATAATCCAAACAAACTACCTTCTTGACTACATCCACCATTTCTCCGCCATAAGCGCCTGCATTCATAGCAATGGCTCCTCCTACATATCCTGGAATACCGCTTGCAAACTCCATGCCTGTCAATGCATTTTCAGCGGCAAACCTTGAAGCTGCTGACAACAATGTGCCGGCACCCAGTTGCAAGGTGTTTCCCTGAATATTAATCCCATTTAAATAATTACCAATCTTAATAATGGCTCCGCGATATCCGTTATCCGAGAACAAAAGATTAGTTCCGTTGCCAATAATGTAGAAAGGAATATTTCCATTAATAATTTGAATTGCTTTTATCAATGATTCAACGTCATAAGGCTCAATAAACAAATCAACAACACCACCTATTTTAAAATAAGTGTAGTCTTTTATGATAATGTTCATCTGAACCTGACCTCTAATATTTTCCTTTAATTTATTATAAATAGTATGCATTAATTGCTCCTTGAATTATTTCAATCCTCATTTTAGCAGAAACTGCCGTAATAATCCAATAAAACCAACAAAAATCAATTTATTTCAATCGATTTTTTGTAGACCTCATTTTTGTTTAATGAATAATCTGCAGAGATTTTGTTGACGGCATCTTTTCTAGACATGCCCTCCTCAATATAAGCCTCTAATAAAGATTTGATATCAACAATCTCTAATTTTTCTTCAGTGGGATTATCATTTCCTTCAACAACAATGACAAATTCTCCTCTTACAGCTTGTTCCGTAAAATAATCTATACAGAGTGCAATGTCCCCCCTGACGGTTTCTTCAAATTTTTTTGTGATTTCTCTACTAATAGACATCTTTCTATTTCCAAATATCTCCATCATCAACCTTAAAGTTTCAAGAAGTCTGTGAGGAGATTCATAAAAGATTAGTGTTCTCTCTTCGTTTATAAGTTTTTTTAAGCTTTTTACTCGTTCACTTTTTTTATGTGATAAAAATCCTTCAAATGCAAATCTACCCGTTGCTAATCCTGATATAACCAATGCAGAAACCAGTGCCGTTGGACCCGGAAGTACAATTACTTGTACGTTATGAAGAATAGCTTCTTTAATAAGTATGCTTCCCGGGTCTGAAATGCCAGGTGTTCCGGCATCAGAAACTAGTGCACAGCTTTCGCCGTCAAGGATTCTCTCTATTATTTTCTTGCTTTTATTTAATTCGTTATGTTCATGGCAGCTAACCATTTTTTTATTAATCTCAAAATGATTTAACAACTTGATGGTATGCCTTGTATCTTCAGCCGCTATAAAATCAACCTCTTGAAGCGTACGAAGGACTCTAATGGTAATATCTTCAAGGTTCCCAATAGGTGTTGCACAGATATATAGTTGTCCCGCCATTAAGGTTTCTCCAATCCATAAATTTTATAAATATCCTCTGTATATTGGGTTGCTTGATCATAAATATACAAAGGGGGTTCAACCGTCAACTCAGGATTTCCTAGTTTTACGCCTTTAATCAGAACCATGTTTGGCTTTTCACCTTTTCTAGGATGAATAAGCCTCATTTTTTTAGGCTCAAGTTTATACTGCCGCATTAAAGCCATAATATCCACTAGCCTGTATGGCCTGTGAATCATATAGAAAGACCCATATTGTTTCAGCAATTTCGCTGCTGTTTTAATCACATCTTCGAGGCAACAACTAATCTCATGTCTTGATAAAGCCTTATTGCCATGCGGATTTACAATACCTCCGTTGCTCTCAATATATGGAGGATTTGTAACAACAGCGTCAAAAGAATTAAATTCCAATACCCCATCCAACCTGAGCATATCGGCGTTCAGTATCTTGATAGATTCTTCTAGCCCATTAAGCAAAATAGACCTTTTAGCCATTTCTGCCACTTCTTTCTGTATTTCTATGCCGTAAACTATTGAAGGCTTTCTTTTCGCCCACAATAGCAGTGGGATAATCCCGGTGCCCGTGCCTAAATCAACGACCTTCGAATGCTTTTTTATATCTGCAAAGTCCGATAGCAAAACCGCGTCCATCCCAAAGCAAAACCACTTCTTATTTTGTATGATCTTTAAACCTTCTATTTGAAGATCTTCAGTTTTTTCATCAGATTGAAAATTTAATTCACACGCCATCATGTCCATTTATTTCCTTTGATTCTTGATAGTATTGATTAAGCTTTTGAAGATTAACTCTCCACATATAGATAACATATGGAATGAAAACCACCATCAAAAAAGCATTCTCTGACATTAAAATGAAATTAAACGTACCGTGCAAAATCATTGGAGTAGTCAAAGCTTTTGCATAATATGTTTTTTTCATATTATCATCCATGCAAAACTTAGCCATTGAAAGATAGTAACCCATCGTAATGGCAAAAAGCATGTGTGCAGGCACTGACAATATAGCTCTATAGAGTCCTACTGATTCCACATCTGAAAAACGGAACACAACGTACATAACATTCTCTACTGTGGCAAATCCAAGTGATGCCATGACACTATATACAATGCCATCCAATTTTTCATCAAAAGCTGCTTGATGATAGGCAACTCTCATCACTACCATCCTTTTGAAAAATTCCTCTGAAAAGCCGGCAACAATAAATGCAGTATAAGCCGCACCCAACAATCCACCAAATATATTAAAGCCAGATAACATTGATTCTAGAAATATTGTGGGTATTACAATAATCGCTCCGAACACAAACGTCTTAATCAAAAGTTGAATGGGTTCGCGATCGTACCGATCAATCATATATATAATGATTGCCAGTGCAAAGCCTGGAGTTAACGCCGTTATCAGCAGATTCAAATTCATTCTTCACCTCTTCTTATTTATTCAAAATATGCTTTCTATTATCATTAATTATACAGGATGATAGATAGGTTCACAACCTAAATAAGGCAAAATAAAAATCGGTTTTAAATGACCGATTTTTTCTTATAATTTCCCATGAGCTTGAGAAAGAAGGATTTGTTTTCTAATTCTTGCAATAATTCTCTTGTCTTTGATTGATTTAGATTTCCTTCAAAGTCAATATAAAACCCGTAACTGAAAGGTTTATCCAAAATCGGTCTGGATTCGAGTTTATGCATATTGACCTTATAATCATGAATTACTTGCAACACTTCAAACAAAGACCCCGACTCGTGAGCCGTCACGAGGTAAACACTGACCATATCAGCATCCGCTTCATAAATCTCTCTTGGTGTAATGACGCCAAACCGAGTGATATTGTTTTGATTGTCTTGCATATCCTCCATCAGAATTTTCATACCGTATATTTCTGCTGCTCTTTTACTAGCTAAAGCCCCTGCTGACTTATCTCCCAGTTGTAAAATGTATTCAACGCTTTTTGCCGTATCAAGATAAGCTACCTTATTTATATTGGGATGCTGATCAAAAAAATCATCGCATTGCTTCAGCGCCTCAGGATGAGAATATATTGTTTTTAAATCATGAAATTCAGTTTCCTCAAAAACGATAAGACAATGATTCACCTTAACAAAAGTTTCTCCTACCATATATACTTCATAGTCTTTCACAAGGTCTAGCGCTCTTGTGATAGCTCCGGTTGTACTATTTTCTATCGGCAGCATCGCATAATCAATCTTCCCGTCATGCGCATCTGAAATCATGTCTCTAAAATTATTGTATGCTATTTTTTGCGTTTTATCGCCAAAAAATTGTATTGCCGCTATCTCACTATAGGCGCCAGGCATACCTTGATACCCTATCTTCAACATGCCGCCTCCTTTTGAACTAAACTGTGTATTTTTCTTACTGTGTTGTTTAATTGCTTGAATTCTTCAGGGTATAATGACTGAGGTCCATCACATAAAGCCTCTTTTGGATTGTTATGCACCTCAATAATCAATCCGTGAGCGCCAATAGCCGCTGCAGCTCTTGAAGCCGGATCCACCATTGCAACCTTTCCAGTCGCGTGGCTAGGGTCTATCAAAATTGGCAAATGAGACATCTCTCTAATGGCTGTCACAACATTAAGATCTAAGGTGTTTCTCATATGGGTTTCAAATGTCCTGATGCCTCTTTCGCATAATATGACTCTCTCATTTCCCTCAGACATAATATATTCCGCAGACATCAAAAACTCTTGAATGGTTGAAGACATACCTCTTTTTAACAATATTGGCCTGTCGCATCTTCCCACTTCTCTCAACAAAGAAAAGTTTTGCATGTTTCTTGCACCAATTTGGATGATATCGGCATATTTATATACATCATCAATATCGTGTGGATCCATTAATTCAGTCACAATGGGCAATCCTGTCTCTTCTTTGGCTTTTCTAAGAAATTTCAAGCCTTCAAGACCGAGACCCTGAAAACTATAAGGAGAAGTCCTAGGTTTAAAAGCACCTCCTCTTAAAAAGTCAGCACCATAAGCTTTAACTTTTATAGCTGTTTCAATAATTTGCGCTTCAGTTTCCACTGAACATGGACCCGCTATAATGGTGAAGTTGTGACCTCCGATTTTTCGACCTTCAATTTCAATAATCGTATCTACTCTGTTTGCATATCGGCTAGCCAGCTTATAGGGCTCTTGAATACGATATACTTTTTCCACTCCGGGTTCTCCCTCAAAATATGATAATTCAACTTTTCTAGTATCCCCAACAAGCGCCAGAATATTTTGACCCGCTCCGTAAGTAACAATGACTTGCAATCCTATTTTTTCCGCCCTATTCTTCAATGCCTCTGTTTTTTCGCCTTGATCTTGCTTCATAACGATTACCATTGTAACCCTCCCAATTAATAGATTGATGACCATTGTATGTCTCTTAATTAAAAAACAAAACCTGCGAGCTAAAACTCACAGGTTTACTTAGGCCTATTTTGTTTTTTAAGATTTTAGCTTTCTATTATTACATATTCCTTTTTTTTGAATAGAAAATAGCTGGCGCTAAAAAAGCCCCAGAAAAAGCTAAAAAAGAAACTATTCAATTTTGAAGATTTGAGTATTGCCTTAACTACTTTCATCAGATATCTCCTAAAATTGTATTATTTGAATTATAGTGTAGTCAACTCTATGCTGTCAAGTAAAATTTAGTAAACTAGTGCCTGTTTTTTGCTGAATTTTTCACTTATAGGGCTTTGCTTTAAGCTTATTAATTTTTTTTCCCATATGTACGAATTTCATCTCATACTCTGTCTGAATATTGCCATCTAGATATTCGGAGTGATAAAGGTCATTCGTACATTCAAATAGGCTCCATTTATTTTGGTATAGCATTTCCAGTGAATAATTGAAAAGTTCTTCGTTGTCGGTTTTGAACTCAATTTCTCCCTCTTGACTCAAAATTGTCTTGTATATATCCAGATATCCCGGACTTGTGAGTCTTCTTTTTTTATGCCTTGGCTTTGGCCATGGATCCGAAAAATTCAAATATATTTTCTCTACTGAATTGTTAGGCAATAAACAGCGCAAAACCTCTGCCGAAGCATCTACAATAAATAAATTGGATGGTATATGGGCTTTGAGTTGATGTATGATATTTCTCTGAATCACTTTTTCATTAAACTCAAATCCAAGATAATTAATTTCAGGATTTTTTTCAGATAATGTTTTGATAAAAAGCCCCTTCCCCGACCCAATCTCAATATGTAATGGATTGGAGTTCTCGAAGGCCTTTCTTAAATCTCCGTTATAATCAGACGTATTCACAATAATTTTCGGATGATTCTTTGCAATTTCATCCTTTCCTCTAATATTTCTTAGTCTCATGTTTGTTTTCCTTTTAAATTTTTTGTATTGTTAAGATAACTTAATAATTTAATCATTGCTTTTTTGGTAAAATCAACTATATTGTTTGAATAGGAGGTGTTATCATGGATGCACTACTAAATGACTTCGGCATATTATCATATTTCATTATTTTCTTTGCTAAAATCATAGAGGTTTCAATTTCCACCATCAGAATCATGTTTGTTGCAAAGGGAGAAAGAGTAAAAGCTTCGATTATTGCCTTTTTTGAAATTCTGATTTGGATTGTTATTGTCAGCTCTGTTTTGTCAAATTTAAGCGAGGATCCTCTCAAGGCACTGGTTTATGCGGCTGCTTTTTCAATTGGAAACTACTTAGGTGTCTATATCGAAGCTAAATTAGCCTTAGGTCTATCTTCCATACAAGTCATTACACAAGAAGGCACAGGCTCTGAGCTTGCAAAGCTTCTTAGAGATCACAATCTTGGTGTTACTGTTATTAAGGGAGAAGGCAAAGAAACCGCCAGAGAAATTTTGTTAATTCATTTAAAAAGAAAAAGAATCAAGGAATCGATTGACCTTATCAATTCACAGCTTGACAATGCCGTCATTATCATCAATGAAGTTAAAGCCGTCAGAGGCGGTTATCTAAAAAAGTAATGACAAACTTCTTGAAGTAAGGTAGAAAATCATTGTGAAATGTTTTTCCGGAAGCAATAGCACCTAATTCAATTATGGTGTCTATTGCTTCTGTTTTAATTCCTGTCATCTTTCCCAACATCGATAAAGGCATCAAGCCATATGGAATATCTTCATTAATATATCGCGTATCAAGTGATACCGGAGCAAAATCACTCGAATGAATAGAGCTTTGAGACAGAGCCGTATAAAGATTATCAGCCGATACCCTGTATATTTTTTGCATGTTAACCAATAAGCTGTCAAGCTCCACCCCTAACTGACGACCTATCTGAATCCTTTCGTTATCAATTTGTCCTATGACTCTTGCTACCGCAGGAGTAATCCCATCCGCATAAAAATCAAATTGTCCTCCTGTTCTTTCTATCCATCCGATATTTAAGAGTGTCACAGCCGCATGGACTACCGGATTCATGTTGGATAAACAAATTTCAAAAATATGCTCTCCTTTAACAAACCCCGAATGAATATTTTGTAATATTTTGAGTCCTTCATCAATTTTATGAGGATATATTGAAGAAACTTTTATTTCATCTTTAATTCCTTTGATGGAAACGATTCTCGAATCTAGTTTTCTACAAGCAAAGGGAATTGAATTAGTTGAAAGAATCTTATTGTATGATTGTAATACCTTTTTTTCATTCACCTTCGCATTAATTTTATGATTAAGAAAATAACTCCCGTAATTATCCGGCATCAAAACTGTAAAGATATCAGGATTTAATAAAGGAATGTAGTCTTCAAAAAATAAGTCTTGACAGTAACCCGGTACAGAAATAAATACAATTTCTGAACCCTGTAGCACTTTCTCAATACTTCCGCTTACTAGGTCTATCGTTGAATTAAAACAATCCTTTCCTATACTTTCAATTTCAAAGTTATGAAAAGAAACATCCTCACCTAGGCTTCTTTTATAAATATTAACTTCATGTCCAAGGTG
>JAFGVC010000091.1 GCA_016938195.1 Tissierellales bacterium | reverse complement strand
AGGTTATTGACTAAAGCGCCTTTATGATGTGGATTCCCATACATACTGGCAGACATAAGTTGATGATTCTTGTTTTTTCTAAGGGATTCTACCGCCTTTAAGTCAAAGCATTGTACATCCATCATGCTTTCAAACAAACCTTCTTCAAGCATTTCAACAAGATATCCTGTAATGCCTCCTGACATAAAGCTTCCTTTAATTTGCTTTTTAATCATAAGCTCCTTAAGATAAGCGGCTACTGCTAGAGATGTACCACCTGCTCCCGTCTGAAAAGACATTCCATCTTTCAGTAATCCGGATGCTTCGATGATATTAACGGCTTGTTTCGCTATTTTTAACCCAATCGGGTCCTTTGTAATTTGGGTGGTGCCTGAAACAATCCCTTTGGGATCGCCAATGCGGTCAACAACTAATATCAAATCAACATATTCCTGTGTAATTTCCATTGGACAAGCCGGGTAAGGAACAAGATGATCCGTCACGGCAATTACTTTTTTAGCATAATGCGCATCCGCTATGGCATAACCTAGAGATCCACATGCAGAAGGACCCTCCGTGCCATTTATATTTCCCATGGTATCACAGGTAGGCGCAGCAATAAAAGCAACATCAATGACTATATCACCTGATTCAATAGCCCTGGCTCTCCCTCCGTGTGTGTGCATGATGGCCGGATGCTTCAATTGTCCATCCGAAATGGCTCGTGCTATCGGCCCAGACATATAAGCCGTCATAATTCCGGTAACAACGCCTGAATTTATATGTTTAATAAGTGGCGCGTGGACCGGAAAAAGAGAACTAGCTGCTATTTTGATATTCTTAATTCCCATCAAAGCAATTTCATCAACAATTCTATTCACGACATCATCGCCGTTTCTTAAGTGGTGATGAAAAGATATGGTCATACCATCTTGCAAACCTGATTTTTCAATAGCTTCTCTAATATTCATAACCACTTTGCTTTCGCCGACTTTTGCAATACTCGTCTTGACACTTACTTTTTCAATTTCACGAAGATGATTTTCAGCGCCTGAGAAAAGCTTAAAGACTCTCCCTTCAACTTCTAAATTATCGGGTATATATCTTCCTATGCTATTTTTCATTTATTTGGCCCCCTCTCTATAGTATTCCTGCCAATTTAGCTTTTTTAATGACTGTTTCCGCCCTTAAAATAATGGGTGCGTCAATCATCTTTCCTTCATATGAAAAAACACCTTTACCTTCTGCTTTAGCATCCTCCATCGCTTTTATAACGTTCTGCGCGTATTCAATCTCTTCCGGAGAAGGCGAATAAGCTGTATGTATAATATCAACTTGTCTTGGATTAATGGCGGCCTTTCCGCTCATTCCTAAGTTTTTTCCTTTAATTGTGTCTTTTAATAAACCGTCGTAATCATTAACATCAGCATAAGGCGTATCAATGGCTTGAATTCGATAAGCCTTACAGATATTTGAGATTTTATTCCTAGCGTAGTTAATCTCATCTCCGTCCTTTGTTCGTGTTATTTCTAAATCCGCAGTTAAATCTTCGGCTCCAAGTAATACGGCTTCTATACGATTGGACGATTTAATAATTGCCGCAATATTCTCAACAGCGTAGGCTGTCTCTGCAATCGGAATAAGCTTTATATGACCTTCTTTGATTTCTGCTTTTTTTTCTGCTTCGGTGATTATTTGGTCTGCTTTTATAATATCTTTCTCAGTAGCCATAGGAATCATAAACGCATCGGGTTTACTTTGTGATAATACCCTTAAATCTTTCATGCCAAATGCTGTAGAAGGAGAATTAACTCTCACAACCACTTCGCAACCATAAAAATTGACCTGCATAAGTGCGTTCTTGATTAAATTTCTAGCCGAATCTTTTTCACCTATGCTGACAGCGTCTTCTACGTCCAAGATGATGCTGTCAGCATTTAAAACACCTGCATTTTGTATCATATTAGGACTATTGCCGGGTATAAACAACATGCTTCTTCTCAATCTTGGCATCATGATTCCTCCTCGTTCGATAATGCTCTTTGAACAGCTGTTTCAACTCTTGACCTGATAGCGTAGTCAAGGGCACCTCTATCGTTGGCTATTACTTTTACTTTTTTAATTTCCATTCGTTGAAGCGTATCCATGATAACCCGTCTGATTTGTTCCCCAAACTGCTTGATCACTAAACTTTCCAGTTGTATCTCTATCCCATCTTCAGTATTAGGCATGATCATGATAAAAATATCGCTGGATTCCAGTGTTCCTGCTCGAGCTGCTTTTGTTATAATCATCTTCTTTCCTCCCTTGAATCAAAACATTTCTTGCGATGCTTAACCATTTACAATATGACCTGTTGAACAAGTTGTCTTTAGAAAAACGGGATAGATATTAATATCCATCCCAGTTAAATATCTTGTCTAATGCTGTTTAATTAGCATCATTCCTTGCTATGCATCATTATATTCTGGCAACTCCTGATTTTTTAGCCGCTTGTCTGACCGCCTCAGCAACCTTTTCCATATAGCCTTCATCAAAAGCCTTTGGCAAAATGCAATCGACAGATAAATCATCTCCTACAGCCTCAGCGAGAGCCAATGCGGCGGCAAGCTTCATTTCTTCATTGATGTCTGATGCTCGGACATCAAGCGCGCCTCTGAAAATCCCCGGGAAAGCCAGTACGTTGTTGACCTGATTCGGAAAATCAGATCGGCCTGTTCCTACAATAAATGCACCGGCTTCCATCGCTACATCAGGCATTATTTCAGGATTTGGGTTGGCCATTGCAAAGATTATCGGCTTATCCGCCATGGTCTTGACCATGTCTGCTGTCAACACATTAGCGACTGATACGCCTATGAAAACATCTGCACCCTTGACCGCGTCTGATAAATCTCCTCTCAAATCTTGTAAATTGGTGATTTCGCAAAGCTGAACCTTATGGTCAACGATTCCTTTTTCTCGTGTTTTATATAATATTCCATGCTCATCACAGGCAATGATGTCTTTGACTCCCGCAATCATCATCATTTTAATAATTGCTGTGCCTGCGCTTCCGGGTCCATTGACGACGACTTTTAATTGCTCCGGTTTTTTATCGGCTAGCTTGATGGCATTGAGTAATCCCGCTGTTACCACAATGGCCGTGCCATGCTGATCATCATGAAAAACAGGAATATTCATAATGGCTTTTAATCTTTCTTCTACCTCAAAACATCGCGGTGAGGAAATATCTTCTAAATTAATACCTCCGAATACGGGTTCCATGGCCTTTACTATTCTTACGATTTCATCGGTATCTTTTGTATCTAAGCATATCGGAAAAGCGTCTACATTGCCAAATTCTTTAAACAAGACACATTTTCCTTCCATAACCGGAATAGAAGCCGCAGCACCTATGTCTCCAAGCCCCAATACGGCTGTACCATCAGAGACAACAGCAATGAGATTCGATTTTGAAGTATATTCATAGACTTTTTCGGGGTGCTTGTGGATTTCTCGACAAGGCTCCGCAACTCCCGGCGTATAAGCCGTTGCTAAATCATCTTTCGTGCGAACCTGCACCTTGCTGTTAACCGTAATTTTACCTGTCAGTCTTTTATGTAATTCTAATGCCATTTTATTATAGTCCATCGTTTTGATCCTCCAAAATATTTTTTTGTTCTCTCATCTTATTTCTCATTAACGGTTTTATTCCTCCGGCTTCAAGGATACTCATCGCATATTCACCTATTTTTTCAGTTGTTAATGTTTCTTCTGTTTCTAATATTTTAACCTCTCCTTTTTCCATGTCAAGTTCTATTGTCTGATTTTCTATGACTTTTTCAGAAATATTCTTGCATACGACCAGAGGCAATCCTAAATTAATTGCATTTCTAAAGAAAATCCTTGCAAACGACTCTGCAACAACCGCTCCGGCGCCCATTCCCAATAGTGCAATGGGTGCGTGTTCCCTGCTGGAGCCACATCCAAAATTTTTACCCGCAATAACAATATCTCCTTTTCGAAACTCTTTGGCTATATTTGGGCTTACACCGTAAAGACATTTTTTTCCTATTTCTTCAGGATTCGTCAATTCCAGAAATCGTCCGGGAAAAATCTGATCTGTGTCTATATTATCCCCTAAAACAATAGCTTTCCCTTTAATTATTTTATCCATTTTATTCACCCTTTATAATCGGATTTGAAAGATATCCCTTCAAGGCTGACGCGGCTACCGTTGCCGGTGAAGCTAAATATATCTTTGATTCGTTGCTCCCCATTCTTCCCGGGAAATTTCGATTTGAGGCCGATACACATACTTCTCCGGAAGCCAACACACCTTCATGGGCACTTAAACACGGTCCACATCCCGGAGTTGATATGGTAGCTCCTGAATCCATCAATGTTTTTATATATCCTTTTTCCATGCATTCCATCATAACTTCAGAGGAAGCCGGGATAACAAGAAATCTGACCCACTTTGCAATTTTTTTCCCTTTTACGATATCAGCCGCCACCTTTATGTCTTCTGTTCTTCCACCTGTACATGTACCAACAAAAGCTTGATCAATCCT
>JAFGVC010000003.1 GCA_016938195.1 Tissierellales bacterium | reverse complement strand
GTTGATGGTAAACGTCCCACTCACCTTTGCATATAGGCTTGGGTTTGTAACTTTTGTTTTAAAGGTAAAGGCTTTATCTTGATTAACGCCATTTTTTAATACATCAATCCCCGCTCCATCAGGTCCTGAAACGACAATCAGATCTGCGACAGGATGACCCGATCCGTCTTTAATCACATAGACAACATAGTCCAAGGCATCCGCATGATTGGGATATGCCAAAGAATTCTCTAGATATCTTTGATTGACATTTTTAGGCAATGAGTTAATTAAGTCGCTGCCATTCGGCAAAAGTGTTTCTAAGTCTACTTGCAGCAAAGCGCTCGGCATTTCGCTTTCATCTAAGCTTTTTTCTTTTACTTCAATTGTGTATCCATTTTGTATAGCAAAATTAGTGCTGCTACCATACACCAATAAGTCTAAGACTCTCAACTGCGGACTAACCAAAGACTCCTTCACCGTAACCGTCCAAGGGATGGTTTGATCAGCAAAATCATAGCCTCCCGTAGATTTTTGAATATTATTGGTGCCTATGTTTACGCTGATAGATTCTGAATCTCGACCTTGGTCTCCGCTATCCCATGTCCAATGAATGGAAGCCTCGTTATTAATGTAAAAGCCCGCTATAAAAGTATCACCGGGATTCTTGACGCCTACATCGACAATGATCTTGAGTTGTACAGGAGAAGTAATGGTTTGAGCATTATCCGGATATAAAAACTCGCCGTCTGTTGGGTAATTTGATAGGATAGCCCCTACCGTTGTCGCCTCAGATGGATTGCCTCCAGCCACATATTGATACCATTGAGCTTCAACAAATGTTGTGTTTTCATCTAAAACATCCTTAATATAAGCATCGGGTAAGGTTAGTCCCAACTCATTTGCGGTAATAACCCATGTTATTCGAGCAACCGGCTCTCCGTTTTCAACACGATACTCGACCTCGCCGGCTTCTTTTTTTATCCATGTGACTTCAATGTCGACTTCATCATTGTCATCAGCTTTTTCATTCCCAGCACTGTCTTGAATCACAGCTTCATTTTTTATCGATATGCCTTCTTGTTCATACAAGCTTTCATCAATTTTAGTTTTGAAAAAAATGTATTGCGTATCCGTACTTCCTTCCGGAAAAGTGTAAGTTAAAACCTTGTTTGTATCGCTTATTGGGTCATCTAAAGCTATTGCATTGGCCATACTAAGATCATTACTTGTGCCTACCATAATAGAATCGGGAACATACTCCCCTACATTTTCAAGATTATCGATTAGTTTAAACCCTTTTAAATCGTAATCCTCATTATCGCCTTGAGCAGCATTTACTATCACGACCCAATCTACAAAATCACCGTTATGTGTTCCGTTTTTATCTAGCTCAATATCAATAACGGGCACCTTAATGGTAAAAGTTTTTCCCAGCAATTGAATGGTATATTCTTCCCCCGGTTCATTGCCCAAAGAACCATTATATAGAAGATCCGCTGTAAATCCCGTTGTGACATAGCTACTATCACCATTAAAAATATCATCAGGACCATCAAAGGTAATGGTTGCTTTCACTTGATTGAGGCCGGAATCCGTATTAGTTTCATTACTTAATCTCAAAGTACCGACTTTTTCCGTGTCATTTGCAAGTGTAAGATCAATCTCTATATAGGTCTCAGAACCGGTGTCTATCGTGAAGCCTTCAGCAATCATAAAACTAGCTATATCACCTTTATAAATAACTTCGTCATCAGTTGGTCTATGGTCTTCAGGAAAATGAGGATCTCCTTCTGTGAATTCCGGGGTCCCGTCCCATCCTCTGTCCCCCAAAACAGGCACTCGAAAATCAAAAGAAATCTGAATAGGCTTCATTGAGTCTATTTCAGCATCGCTAATAGGCACACCATTCTGCTTCACCTGCACCCCATCGTTGAGGGGAATTAATTTGTCAAAGACAATATTGTTATCCTCTGCAAAAGCTTCGGGATTGCTTAAATTGAGTCCCAAAAAATTACCCGGCATCATCTGACCGAGCATAGACATAATCATTAAAAACACCATGGATAAGGCCATGGTTTTCCTGACTACGCTTCTATGGCTAACACTTCTTTGATAATTTGCGGAAAATTGTTTTGTACAATTCATTATAGCCTCCCATACCGCTTAAAAATATTTTTGAAAAAGGGGACGTTCCTGCTTTAATTAATACCCCGTTTCGCTAAAATTATTCTTCTGTTTCAAAATAAATTGACAGGGGACATTCCTGCTTAATTCGCATTTTGAATCCTAAAATAAAAAACCATCTCAAATGAAATGGTTTTTAAATAGTGTGATAAGTGCAGGAATGTCCCCCAAAATCCCCCAAAATCCGAGCCGCGTAATCAGGGCCTCTTTCTCTTGAAAACCGGCTCCAATAGCGCAAATTTTCTTTATCAAGTTTAAGCGCTTTGTTTAAAGCATTCATGATATTTGTTTTAGTAAGACGATTGGGATCTAACGTTATCGCAATATCATTAGATTCCGCGTCATAAGCAATGTTGAATTGGTCACTTGAAAACGGCAAAATAATCATTGGTTTGCCATAATACACTGTTTCAGTAAAGGTATTGCATCCACCATGATGAATGACAATATCCATGAAAGGTAACAACGCCTTTTGAGGAACAAACTCACAAATGGATACGTTTGAAGATTCATATTGCTTGAGATTTTTTGCATTGCTTCCTGCCGATACAATGATTAGAGCCTCTGGTTCAAACGCCTGACAGGCTTGAATCAATTGTATCAGTACATCCATTCGGCTGGATAAGAACGTGCCGAGTGTAATAAGTATTTTTCTTTGTTGTTCATTATCTACTTTTTTCAACCAGCTCTGGCTTAGCATCTCCCCATCAAAAGAGTGTCCTATGTAAATGCGACGTGGCTTTTCACTCAAGGTCTCCACTGACTTAAAATCAAAATAGTTGTAAATAATCGCTATCTCAGAATGAAGACGAAAAGCATTGTCTATTCTATTCGGACACCTATGATGCGAAAAAATAAATGCATTAAAAATATCAGTGAATTGCTGCTGGGTTTGAATAGAACTATCGTTTAGTTTTTCTAGTTTTATCGGGTCCACGTCAATGCTTGAAGGCCAATTTGTAGGTACCCCAAAGTTCTCATCTTCTCTCGGTATTGTATTGGGATGAGGCGGACAAAAAGTGATATAAGGAAGCTCTAAGCAGTGAAGGCATAACGTCACACCATAGGATAGGACATCCACCACCCATAGATCCACCTTTTCCGTCTTTTCAATCCTATGAATGGCTTCGAATAATTCTTCAGGGTTGGACAGCATATCCTCTTTCCGGTGCTTCGACTGTATCATCAACGTCTCAACAGCCCCTACCTTTGTCGCGTCAAAAAACGCATCCAGTCTCATTTTTTCTGATTCCGGTTGTTCGGTATTATCTGCAGTGCCGGTATTTCTGTTCGTGCTGATATTTATTTCATAAAATTCCAATTCCGCTGACAAAACAGCTTCCTTGAATTCAAGACTGCAGCCGATGGTCACTCTGCTACCGCTTTTTTTAAAGCTTTTCGCCAAAGCTGCCAATGGCATAAAATGCGAATAAAAAGGCGGGCTAAAAAAGAAAACATGTGCATATTCCATCGTTTCTATTCCTCCTTAAAAAGCGCTAAATAAAAATCCAGCAATTCATTGGCTATTTCTTTAATCGAAAATTTTTCTAGCACGGTTAGTTGTCCTCTATACTGTATCCTTTTGAAATCTTCTATGCTTCTATTGGATTGATAAATGGTCGCTTCAACATCCTTTAAAAGATTGCACCAATTTGATGTATCCACCAAAAAACCATTGACCCCATTTTCGAGGTATGTTTTAACGCCTCCTTTAATGGGTCCAAACACCAGAAATCTTTCAAATAAAGCTTCCAAGATAGATATCCCAAATTCCTCCTTCAAACTGGAGCAAATATATACATTGGGAAAATCAACAGGAATTCTCTCCATTATTTTTTTCTCTATGCTTCTGATCACATGATTCGGCAGTGCTTCTACATGAGCAAATCTCCCTTTTAAATGTGGATTGTCTTTAATATATTCGTCAAAAGATTTCATCATCTTTGTTGCTTCATCATCCAACTGCTCTCGATTACC
>JAFGVC010000090.1 GCA_016938195.1 Tissierellales bacterium | reverse complement strand
TTGTATCAAAGATTGTGTTCCTAGTTACCGGCTACATTAGCCAAATCAAAGATTTGGATTTCGCGGCCTCTGACCTACGACGCAATCATAGATTGCTGTTAGGTCATTATGTCTAATCACTCAAAGACTGATACAATTTGGCGTTAATCGAATATCGCCAAAAGGTATCGATTAACGCCAAAAAGTATAGAATATCGCCAAAAGGTGCACCACATGTCCTATATTATGATCAGAAGCCTCTATTATCTTTCTGCTATTACCTACATCTATACGTTGGTCAAAATAACCATTACCAATGGATAAAATCCGATTAATATATAGATTTTCTTCTGACATGATCTTCCCAATTCTAATTTCAGTGATAAACTTAGAACCCCAGACATGACGATGCCATATCTCCAGTAAAATTTATACTCATCTGTTGTTATTCTCTTAAGTCTAAATTATTTCCATATGATAAAGCAAGTTGTCCTAATAGAATATACCCAATTTCTAGAGCTTGTTCATCAATATCAAAATATGGATCGTGAAGCGGTGCGTCATTTTTCTCATTTTTTCCGGTCCCAAGAAGAAAATAGCAACCGGGATATTTTTTTAGAAAAACCGAGAAATCTTCTGCTGTTAACTGCGGCTCAATTTCAACACAAAATTCTGCTCCAAACATTTCATTCGATATCTGTCTTGTAAACCTCACCGCATGATGATTATTTATCGTTGCTGGGTATCCTTGAATATATTCTAGCTCAATACTCATATCCATTGCCTTTGCAATATTCTCTGATATGGTCTTTATTCGATCTTTTATATACTCTCGAATTATAGGATCTAATGTTCGCACTGTACCACTCATTCTTGCTTCCTCAGCGAGAATATTATATCTGCTACCAGCATTGACTGTGCCTATTGTAATGACAGCAATTTCATGTGGGTCTAAATTTCGACTAACTATAGATTGAAAAGCTGATATTAATTGACCTACACACACAATTGTGTCATTACCTTGATGAGGCGCGCTTGCATGTCCTCCCTTCCCTTTTATAATAATTTCAAATTTATCAGAGGATCCCATAATTATTCCGCTTCGAATCCCAATTTTGCCAACTGGAAGTTGCGGCCAGACATGCTGCGCAAAAATTATATCTGGAGAAAACTCACTAAAAAGCCCATCATCCATCATTTTTTGAGCACCACCAGTAGGTGCAACCTCTTCAGAAGGTTGAAAAATCAAAAGTACAGTTCCTTTTAATTCAGACACTTTGCTTAAAAGATAATGCGCCGCACCTATTACCATAGCCGTATGTGCATCATGACCACATGCATGCATTTTGTTGTTTACTTCTGATTTGTACTCGCTATTATTCTTTTCTTGAATTGGTAATGCGTCTATATCAGCTCGCAATGCAACTATAGGGCCATCATAAGCACCTTTAATAATACCAAGAACCCCATAACCACCTATTTTACTACGATAATTAATTCCAAGTCTTTCAAGTTCGCAAACTATTAATTCAGCAGTAGCTTGTTCTTCTCCACCAAGTTCAGGATTTTTATGAATCTTCCGTCTCAAATTAGTAATATGATTTTTTAGTAATTCACCTGAATAATACATCAATTTTTATCATCTCCAAATAAAATACCTTTTTTAGGAGTAACGCCTAAACCAGGTTTAGTTAGTAGACTCATTTGACCATTAGAAATGTATTCTAGCAGATTTTCTTCAATCACATCGAATTCATGAAGTGGTATTCCACATGCAAAATCACTTGGCATGCATACAACTGGCGTACTAGCTCCTAAATGTAAACTGGCCGCAATACCAAATCCTAACTCTAAATTACTTCCAATTGTACATTTCAAACCAGCACTTTCAGCCATATTTGCAATTTTTTTCGCCTGATAAAAACCTCCTACTTTACAAATCTTTAGATTGATAATGTCTGCAATTTCCAATCTAATTGCAGCAATAGCATCTTCGGGTCCGAAAACTGTTTCGTCAATCATTATAGGCGTTTTAACCTTCATACGTATTTCACGCAGCCCATTTAAATTCCCTTTTCTAGTAGGTTGTTCAACCGATTCTAAATCACCTGTTTCTTCTAATTCTCTAATCAATTTAATTGCCGTTGAAGTATCGTACCCTTGATTAGCGTCAAGACGAAGTTTAACAACTTTTCCAGAATCACTTATTGCTTTTCTTACGTTTTTTACCATCTCAATATCTCGATGATAATCGTTTCCAACTTTAGCTTTTATAACCTCATACCCTTCATTAATATATTTTAAAGCTTCCTGATATGCACTATCAATATTCTTAATACCAACAACATAGCTCAGAGATATTTGTTTTTTATTTGCCCCTCCAATAAGATTATAAATTGGCTGATTTAAACTCTTTCCCCATGCGTCATGAGCTGCTATATCAATCGCTGATTTAGCTGCTGAATTGCCATAGATAGCACAATTCATTTTTTCATGAATTGTTGACATTTCATTTACTGGGATACCGATTATTGATGGTGCAAGATATTTTTCAACTACTACTTTTATTGTATCTGCAGTTTCACCCATAAAAGCAGGTGATGGAGAAGCTTCCCCGTAACCATGTATCCCAACAGAAGTTATAATCTCAACTATTGCATGTCTCCTCGTACTCGCTGCATATAATGATATTCTCCATTCGGTCCTCAATGGTACTTCAATAATATGGACAATTACATCTGTAATATAATTAGACATTTTATACCCCCAAAACATTTGATGTATTTTTTGATTTATTTATTTGATATGCAAAAATTGAAACAAAAATAATTACACCTAAAATATCAGTACTTAGTTGAGTAGTTACCAATAATAATGCACACACTAAACCTAAAATTCTTTCCCACAACTCTGATTTAACTAATCCAAATCCTTCAATGCTAAAACTCAAGGCTAAAACTCCAAGTATCCCAGTAAATGTTATCCTAGCAATTTCAAATATTGTGGTATCAATCAACAACATTTCAGGTGAGAATACAAATACATATGGAATTAAAAATCCAGCAGCAGCCAATTTCATTGCCGCAAATCCTGTCTTAGTAGGGTCACTACCGGCAATACCTGCACCAGTAAAAGCTGCTAATGCAACTGGTGGAGTCAAATTAGCCATTGAACCGAAATAGAAAGCAAACATATGCGCTGCCAGAGCTGGGATGCCAATGCTTGTTAAAGCTGGGGCTGCCATTGTGACAGTCAGAATATAAGTTGGAATAGACGGAAGTCCCATTCCAATAATAATTGAAGCAAGCATGGTAAAAAATAAAGTTAAAAGAACATTTCCACCACCTAAACTAACAATTGTACTCGCTGCACGCAATCCAATTCCAGTTATGGTTGCTGTTCCTAATACTACACCTACAATACCGCATGCAATTGCTACAGAAAGTGTATTTTTAGCAGAAATAACAAATATATCAATATAATCATTTGGCTTAAGCTGAGTTGCCTTTGAAAAAAAGCTTACAATTACAGCAGAGACAATCCCGTAAAAAGCTGCAAATAAAGGAGTATATCCCAATACCAGCAATGTGACTAGAATAACTATTGGAATTAGTAAAAACCCTCTAGTTTTCATTACATCTTTAAAAATCGGAAGCTCTGATTTTTTAATACCATGAAGACCAGTTTTTTTCGCTCTGAAATGTACCATTAGAATAATCGCTAAATAATATAGAACCGCTGGTATTATTGCAGATTTTACGATTGTAAGATAAGGTATTTTGAGCATTTCTGCCATTATGAATGCTGTAGAAGCCATAATCGGAGGCATAATGTACCCACCAACCGAAGATGTCGCTTCAACAGCAGCAGCAAAAACAGAACTATATCCAACATTTTTCATCATTGGAATTGTAAAAGCTCCTGTGGTTGCAACGTTTGCAACAGCACTGCCATTAATAGTTCCCATTAGTCCGCTAGCAACTACAGCAACTTTTGCTGGTCCACCAGAAAATTGCCCAAGTAAAGACAATGAAATATCATTAAAAAATTCACCTAAACCAGTTTTTTGGAGTACCGCGCCAAACATAATGAATAAATATATATATATAGAAGAAACACCAAGTGCAGTGCCAAATATCCCTTCAGTAGAGAGAAAAATATAGTAAATCATCTCGTTCAAATTGTATCCTTTATGCGCTATCATATCTGGCATATATCTTCCAAGAAACGCATAAGCTATGAAAATAATAGTCAGTATAACAAGTGGTAAACCATTTGACCGCCTTGTAGCTTCTATTAGAAGCAGGATTGAGATAATACCAAAAAAGATATCAATTTGTGAAGAAGTGCCCATTTTAGATATAATATAATTATAATTATAAGCGATATATCCAATAAATATTAATGCTATGATTGAAAGTACTATCCCATCCCATCCAATTTTTCCGTTCTTATTAACCGGATAAATCAAAAATGCTATGGATAAAATTAGTGATAGATGTATGGATCTCTGAATTAATGGCTCTAAAATTCCATTAAATGATGTATACAGTTGAAAGCATCCTAGGATGACACTGAAAATTATAATCATCCACTTGTTTAATTTTTTTTGCATATTTTCACCACTTTCTATATTTTTTTAAGAAATGAGGTGCACTTTAACATAACTATATATGCACCTCACAAATACTAGAACAATAAATAGCTCGGTTGGTTTCTATTGAACATTTTCAGGAATTTCAATTCCTTTTTCAATATAATATTTCTTAGCTCCAGGATGGATTTTGATGCTCATCCCTGCAGTTGCATTTTCAAGTTTGATATCTTTACCTGAACTATGTGCCTCACCTAATTTATCAAGATTTTCGTATAATGCTTTTGTAAGTTTATATGCAGTTTCTTCACTCACATTTTTGTTAATAATCAAGGTTGTACCCACGGTTATACTACCTAAATCAGTAGTTATTTGCGAATACGTATTTGCTGGAATTATTCCATATTTAAAGAATGGATATTTATCAACGACTTTTGAAACCCCTTCTTTATCGAATGATACTAAGTAATACTTGCCTGTTGATAACAAATCTAACGTTGAAGAGTTGGGAATGCCACTACCAATAAATGCACCGTCTAATGCATTATTCTTGAGTTGATCTGCTGCATTTGAGAAGGAAATAAAACTCTCGTCAAAATCATCATAGGTAATAGACCATCCTACTTCTAAGAATTGGCGAACGTTTGCTTCTGTCCCACTATTTTGAGGTGCAACAGCGATTTTCTTCCCTATTATGTCAGATATAGAATTAATCCCACTATCGTTTCTCACAACTAGTTGAAAGTACATAGGATATAGTTCTGCTAAAGACATGAAATTTTCATGTTTTTTTTCAGAATACATTTCTGTACCAGTCACAGCATAGTAAGCTTGTGCGGTATTTGAAAATCCAATTTGTGCTTTACCATCATTAACAAGTGAAATATTAACTCCGCTTCCATCTGTAGCTTGAGCATTCGCAATTATATCAGGTAACGTTCCATATATTTGAGCTAATACTCCTCCTAAAGCAAAGAATGCTCCACCAGAATTTCCAGTCACAACTGTAATAAATTCTTTTTCCGCTTGTACTTCTTTCTTTTCATTTATGCTACTATTGTTTGAACAAGCAACAGTAGTTATAATTAATGAAACCATTATCAGTACACCAATCATCTTTTTAACTTTCATCCTAACACTCCTAATTATAAATTTGAGTACATTTAATAGAGTTAACTTTTCTTACGATAGAATATATCAAAATACAGTCACTCTTTTGAAATTTTATAGTTATCTGATTTATAACATTTTAAAACAAATGAAATTGAGATAATTTTTAAAACATAATAATTGTATGCATTAAAGAAACATATAGTTATGATAATAGTTGAAATTATTAAATGCTTTTGTTAAAATAAGTCGAGTACCATAAATAAGCGCTGACCAAAGTATTGCCCTTCCACTGGAAATGCTTAGTTAGTGCTTTTTATTATTTAACACCTCCCCTCTTTATGAAACACTTTATAGAATGTTTTTTTCAACACCTCCCTTCCTAAGCTTTTTCTAGAAAATAAACAGTTATTAACTAGCCTACTTTTTGTCAATATCCTTATAATAGACTCCTTTTTCTATTAAGTTAATTCTGTTTTTTTCAAGTTTTTGTAAACTTTCACTTCTTTGTCTTTTACCGACAGAAATTATTATTGCATTAAACAGAGTAAAAACATAGGTAAAAGAATAAGTGCTTGAACTGTGTTTTGCAATAAATGTTAGCTCAGATCGAAGTGCTGTTGGTGATGAAAAAAAATCTGTAATACCAATAGTATAGGCATTTCTTTCTTTAGCATATTCAAGTATTTCAACAGTTTCTTTAGTATACGGTGCATAGCTTATCGTTACCAAAACATCTTCTTCACTTATTAGTTTAACCCTGTCAAAAATGTCTCCTGTGCCAAGTTCTAGAAGTGTTGTATTGTCTAGAATTTGAGCTAACATAAAATTCAAGTAATAAGCTGCACAAAAGGACGATCGTAACCCAAGAATGAAAATTTTTTTTGCTTTTAGAATTCTGTCAGTAAAAACCTCAAAATCCTCTTCCAAATTACATGAATACATTTCGTGTAATACATGCAAATTGTCTTCTATTGTTCCTTTTAATACGCTTTCTGCTTTTGAATTGCTTATTGAGTACGTTAATTGTGACATAGGTTTTAAATCACTCTGCAGTTTAATTTGGAGAGCCTTTTGTAAGTCAGGATACCCCTCAAGACCAATTTCACACGAAAACCTGAAAATGCTCGAAGGACTAACACCGACTTTATTTGCTAGCTCATTAATTGAGAAAAATGCAGCTTCAGAAAAATTATCGAAAAGATAATCAGCAATTTTCTTGTGTGATTTCGATAAATTCGAGTATCTTTCCTTAATAATTTCGAATATCATATAATCCTCTCCGTTCAAGTCAACTTTTTCGTTTATTATATCATGCTTTCTCATATATGGAAAGTTTTTTTTATTTTTGAAAATAAATAAAAATATATTTCCAGATAACTATGCTTTTTTACCTTATATCCAACTTCTAAATTATTCTATAAAGCCTCATTGATAGATGTAACCTCTACCTACGAATCGTTGTCTTATGTTTTTCATTTTTTAGGTGAAAAACGAAAAATATAAGATGCTTAAAAAACCTCCATATTTTTTCAACGAATTATGCAAAATTTAAGTTAGTAAATCTATCTTAACAGAAGGGGTTAGTCTATTCTTCTTTTTCCTACAGAAAACTAACGCTATCGAGAATTTATGATTTAATTGACTAACCTTATAGTTTAAAATATAATAATGCATGAAACACGATGGAGGGATTGCATTGAAAACAAAAATTATAAAACATTCTATATCCGACCAAGTATATCATTTGTTAAAAGAAAACATACTTAGTTTTAACATGAAACCTGGCGATAAAATTAATATTGATGAACTGTCTACGAATCTAGAACTAAGCAATACACCTATAAGAGAAGCTATCAAACGATTACAGCAAGACGGACTGGTGGAGCAAAAGCTAAATTCAGGCTTTTATGTAAAAAAAATAAGTAAAGAAGAGTCATCTGATTATTCGAATATAATAAAAATTATGCTTTTAGGTTCTATTGAAGAATTGATTATTACAAATAAGATAAAAGATATAATTGAAAAACTGGAAAAGCAACTGGACATACAAATACTAGCATTTGAGAATAATGATAATATCGCCTTTCTTAAGGAATCGATAAAATTCGATCAAGTATTTATAAAATCATTAAATAATGAAGTTTTATCTGATAAAGTTGAAAAACTTAATGAAATATTTTCGTTTTCTGTATTTGCATTTCATAAAGATAGAAATAATAAGATTAAAAGTATAAACGATCACAAAAAAATGATTGAAGCCATTAAAGAAGATAATTATGCTAAATTAAAGAACGTACTGAGAAATCACTATGTTTTGGGTACAAGTGCTGACCTCTATGAAGATTAGTTATATTATTAACAATTATTGACAGTAACTCAAAAAGAATGTATTGTATAATTAATCGTGCACGATACATCGTGTACAATAAGAAGATCTTGAAAGGAGGCAAATTATGCAAGGAATAAAAGAGCAAGACAGCCATGTTGAACAAAGAGAACAGTTTGGATCCAGAATCGGAATGGTATTAGCAACAGTAGGCTTCGCAGCAGGTGTAGGGAATCTTTGGAGATTTCCATATATTGTTGGGACAAATGGTGGTGGGATATTTCTATTATTTTATTTTTTTATTGTAGCCATTGTGGGAATTCCCTTACTTACAGCAGAATTTAGTATTGGTGCAGCAACATCTAAAAATCCTGTTGGTGCTTACAGAGAGTTATCGAAAAATGGTAAATGGCATTTAAATGGATATTTACACCTTCTGGCAGCTATTCTCATTGCGGCGTATACAATGCCTGTATATGCATGGATTTTATACTATGTATTTAATACCGCAATAGGAAGTTTGCAAGGACTTGATTCTAATGCTATCGGCGAAACTTTTGATAATTTGATTTCAAATCATGGTCAACTTTTCTTATGGTCGGCCATAAATGTATTTTTTATTGTAATGGTAGTGAAAAAAAATCTGCAAAATGGTATTGAAAAAATTTCTAAAATACTACTGCCTGGATTAGCAGTTATAATGCTTGCTTTGATTATAAAGGGGCTTACCCTCCCAAATGCAATTGAAGGTATTAAATACTATCTAACTCCTGACATTAGTAAATTCACTTTAAACTCAGCTTTGGCAGCCATAAGTCAAGCTTTTTTTTCAATTGGTATTGCAATGGCAGTAAGTATGGTATTTGCCAGCTATATGAAAGAAAAAGATAAAGAAAAGATTGTTGAAAATGCAGTTCTTGTTACAGGGTTTGATACCTTAGTTGCGTTTGCTGCAGGATTTATGATTTTTCCAAGTGTATTTGCTTTTGGACTTGAGCCTAATGTTGGACCTGGATTAACTTTTGTAACTATGCCAAACGTTTTTAACCAAATGACTGGAGGAATTATTTGGGGAACATTGTTCTATTTAGGATTCTATTTCGCAGCATTTACATCAGTTATCGCTGCTTGGGAAGCGCCAATAAATTATTTTGTAGAAGAACATAAAATGACCAGAAAGAAAGCGTTGACTGTATCTGCTATAATAATCATTTTAATAGCAATCCCTGCAACATGGTCTATGGATATTTTTGGTAAGTTGGACTATATTGAAAATAATTTTGTGCTAGTTTTCGGGGCTCTATTTATGACAATCTTCGTTGGTTGGATTTGGGGAATTGATAATTTTGCCAAAGCAGCCCGAATTAAAAATAATACCATAAAAAATATATTTGGCATGCTAATAAAATATATTAATCCATTAATAATCATTCTTTTAATTATAAGTCAATTTGGATTATTATAAATATCATAAAAGTGAGGATAGTAAAATTGAAAAGTCTATTTTTACCGCTTAAAGAAGAAGGATTAACAACATTAAAAATTAGATTTAATTACAAAACACAAAAAATTACAATGTACGCGGCAAGAGAATGGGAAGATAGTATTGACTTCAGTAAATACAATAAGGATTTTTATATTGACGGCATTTTTACAGACAGTGCAGTTTATTTAAACACAAAACAAGTAAGAGAATTGTATAAGAGATATAATCTTGAAGACTACTTAGACGAAGTATTAGATTTAATTCAGCAAGGCAAACATTTTGGAATCGATGCTTATTATTATGCTAAATACAATATAAGATTTATGATGCATGAGCATAGTAGAAAACTAGGCGTTAATAACAAAAGTCAAGCTATAATGGCAGGTGGAATTAGGCGTCACTTTGAGGACGAAGATGAAATTGATGTAATTATTGACGGTTTAAACTTAGGAAGAGGCATGAGTTTTAAAAATGTAGCAGGTAATCTTGCGTTCGGTGGTTGCAAAGCAACCGTTCAGATGGGACCTTTAGACTTAAACAATATGGAAATTATGGGATTCCTAGGATTTGCCATTAATAGTACACGTGATATGACAGGACCTGATATGAATTTCCCAACGGAGATGTCAGATGTAATGATTCAAAATGGGTATTCTATGCAATTCACAGGAGGACCCAAATCAAAAACTGGAGAAACAGGAAAACCTACCGCTTATGGCGTATACCTTTCAATGAAGCAAGCAGTTAAATTTAAAGAAGGCACAGAAAGCTTAGATGGAAAAACAATTTCGGTTATAGGTCTTGGCGCTGTTGGTTGGTATATGTGCGAATATTTGCTTCAAGAAAATGTAAAACTCTATATTTCAGATATTAATAATGATATACCGAAAAAATTTATTGAAAAACATCATGAGAAAAACATTGAAATTGTTCCCGTAGAATCAGCGTTAGACATGGAAGTGGATATATTATGTCCCTGTGCAGTTGGAGGAATATTCCACGATTATAACATTCCAAGACTAAAATGCAAATATATTTGGGGATCTGCAAATAATCAATTGAAAGCAACAAACCAAGACGAAGAGTATAGACTCGCTAGATTAATAGATAAGCGAGGTATATTATTCCAGACAGAATGGTGGCACAATACAGCCGGTGTTATATGTGGCGCCGAAGAATATTTATATGATGGAACTGTAGAGTCATTGAACAAAAAGATTGAAATGATTCTACCAATCAATACATGGTCAAACCTCAATAAAGCGAAAGAACTTGGTAT
Organism: Tissierellales bacterium; assembly: GCA_016938195.1. Taxonomy (GTDB): domain Bacteria; phylum Bacillota; class Clostridia; order Tissierellales; family Dethiosulfatibacteraceae; genus JAFGVC01. Next base: position 544 of record JAFGVC010000090.1, on the reverse strand, counting down.
TACCCCAACTGAAGCAGCTTATAAAACTTGTGAAGATATTATTTATGGTTAACAAATAGTTGTTGATTCGCATTAAAATATATAAGGTGGTAGAGATGTAAACCAACTATCCCTACGGCCTTATATATTTTTTATATCTATTTTACTTCAGACAGAAATGCCACTATTCACCATCTTTTCTTTTATAAAGGTTCTATCCTCTTTTCTTTTGGATTTACTATGTTGATATTTCTACCTTCCATCTTCTATTCTCCATTGAAGCTCTCTCCCGTCTTTGAAGTGAAAGACCAGAGCTTCTCGTCAAACTCAGTCAAAAGCTTGTCCTGTTTTCTCAGTGTCTTAAGAAAGACTTTCATCAGGTTTCGCTTGGCTTTTTTCTTGTCTATTTCTCTTAATAGATCCTGCATTCTTTTTTGAAGGTTGTTGTGATTTTGGGCTAAGAAGAAGCCAAACAAAGCGTCCGGGACCGGTGAAAAACGGGTCCTTTTTCCCCGCAAATATTAGCGCATTTTAGCAAATTTCAATTTTTAACCCCATTATTTCA
>JAFGVC010000089.1 GCA_016938195.1 Tissierellales bacterium | reverse complement strand
TTCAAAATTCTTTATTGTTTCCAAAGCACTATCAATATTTTGTCTATTGACTTCATGTGTAATAAAAACCAAGGGTGCTGTATTCCCATTTTTTTGTCGCTGAACAACAGAGGCTAAGCTAATACCATGATCTCCGAAAATATTTGCAATTTTTCCTAAAACCCCTGGCTGATCTATGACTTCGAGCCTGATATAATATTGACTAAATCCTCTGTTGGAAATTTTATATTTTTTATTTGATTGACGCTTGCTTTCTTGTAACGGGTAACCCATACTTTGAGTCAAGGCAATAATGTCTGCCATAACAGCACTCCCTGTAGGCAAAGAGCCTGCTCCTTTTCCATAAAGCATCACTTCACCTGTTACATTACCCTTTATGAATACCGCATTAAATTCATTTTTTACGGTCGTCAACGGATGCCCTGTAGGTATCAATGAAGGATGTACTCTGAGCTCAATTTCATCATTATTTTTCTGAGCTGTGGCAAGAAGCTTAATCTTATATCCTAATTCTCCGGCATACTTGATGTCTTCACTGGATATTTTAGTTATTCCCTCCTTGGGAATATCCTTTATGTCCATTCTTTGTCCAAAAGCTATCGACGATAAAATTGATAATTTGAAGGCTGCGTCATCTCCATCCACATCAGACGATGGATCAATTTCAGCAAATCCCAAATTTTGAGCTTCTTTGACAGCCTGGTCAAACTCAAGACCTCTTTCAGTCATTTGAGTTAAAATATAATTAGTTGTTCCGTTAATAATACCGTTGATTTCTTCAAACTCATTAACAATCAAATTTTCTCTTATTGTATTGATAATGGGAATTCCTCCCCCTACACTGGCTTCATACATCAGCTTAACACCATTTTGTGAGGCAAGGCTTTCAAGTTCTTCCCCGTGTGTTGCTATAAGCGCTTTGTTTGCCGTAACGACATGCTTTTTAAGGGTAAGCGCTGTTTTTATATAGTCATATGCAGGTTTTATACCCCCTATCAGCTCTACAATAATATGAATATCCGGATCTGCGAGTACAATATCTGAATCAGTGGTATAAATTTCCGGTTTTAAATTAACTTTTCTAATTTTATTAATGTCTTTAACCAATACTCTTTTAATTTCTATTTCTTTTCCAAGTACTGAAACAATTTTTTCATGATTCATTTCCATAATGGCAACTAATCCTGAAGCCACCGTTCCCATGCCTAGAACACCTAACCTTATTGTATTAAATTGTATCCTGTCCATTCTAACCTCCAAATATGTTTCTGTATTATGTACATGTGTTTTCTTGATAAATACTATAAGAATATATCATACTTGACCGGCAAATTCAACAATAGAATTAATTTTGTATAACAAAATGCGCCGGCTAACAGTCCGATTAAACATCCTGAGCCTAGCGCATCATTCATTAGCCTTAAAAAACATTAAAGAGAGTGAATAAAAAACTTGTGATTGTATAGACAGGTGGTCCAATAATCTTCCCGATATATCCCGTAAGCAAAAGTAAAATTAAACCCAGTCTGATATATTGCTCGTATTGGTGATAAAATTGGTAAACCCTCCTACCGCCTAAATCCTGTAATATGTGATGACCATCCAGTGGTGGTAATGGAATCAAGTTAAAAACCATGAGCACGATATTGATTTGCACGACACTATAAAGCATAATAAGCAAATATTGCCCGGTATTCGTATTAAAAATACTCCTGTAATTTGAAACTAACACTTTAATAATTAAAACAAATATTACCGCCGTAACAAGATTCAGGGTCACACCCGCAATTGATACGATAATATCATCGCGTTTAGGATTCTTAAAATTCCTTGGATTAATCATGACCGGCTTTGCCCAACCAAATCCTACAAGCAAAAGACATAGGAATCCAAAGGGATCAAGGTGGCTTAATGGATTAAGCGTCAATCGACCTTGATGTAGGGGTGTATCATCGCCTAGCTTAACGGCTGCCAGAGCGTGTCCATATTCATGTATTGAAATACCGATCAAAATAGCCGGTAAGCTTAACAATTTCGGTAAAAAGCTTTCGAACATGTCATACCTCCTTTTGTGAATAACACTACTATACCGATAATTTCCACATTAATCAAGTAAAAACCTTTTTTTATACAACAATCATTTTGTAACCAAATGTTTTTTCAAAATCGCTTTCAAACGTCTTTAAATAAGCTGTTTCAAGAGATATGTCATCATAGTTGATCGTTTTGATGATGACGTAGTTGTCAACGCGGCGGCACATGATATCCTTAACCTTTCTGCTCAAGCTCCTATCCAGACCCTCCGCCAATTTGATGAGTAGACTGAGCTTGTCGATAAGTTCAAGCTCTTCCTTAGAAAGTATTTTAGTGTATTTTTCTATTTCATTTTTCAGCTTGCTTGAGGTATGATTTCCGGCAACAACCGTTGCAATAAGGTGTTTTTTATGCTCTACCGCCTTCAATATTGAATTGAGCATAATATAAAAGGTGTGCTCATGATGATTTTTATAATCTATCATTTTACCTACGTCATGTAGCATGCTAGCAATATAAATGATTTCAGACTGGTCTTCTTGAATCATGTGAACCTCTTGAAGCTCTTCAAATAGTTTCTTGAAAAGAAAAAGAACGTGTTCAGCATGCTTTCTATCTACATCATACACAATCATCATATTATTAACGGACAGTTCGAGTGGATTTTGAGCCACGTGATTCTTCCCATATCCGATTTTTTCAAAAAGTAAGCCCTCCCTCAGACCATCTCTGCTGATAATCAGTTTTTCCCCTTCGCAGTATTCCAACAGGAGCTTGACAGCACCACACGCCCCTACAAAAATGTCCGCCCTGTCTTTACCCAATCCATTAATATTTTCACGGTCTTTGTTGGATATCGAAGACACCGTATCATAAATGTCAAACACATTATCAACAGAGATCGTGTAAAGGTGTATCGCACTCAAAGGATAATCTTCTTTTCTCGTTTGTATCTTTCCCATATTTCGAATAGTCCCGCCAATGCCCACAAGCGGTAGACCCTTTGCTTTTTTTAACCATTCAACTTCTTTATATTGACTCAGTATGTATTTTTCCAATTTTTTCAGATCTTTTTCAGCGGGCTTATCTGAGAGATTATAATTTTGCGCTAAATCTACCGACCCAAAAGGAAGACTAATCACATTCACAAGACTTCGATTCTTAATCAATCCGATTTCTGTGGAACCCCCTCCGATGTCCATGAAAAGATAATCTTTTAGATTAATAGCATTGACAGATCCTACATAATCATACTCCGCTTCTAATTCGCCGGGAAGCAGCTCTACCTCTATGCCAATATTTTGCCTTGCAAAATCAATAAAGTCCTGCCTATTAGTTGCTTTTCTGAGAGCGGCCGTAGCGACCACGCGAATCTCATCGCATTGACTTATTTTACAATAATTCACAAGCATTTTGAGCGTCTTTAGCCCATACTCCATTTTTTCCTGACTTAATTTTCCGTTTTGATCAATGCCTGCGGACAATCTTACATTTTCCTTGAAGCCATCAGTAATAAAATAGGTATCCTTTAAAATATCTGCTATGATCAATCTAAATGTGTTCGACCCTATATCAATTATGCCATATTTCATCATTCACACCCTTTATTGCATCATTTTTTTAAATCATTAATTGCTTTTTCGTGTAGCACCTTTTGCGCTTCTATCGCTTCTTTCCCACGTCGGTCCATTTTTTTATAAGTACCGTCATTCTGTTGTATTCTAGTCTTTTCCGTATCTGCTAATTCGATATCCAAAATTCCTGTGATTCTTTCTTTTAAACTGCTCTCCTCAACAGGAAATAGCACTTCAATTCTTCGGTCTAAATTTCTTTCCATCCAATCTGCGCTAGACAGGTATATCTCGGGGTTGTCATTATTGTAAAAATAATAGATCCGACTATGTTCAAGAAAAGTCCCTACAATACTTCTAACAGTAATATTATCGCTAACACCTTGAATTCCCGGAACCAGGCAGCATATTCCCCGTATCATCAATTCCACATGTACACCCGCTTCAGAAGCCTCATACAGTTTATTGATAATCTGCTTATCGACTAAAGAATTGATTTTTATAATCATATAGGCTTTTTTCCCTGACTGGGCATTTTTAATTTCACGATTAATAAAATATTCAAACCCACTTCTTAAATCGGCCGGAGCCGCAAAAATCTTATTGTATTGTTTATGTCTTGTGAACCCGGTGATCACATTGAATAAATTTGAAATATCCTTACAGATTTCATTCTTGCAAGTGAACAAACCTATATCCTCATAAATTCTAGCCGTAAATTCATTATAGTTGCCCGTCGAAAGATGAACGTATCTTCTAATTCCGTCTTCTTCTTTTCTGACAACCAAAAGAGCCTTGCAGTGGATTTTTAGATTAGGAAACCCATATACGACGTGGCAACCAGCCTTCTCTAGCTTTCTTGCCCAAATAATGTTATTGGCTTCATCAAATCTGGCTTTGAGTTCAACAACCACGGTAACCTGTTTGCCGTTTTCCGCGGCTTGAATCAGCTTATCGATAATCGGCGAGTTTTTACTCACACGGTAAAGCGTCTGCTTTATGGCCAATACTTGCGGGTCTTTGACTGCAAGATCTATAAATTCCAGCACCTTGTCAAAGCTTTCATAAGGTAAATGCAGCATCCTGTCTTTATTTCTAATAGCTTCAAAAATGTCTTCTTCCTCTATAAAATCAACCGATTTTTGCGGCACTGGCATTTCATCCAAAAGATGAACCATTTTTTTATTGATAATAAAATCAAACCAGCTGCTCAGGTCCAAGTGTCCTGATAACTCATAAATTTCTTCGTCTGATATTTCAAGTCGCTTTTGTAATATTTTTTTTATGTTTTTACCTGCTTTTTTTTGAATTTCCAGTCTAACAGGCGCTCCCCACCTTCTTCTTTTGATGTTTTTCTCTATCTGAATTAATAGGTCTTCCGCTTCATCTTCATTAATATCTAAATCTGCATCTCTCGTAATCCTAAATACAAGTGAGTCGATAATTTTATATCCGTCAAATAGCTTATTAAGATGACCGAGGATAATGTCCTCAAGGAAAATAAACTCATATCCATTTTCCTCTGAATGGATGTCTATAAATCGCGGTAATACCGATGGGACTTGAACGACTCCAAACAATTCGTTATCCGTGTCTCCGTTTAAAATAACCGCAATATTGATGCTTTTATTTTGCAATAATGGGAAGGGTCTGCCAACGTCTACGGCTAGTGGTGTTAAAGAGGGAAAGCAATATTCATCAAAAAAATCATCCACAAATAATCTTTGTCGTTCATTTAACTGTTCTATTTTTTTGAAGTGTATTTTATCCAAAGCTAATTCGGGGAGCAAAGATTTGTTGAGACAGCTATACATTTTCTTCATCATCTGATGCGTTTCAATTTCAATGGCCCTCAGCTGTTCCTCCGGTGTCCTTCCCGAAATATCTTTTTTTGTATATTTTGCAGCTAGCTGTTGTTTGATTCCGGCTACTCTAACCATGAAAAATTCATCTAAATTTGAAGCTGTAATTGCAAGAAACTTTAGACGTGTAAATATTTTGCGCTCCTTATCATAGGCCTCATCTAAGACACGGTCATTGAACATAAGCCAGCTAAGCTCTCTATTGATATACATTCGTAAATCTTTATCCATGTTAAAAACCTCTCTTCACAATTAACTCAATGCTGATTCCAAAAACTTCCTTAAAAAATTCCTTATATTCGTTAAACTTAATTTGCTCGATATAGGTATTCGTATTCGTTTCAGTTTCGATGATTAAATCCCCTTTTCGAAATTTTATTTTAATGTTATTGAATTTCTGACAGTAATTTTTGTCCAAGGCATCAGCAATTCTCATAATAGCTGCTAATTTCGACACAGAGATTTTTTCAACAACCGATAACTCTGCAAATTCTTCATCCTTTTCCGTTGGTAAAAGATAGGATTGATATTTTACAATCATGGCAATTAATTGTTTGTCTTTTTCACTTAATCCGATGATATCTGTATTCTTAATAATATATCCTGAATTTAGATAATGCTTATCCGGATTGATATATTTCCCAATATTATGAAGAATAACGGCTATTTTTAGATATAGGCTCTCTTTATCTTTAAATTTATTTGTTTTGGATAGCTTCTCGAAAATTATTGCCGAAATTTGATCTACATATTTGATGTGTTCGCCATAAGCTTTATACATTTCCGCTAATTTTTTGGAAGATTCTATCGCATAGCTTTCAAAAATCCTTATGATTTGTTCATATCTTTCAGGTATTAACAACTCATAGAAAACAATATCAAAGAAAAACATATCGGGAATAATAATTTTTTCAGCCTCTGTCATGCTCATTAAGTTTTCAATGACAATCGTAGCAATCAAAATTTCATTTGCAAATTCAGTAGTCATACCATATTTAAAAGATATTGCCTGTGTATTCATTTGTACGATTTCGTTATAAAAAATCTTAAAGTCGCTTTTTTCTATAACATCTATCTCATTTTCATGTCTTACCTTACAAATACGCTTGATGATTTCAACCGTTCTTCCGGTTAAAATAAATTCTTTTATATTGCTTTTCGGTAAAAAAGTAGGCAGAAAATTAAAATAGGTGTGCAGTTGCTCCCGCACCATAAAATCCATTTTATCCGTATATTTATCTGCATTTTTTGCAATTTCATATAGTTTAAGTGTGCCAATCATAATATTTTGCAAAAAGTTAATCGCCTCATTTTCATAAAAGGCAATTCCCAGATTTCCGCTTCCAATAAATGAAATGATGGCATTGTCCTTCAACTGATTTGCGTCTTGCAAAACGCGCGTAGCCGACATAAAAATAGTGTTTTTTAGCTCGGAATCAGAAAAGATTTCCAATATAAGACCCGTTTCCTGATATAGACGGTCTCTGATATAGTATTTATTTTCTGATTCTCTCATGGCGGTAGATGCAATAAGTCTTATGACCTCAGACTGGTAAGATTGTGATAATTGATTAAACTTAGATACAATTTCAACTAATCTATCAATTTTTTTAGATGATAATTTGCCTTGCTCGAAGGCTTCTTTCCCTATTGAAAGATCTAGTGTTGTATTTTCAATAATTTCTATTTTATCTTTTTTCCTTTGTCCAATCCGAAGCGTAATATCCGTTGATCCAATATAGATGATTGAAGCGGTTTTGAATGCTTTCATCTATGCCCTCCAATATTAATATTTTCACCATTATATCAAACTATAGGTGCGTAAATCCTAGATTAATGTTAAGTGTACGTAAATTAATTATATCACAGGATGAAAAAAAATAAACCCGCTTAATTTAAGCGGGTTTATCATCCTATCACTTATTGATTGTTATCTGCAGTATGAAACGGAATGCCATACAATGCATATACCAACTGCTGAATATCACGTCCCTCAGCTATATAAAAAGAAACATCCTTGATATATTCAGCTTGACCCGGCAAAGTATGGAAATTAATGTCGTCCGTTGAAATTCCAATGGTTCCTGAAGCATATTTCAATATGGATGAAAGGCTTGCATCAGTCTCAACCATGTTGAATGCTTCTTTAGCTACTGTAGGTAATTTAAAGCTCAGTGTCTTTTTAGCCACACTCATCAAAAATTGTTGTTGCATCTGTATTCTTTGTATATCTCCATAGGCTACTTTTCCATCGCTACTTTTTCTAAATCTCAGAAAACCTATTGCATTTTGGCCATCAAGTATTTGCTTTCCGGCCTTAATATCGATTTTAAGCGGTGGATTCGCATATTTATCAACATAGTACATATCTAATGGTACATCTACTTCAATTCCTCCAAGAGAATCAACAATATTGGCGACACCACTCATCGTTATCGTCACATAATGATGAATCGGTATGTGCAGTAAATCTTCAACCGCTCTTTCTAAACCCTCGATGCCATCGCCACCATAAACAGCGTTAATCTTATAGTTTGAAATGTCGCGATATCCGCTTCTAAACCCTTCTTTGTAGTAATAGGTGTCTCGTGGGATTGAAACAACATCGATTTGCTTGTTTTTTTGATCGTAGCTAGCTAGCATGATGGTATCAGTTCTCGTGTTTTCCAGCCCAACAAACAAAAAATTGATTCTTTGGCTTTCACTGATGTATGCTTCATACATTTCTTTTGAAACAAAAGCGCTGTCAAAGTCTGAAAGCCAATTTTCATTATAATTGGGCACCCTGTTGTTGGCTTCGTCAATCGCCTTATAAGTTTGATATATGTTAAAGCCTGCCAATATCGTAAAGATAAGGATAGCTACAGTAAAAACTTTTAAAAAATATTTCATTTTACCCTCCAAATTGCAATCAGATACATAATAGTACAAAACCCACTATTTTTCAATCAATATTTTATAATTCTCGAATAATTATAGATTAATCTTTTTTTAATGCAACTAAAAAGCTTTATATGTTATATTATTAGTGTAAGGGAGGAATGACGATGAGAAAAATATTATTGCTCTTGCTTGTTATCTTGTTAATTTTTGCAGTCTCCTGTAGAAATGCTTCACCTCAGACAGATGAAACTACTGAAATGGTTATTATTGACCTGCAATTTGCTCAAGCTCAGGGTCAAGCTTATATTGAAAAACTGTTTTCAGGTCAATTCGAGGAAGCACTAAAAAATCATCCCCATGATCAAGCTATGGTAAAGGCTGTAGATGCAGACAAATATAATACCCTATTTTTTCAATTATACCAACAGTACGGTGAATTTATTAAATTTTCAGGGTCTGATGTCTCTGAAAAAGGTGAATACCTCATATATTCTGTAGGCGTTATCTTTGAAAAAGAATCTTTAAATGCTAATGTTGTTTTTAACCAGGCTGGAGAAATATCCGGAATGAACTTTGGTGTTTTTACTTTTGATGACACGCCTACACCTATTGGTATCAAAGAAATCGATATTACCTTCGGGCTTTCAGAGTGGAAGCTTGCCGGCAAAATTACATTACCTGATAAAGAAGGAAAATATCCGCTGCTGATTCTTGTCCATGGTTCGGGTGCCAACAACATGAACGAAACTGTTGGATTGAACGAACCTTTCATGAATATTGCAGATTTTTTACCGACAAAAAATATTGCAGTCCTACGTTATGATAAAAGAACCTTTACTTACGGTCCGGAAATGGCGGACCTCAAAACCTTAACCGTATACGATGAAACAATTGATGATGTAAAAGAAGCGATTGCCTTCGCTCAAACGCTAGAATATATTGACAAGGATAACATTTGGATTTTAGGGCACAGCCTTGGTGCTTATCTTATTCCAAGAATAGCTGAAGAGACTCCTGAAGCTAAAGGTTATGTCATGGCAGCCGGAATGTTTTCAACACTGGCTGAGCTTGTACCTTATCAGACAGAATATCTAGCTCAGTTGGATGGCACAATCACACCTGAGGATCAAAATATGATTGACGATATGATTGAACAGTCCTATAAAATCAATAACCCCTCTTTGATTGAGGATGATGAAATAGTGCTTGGCGCATATAAAGCTTATTGGGAAGATTTGTATGCTTATGACCCGGCAACTCTTGCTAAAAATATTTCAAAACCAGTTTTGGTCATTCAGGGAGAACGAGATTATCAAGTTCCTTCGAGTGAGTATTACGAGATTTATGAAGAAATGAAAGATTATCCAAATTATACGTTTAAGCTATATCTAGGTGTCAACCATCTTTTGATGCACGGGGAAGGCGTTCCTTCACCTGAAGAATATTATGTCAAAGGAGAGGTTTATCCGCCTCTCTTAGATGACATCGCTACATTTATATTAGAATAATGACGGAGGTTAGCATGCTTAAAATCGAACAAATTTCTAAAACTTATTCAAAAGGTGCTCTCAAAGCGGTCGATGATATCTCTTTTAATGTCAAAAGAGGAGAGATTTATGGTTTTCTGGGCCCAAACGGTGCCGGTAAAACAACAACAATTAAAATGATTACCGGATTATTGAAACAAGATGACGGTCATATCCTGGTTGATGGATTTGACACTTTGCTACAACCCTTGGAAACCAAAAGACGCATAAGTTATGTCCCCGACAATCCTCAGATATATGATCGCCTCAAGGGAATTGAATATCTGAATTTTATGGCCGATGTCTATCATGTTAGTCGTCGAGACAGACAGAATCGAATGGAAAAATATCTGTCTCTTTTTAGTCTAGAAGAAGCCATTAGTGATTTAATCAGCTCTTATTCTCATGGTATGAAGCAAAAAATTGTTCTAACAGGTGCTCTTTTAAGCGATCCCGATCTATTTGTATTGGATGAACCTATGGTCGGACTAGACCCTAAATCAGCCTATCACCTCAAGGAAATCATGAGTGAGCTTTGTAGCAGAGGCAAATCAGTCTTTTTTTCAACTCACGTATTAGAGGTTGCCGAAAAAATTTGTGATAAAATTGCTATCATTAATAATGGAAGGCTTATATCAGAAGGAACTATGGAAGAGTTAAGGCAAAAAGCAGGAAGTCAGGAGTCTCTCGAAAAAATATTTTTAGAGGTCACGGCTTTATGAAAGAAATCTTGATACTTACAAAAGCTAGTCTTATCCATCAGTTCAATCTTCATATACTTCACCCGAGGAGCTTAAAAAGAAAGAAGGACGCCTTTCGTATTCTTATGTACTTGTTGGTCATCATTGCGTTGATTCCTTCTTACTGGCTCTATATTAAGTTTGTTCGTCAAGTTGGTTTTTCATTGATGATGATTAATCAAGAGCTTTATTTTACTGCACTCGCTCATTATTCTGCGACGCTAATTATTTTTTTATTTGGTCTTCTACATATCTTGTCAACCTATTATTTTTCAAGAGATACCGACATGTTGATTCCTTTACCAATCAAAGGTCGTCATATTGTTCTGTCAAAATTTTTCACTTTATTGATTTATGAATATTTGATTTTAGGTATCTTTCTGTTTCCTATTTTAATTATCAATCAAAGCTTTGTCGGCGGTGGCGTAATTTATCTGCTGAAGTCAGTCATCATCTTTTTATTGACTCCCATAGTACCTCTTTCTTTAGGCTCTTTTTTGATTGTTTTAATAATGAGATTTACGAATATCAAAGGAAAAAAAGACTTGGTCAGAGTTATTACCATGTTTGCTTTTCTTATCGTTGTTTTGGGCGTTCAAATCATTCTTCAAAGAAGCATGATACAAATTCCACCCGGTCAGGAGCTTGAATTTATGGGAGAGCTTTTCAAAAATAATCGGGCATTGATTGATATGATGGGAAGAGTTTTTCCCATGTCAAAATGGGTAGCTATCAGTTTATCCAATAATAATCTTGATGCCGCTATCCACTTACTTTCTATCACAGTTGTTAATTTTTTTGTTTTTATAGTGATGATTGTTTTCGTTGAAAAATTTTATCTCGGAGGACTTATTGGGTCTAACGAAAGTGCTTCAAGCAAAAGAAAAATAACCCGAAATGAACTGAACAAATTAACAGATAATGAAGGTGCCCATTTTTTTGCTGTATTTAAAGTGGATTGGATCACTTTAATTAAAACTCCCGTCTATTTATTTAATTGTGTCAGCATTGCTCTAATACTTCCAATTATTTTTATTGTGATGCCTTCCTTGTCCGGTTCTTCAGAAGAGATGGATTTTGTGATAAATCTTTATAATCTCAACAAGACTGAGTTTTATCTTGGACTTGCCGGCGCGTATATGCTTTTTGCGGCTATGAATCCAACAGCTCCCTCTTCTTTCTCAAGAGAAGGAGCTAGTTTTTGGATTACGAGGGCTATACCCGTAAGAGAAAGAGACCACATCCTTGGAAAAAGTATTGCTCCGCTCATCCTCCAAACGATTACTATTGTGATTTTTTCTTTCGGTATTCAATTTTATATTCCTACTCAGCCTCTTGCGATTGTGAGCTCTTCAATTCTGGGACTCATCAGTGCTATTCCGATTGTTTTAATAGGTCTTTTAATTGATATTTCAAGACCTTACTTAACCTGGGACAATCCTCAGCGAGCTGTGAAGCAAAATATGAATGTTCTTATCTCGATGGGATTATGTGGACTCATTACGGCCGGGATAGGATGGCTCACCTATGCTATGTTAATTGAGAATTTCTCAGTTTTATTGATTGTTCTCTTAGATTTAATTTTAATTTTTATTCTATCAATGGTTGTTTATAGGATGTCCATAGCAAAACTAAGGGCTATGCTGCTACCCACAGAATAATTCATCAGATTTAATCAAAAATCTTCATCAGGTATTCATACCCTTCCGACGCCATTTGATCATAAGGGATGAATCTTAAGGAAGCACTATTGATACAATACCTTAATCCTCCAAGCTCTGCAGGACCGTCTTCAAAGAGATGCCCAAGATGCGTTTCTCCGGTTCTGCTTTTCACTTCTATCCTGTTCATATTGAAGGAAGTATCTTCTGTAAGGGTCATCACTTCCGGCGCAATTGGAGCGGCAAAGCTTGGCCATCCACAGCTCGATTCAAATTTATCTAACGATGAAAATAAGGGTTCTCCTGTAACAATGTCTACATAGATTCCTTTTCCATAAAAATCCCAGTATTCCCCTGTAAATGGTCTTTCAGTTGCGGACTCTTGTGTCACTTGATATTGTATTTCAGTCAGGTTATTTTTTAGATCTTCTTCTGAAGGCTTTGTATATATTTGTGGGACGAAAACAATTTCGTCGGCGAGACTCAAATCAATATGGCAATATCCATTGGGGTTTTTCTTTAAATAATCTTGATGATATTCCTCTGCCAAATAATAGTGCTTAAGTGGTTCGACTTCAACGACAATGGGTGCATCTACTATTTTTTGTTGTTCTTTGATGAATTGTGTTATGACCTCATGGTCTTCCTCATTGATATAATAGATTCCGGTTCTGTATTGTGAACCCACATCATTACCTTGTTTGTTGATTGATGTTGGATTAATAACTTTAAAGTAATAGGTCAAAATCGTCTGTAAATCTATTTCTTCAGAATCATATTGTACATGTACTGTTTCAGCATGCCCTGTATTTTGATAACAGACTTGCTCATAGGTAGGATTTTCAGTGTTCCCATTTGCATATCCTGAGGTAGCATCATATACACCGTTAATTCTCGACATGTATTCTTCTAGACCCCAAAAGCACCCACCTGCTAAATATATATCCTTCAATTTCATTTCACTTACCTCCTTTAAGGGCTTCTCTATATTTTTTGTTGTTGTGTTGTTATCTTTGTTTTCTTGTAGATTGTTCAACATATTTGGAACTATCATCAATCCAATGACTCCAAATATAACAAGTAAGCTAATAATCATCTTCATAGTCATGATAACCTCCTTCATGCAGCTATCTATCATTTCTATTATCTGATTATACAACATATCTATCTATATGACAATTGTTTTCATTACAATATTTAAACATTACCAATTAGTGTGGCTTTTAACTTTTTTTATGTTCAATTTTTTCATTCTATACTGAAGATTTTGTCTTGCAATTTTAAGATTTTTTGCACTCTTAGAAATATTCCAATCATTTGCTTCTAATACTTCGACAATTTTATCCCTCTCTGAATTTTGTAAAAAAAATACCAGCGATTCAGACTCTATAGGTTCGACTTGATCTAAATGCGCAAAATTTTCCGGTAGACAGCTTTCATCAATTCTCTGTGATTCTCCGGCCAATGTGATAGCTGATTCTACGATGTTTTCAAGCTCCCTGACATTTCCCGGAAAATAATAATTCTTTAGAATCTCCAGTACGTTATCAGATATCTCTAATTTATATAAGCCATATTTTGAACCATATATTTTCATAAAGTATTGAATTAAATGAGGGATGTCGGCTTTTCTTTCATGCAAAGGAGGTATCTCGAGTATATTCGTAGAAATTCTATAATACAGGTCTTTTCTGATTAAATTTTCACTTAAACAAATCTTTGGTTCTATGTTTGTTGAACTAATGATTCTGCATTTTGCACTAATCTCTTCCGTACCACCAATTCTTCTGAAATTTTTTTCTTGGATAACTCTTAATATTTTAGCTTGCAAAGCAATGGGCATAGAATTGATTTCATCAAGAAACAAGGTTCCCATTCCAGCTTTTTCAATCAGACCCATTTGATTTTCCGCGCCGGTAAATGCTCCCTTAACTGTTCCAAAAAGGCTACTTTCCAGAAGGTTCTCGGGAATCGCGGAACAGTTGATGCCGACGAAAGGATAATGTCTGTTTATACTGTTGCAATTATGTATGCCTTGTGCAAATATTTCCTTTCCAACGCCTGTTTCTCCATAGAGCAAAATGTTACTATTGTATTTAGAAAATTTTATGGCTTTTTCTAAAATTCTCGTCATTTTTTCACTCTTTGTAATAATGTGATTAAACGTATATCTTGTATTATTTTCAGAAGGTAGCGCCTCTATTTTATGAAGTTGTTCAATCTCTTCTGTCTTTTTCAAAAGATTTGCCATTTTATCAGTATTCCTAGCAATAGAGTAAGTTGCAACTAACTCACCCTCTTTAATAATAGGGTATGTACTCGCTACAGATAGTATTTTTTGATTATTGCTAGCGTAATAATTTTGATATCTGTCCAAGATTGGTTTTTTAGTTTTTGCTACGATATGATGCTCACTTTTGTCCTCATTCACACGATATATTTCTGTAATCTTTTTGCCCACTACATCCTCACTGCGAAGTCCTTCAAGTTGACCCATTTGATGATTATAATACTCAATGACGCCCATCTTGGAAACCAACATCATCCCTTCATACACCGTATTGAGTGCAATTTTCATGCAATAGGCCATTTCCTCATTTGAAAGCTTTGATTCCGTTTTATTTTGCTCCATGTCATCACTTCCTTCACTATTATACTATGATTATATGCAAAAAATATTTGCATTGCAAATATTTTTTAAGCAATAGTGCCAATATTTTATGCAGCTCTTCTCATAAATGTTGCACTTGCTCAATCTAAATTTGGCATGTTATTTGCTTATTATTGATTATCAATATCTAAATCACTCAAGAGGAGAGGATGAAATGCATCAAACAAGTATTGATTTCAATGATTTAATGTCACATTTAAAAAGAGACGAAGCATTAATTGACTCACATTATCCGCGTTCTGTGACTGAATTAGTGGTTTTCTTATCTACAAACAACTGGTTATCTTCAGAAAACCTGCCGTGTATTCCGGTTAATTTGAAAACAGAAGAGGAACAAATTGATTTTTTATTTGATAATTTGGCAACCTATTTTGAAGGCTTGAATATAGAACGGTCTCTATTGCATCATGTGCTGCCAGCCGCTTATGGTTTGTATGGATATTCTAAATGTCAAGAGCTTGCGAAAACGATTGATATAAGCTTAGCGCTAAACCTCGAGGCCATAAGAGGTGAAAGAGGTGCCTTTGATAATCGGTTGCATTCAATAGCCCGGCCTTATGAAGAGCAGGAAAATTCAGCTTTGAACACTTTAGCTTTGATTGAAGATAGTGAGTTTGCAGATGATAAAGGACGCTTTTTATTCGGCTATGACACGAGCCCGCGATGTCAAGATGCGATATGCCTTAGAGCCGCACCACAAACTCACGGAGGTGCAAGAGATGTCTTTGGTTTTTTGAAAAAAAGTCTTCAAGATTATTTAACCAACGAAATGGATTTATCCGTTCAGTTAAGATACGCGCTGGACTTGGCCATGACGGGTCTTGCTGATTTGGGAAACATTTCTGAGCGACGAGCATTCAGACTTAATGACCATGCATTTTCTTATGGCTTACCTACCAATCTTATTTTCAAGGATCCCGGTTATAATCATGGTTTTCCTGTTATTCAAGCGGTAGGCACGGCAGTTTTAGGAGAGCTTAAAACACATGCGCTTCCTTCGAGGTCACTCATGAACGATGATCTTGACAGTACCTTGGCTTTTTCATCTTCTAAGCGTCTAGTCGATAATTTAGGTTTATTGTCAAAAATTATGGCAATAGAAGTCTTAATGTCTTGCCAAGGTATAGATCTTGTTTGGCAAAAGTTGCCTGATTTAAAATTAGGGAAAGGCACTCAAGTAGCTTATCAAAAAATTAGACAGCATTGTCTTGTTGTCGAAGAAAACCGATATGTCATCCCTGAAATCAATGAGTTAGACCGAATCATTTTTACCGGCGAGTTGCTTTTTGCTGTTGAAAATTCAACAGGTTTTCTAAAATAAGGAGGTCCCATGTATAAAGAAATCATGTATATAAACGGAAGTAATTTAACCATCGACGGCATCATTGAAGCTTTATCAGGAAAGTATGAGGTTCGTCTCGAAGACCAAGCTAGAAAATTTTGTCAAATGACGAGAAACCAAATCAATCAGTGGCTGCATGGAAATCCACCTGTCGTTTATGGCATCAATACAGGCTTAGGTAATATGAAAGATACCGTGCTATCTCCAGAGGAACACATTGAATGGAATAGAACCATACCTTATCCGCATGCGGTAGGTATCGGCAAACCACTCAATCGTGATATTACTCGAACAGCACTATTAATCAGAGCAAACGTACTAGCGCGAGGCTATTCTTCCGTACGTCCCGAGCTTATCGACAGAATGCTTTCTATTTTCAATGCAGGTATTTCCCCTGTCATCAGAGAGCTTGGTTCTACCGGTCTTAGCGATCTGCCTCCTCTGGCCGAAATGGCTATGTTTACCGCAGGATTCGAAGAATCTGAGGCCTTTTATCAGAATCAAAGAATAAACGCAAGAGAAGCTTTTTCAATAGCCGGTCTTGATGAGACATTTGCCTTTGAGTGCAAGGAAGTATTAGCCTCAATGAATGGATCTAGCATGACCCAAGCCATATCCGTGTTATGTTATCACCAATTAGAATCTATTTTCAATCAACTATCAGACAATATGCTCTCTAAAAATCCGGGACTCTATCAATCTATTTGCAACACAATGTCTTTTATGAAATTTAATTTGAACAAAGAAAATAATGTATCTTGTGATAATCCTCTGCTTTTTAATATTGGAGAAGAACGTTTTGAACCAGTGATGGGCTGCAATTGCTCAAATACACAAATTGGATATGTTATGGATTTAGTTCCAATCATTGCCTCAGACCTTGCCAAATACTTATATCGCAATCAATTTTTGAATACTAACGTAAAAAAAGGCGCTTGTGTCATCAATCTCATTGATCAACTCGCTATTCCTGCAACTGCCGATTCCATTGCGACTAAAGCCGGACAAGAAGATCATGTGGAATTTAGCTACGGTGCCGCAAGAAAAGCACGTGAAGCCGTCATGCTATTGCAAAGTATTTTAGAATAAAGAATAATTGGAGGAGGACAATATGTATATAAACAGAGATATGGGCATTAACCATATAAAAACAAGACCTATGGGCATATGCTCAGGTATGGGTTTAGGTATAATGGTGATGGATCAATTTTATCCCGGATTTCCAGGAGATGTTAGAAATGCTAGTGCCTACCCTTTTCCCGTCCAGTTTGAAGCCATAGAAGGACTGGAAATTGACCCGCTACTATATGGAGAAGATAAAGATCAATTTATTCCGATTATCCTGAAAGCTGCTAAAAGATTAGAAAGAATAGGGTGCAGAGCTATTGCTGCTGAATGCGGCTACTTTGCCTACTATCAGAAGATAGTAGCTGATGAAATGGACATTCCAGTCTTCATGTCTAGTCTTCTTCAAGTCCCTTTGATTCAAAGAACCATCTCATCAAAAAAGAAAGTTGGCATTGTATGTGCCAACAAAAATGAGTTGAGTAACACACACCTTCAAAATGTGGGTGTGTCTATCAATTCCAATTATTTTGTAGAAGGAATCCATGACTTTGTGGAATGCGTCCAATTCAAAAATCTTTGGGGAAGTCCTACTCATCCAATCCTAGGCGAGGCTTATTTTGATTTGGCAGAAAGAGAAATCGTTCAGATGGCCTTAAGCATGAAGGAGCGACATCCGGAAATGGGTGCACTCATGCTCGAATGCACTGGTTGGCAGCCTTTTGCACGAACCATTCAAAAGGCTATCGATTTACCTGTCTACAGTTGGGGCACTCTTTTAGATTATGCCTATAGCGTGGTGGTGCATCGAGATTACTACGGGCATGTTTAATGAAGTCGGTTAATAATTCTTTTTTTATATTCCAGATACTTCTGCGTCGTCAAAAAATCTGGATTTCTAGGCCTTTCAAAGTCAACTTTTAACTCATCAATCATGGTGCCTGGCCTTTCGCTCATAATATAGATACGATCAGACAAATATATGGCTTCATCTACATCATGTGTGATGAATAAAACGGATTTCTTTTTCGTTTGCCAAATTTTTAGTAACCAATTTTGCATTTCTGATCGGGTAATCGCATCCAATGCACCAAACGGCTCGTCTAAGAGCATGATGGGACTGTTGATTAAATAAGTCCTCAGCAATGCAGCCCTTTGACGCATTCCGCCTGAAAGCTGACCGGGATATACATGCTCAAATCCACTAAGACCAAAATCTTCGAGATATTCTTGTGCGGTTTTATAGCATCCTTGCCGATTCATTCCCTTTAACTCCAACGGAAGAATCACATTGTCCAACACCTTGCGCCAAGGCATCAATAAATCTTTTTGCTGCATATAGCTGACCAACTCATTTGATTGTTGGAGGGAGATATTGTTCAACAATATCTCCCCTTCATAATCTTCCTCAAGCTTTGCAATGAGTCTGAATAATGTACTTTTACCACAACCACTGGGTCCGATAATAGAAACAAATTCTTCATCTTCAAGCCTAAGATTAACATCAATCAAGGTATCTAGTTTTTCTTGATTGGCCATTTCATAAGTTTTGGTTACATTTTTTAGAAGTATCCTTGTTTTTACGTTCTCCATTTAACCACAACCCGTTATTCTAAAAATTCATTGGTAAAAGCTGCTTCTGTATCTATCATTGACGTTATAAACTGGTGTTCAAAAAGCCACTGTGTATATCTATCCCAAGTTTCTTTCTCCTGATATCCCCAATAGGGTGCGTCATCAATATATCGGCTTGACAAAAATTCTTGACTAGCTAAAACAAGCTCTTCACTTAATTCCGGAACGCTCTCAAGGAGAATTCTAGCTGATTCTTCAGGATTTTC
>JAFGVC010000002.1 GCA_016938195.1 Tissierellales bacterium | reverse complement strand
GCGATTACAGCGTAGATACTGCCTACAGATAAGCCGTTTATGATTTGCTGTAAAAATACGTTCAAAGAAATTCCTCCTCTGACAAAATTATAATGAATCCATATCAGTTATTAAAAAACAAAATTATAGGAGAGAATGCCTCTCTCCTATAAAAATATATTTAGTTTAGTAAATGATTAATTTCCGCCGACTTTACCTGCAACAACATGCTCTCCGTTGATGACTTGAATAATAGTGATACTCTTGTTTGGATCTCCATTCTCATCAAATGTTACATGTCCAGCAACGCCGTCCATATCTGCTGCAGCTAAAGCTTCAACGATAGCAGCTGCTTCAGTTGAGCCAGCGCGTAAGATAGCGTCAGCCATAATTTTGGTAGAGTCATATCCTAAAGCTGCCAATGCGTTCGGGCTTTTGGTCCATTTTGTTTCATAAGCTGTGATGAAATTTTGAACGATTTCAGCAGGGTCAGTTTTTGCATAGTGGTTAACGAGGTAGTGACCTTCAGCCACATCGGCATAATCGATTTCAATACCATCCCATCCGTCTCCGCCTATACAAATGACATCCATACCCATTTCTTGAACCTGTGCTAATATAATACCAACTTTAGCAATGTAATCAGGTAAGAATAATACATCAGGATCTTGTGCTTGGATTTTCGTCAAAACTGATTTGAAATCCGCATCATTCTTGGTGTAACCTTCATAATTAGTTACGGTTCCGGTAGTTGCAAACTGATCTCTAAAGGCTACTGCAAGACCTTCTGAGTAAGGGTCTTCTATGTTATATAGTACAGCTGCTTTCATAGCTCCAAGCTCTTCAGCTGAGAATATAGCTGCAGTAGATCCTTGCTGTGGGTCAGTATAGCAAGCTCTAAATACGTTAGGAGCATTGAGAGTAACTTCAAGGTTGGTA
This sequence comes from Tissierellales bacterium, assembly GCA_016938195.1. Classification (GTDB taxonomy): domain Bacteria; phylum Bacillota; class Clostridia; order Tissierellales; family Dethiosulfatibacteraceae; genus JAFGVC01. The sequence goes on along the minus strand of JAFGVC010000002.1, from coordinate 2,872 downwards.
GCAGTTGGAGTCAAAACAGGCATTCCATCTTCTACAGCGATTTCTTTAATAGCAAGTGTAACGCCACTGAATGTTCCGCCAATCAAACCAACGATTCCGTCTTGATCTCTAAGTCTGTTGTAAGCATTTACGCCCTCAGTTTTATCACCCTTTGAGTCATAAGCTATGATTTCAATCATTGCGCCATTGATACCACCAGCGGCATTGATTTCTTCAGCAGCAAGCTTTGCGCCTTCTTCAACGGCAACACCATATTGGCTATAGTCGCCTGTCAAAGGTCCGATAACGCCTAATTTGATTACTTCGGCTTTAGGGGCTTCAGTAGTAGCTGCCGGAGTACTTGGTGCACAACCAGCCATTACCATTGATAATATCAATACGGCCACTATCATGAATGATGAGATTTTTTTCTTCATTAATTTTGTCCTCCAAATTATTTGAATTTTTAACATTGTATAATAATATTCATAAATATTCAACATTTTTTTTACATCACTCCATAAATAAGTCAAAATATTTACAATTTGTCAACAATTTGCTGTGCATAGCAGACATGATGTACGCGATAGGTGGACAAAAAAATCACTGCACAAATGTACGTTATCTTGCAAATTTTTTTTTACAAGCCAATTGTTACAATATGTTAACAAATAGCTCATATTGTCGAAAATTTAACAAATAAGTCGAAACACTCTATTTCCATAGGGCGATACATCGCATCTTTATAAAAAAGGTATTCCGACTAAAAAATTGAATAATTATAAAATTATACAAATAATATTCATAATATTAACTGATTACTCAGGATGAAAACTATTTTACCATGCATATGAATTAAATAATTTAGAAATGGGCGAATAGTGTTACGAAGGATGTGACGTTTTTAACTAGATAAAGTTCGCTTATTATCGTTAAATATTTAAATAATATAGAATTCAATCATAATTTTGATAGTTTCACATTGATTTAGCGAATAAAATAAAATAAACATTATAAAACATTCGTGCTTTGGTTGACTATGTAGATACATTCTGATAGTATATAGTGGGTCTTGAATAAGATTTTTAACGACCACTGGCGAAGCTTTAATTTTAGGAGGGTAATGATGTCAAATTTAGTTATACTTGGTGCCCAATGGGGAGATGAAGGTAAAGGAAAGATTACTGATTATCTGGCGAAGAAAGCTGATCTTGTTGTAAGATATCAGGGCGGAGATAATGCAGGTCATACAGTTGAGTTAGGAAATCAAAAGTACAAGCTGCATCTTGTTCCATCAGGTATATTATACAATGGAAAGTCTTGTGTGATAGGAAATGGCGTTGTTGTCAATCCGACCTCATTAGTCAGAGAAATAAAATATCTTAATGATCTAGGTATCAATACAGACAGCCTCATGATTTCTGACAGAGCACATATTATCTTCCCTTATCATATAGAGATTGATCGATTAGAAGAAGAGATGCGTGGTGAAGATAAAATCGGCACAACGATTAAAGGGATTGGTCCTTGCTATCGGGATAAGGTTGAGAGAAGCGGTATTAGGATGTGTGATTACGAAAATAAGGAAGCCTTTGAAACAAGATTGAGAGCCAACATTAGAAGCAAAAACAATCTCATTGTCAAGTACTATGAGGGGCAACCGTTGGATGAAGAGCTGATTGTTCATGAAGCTATGAAATATATGGATATGATTTCAAAATATATCACAGACGTCAACGTTGTGATGAGAAATGCAGTTAAAGAAGATTCTAAGATTCTTTTTGAAGGGGCTCAAGGTACTTTATTAGATATTGACTATGGGACTTATCCTTTTGTGACATCCTCCCACCCTACAACTTGTGGCATTGCTGTAGGAGCAGGCATCAGTCCTTATCGTCTCCAGAAGGCTATAGGGGTAGTGAAGGCTTATACGACAAGAGTTGGAAAGGGGCCTTTTGTAACGGAGCTTCATGGAGAAACAGGCAACTGGATTAGAGAAAGGGGCTTTGAGTATGGTACAACGACAGGTAGACCGCGTAGATGTGGCTGGTTGGATATGGTGATGTTGAATTATTCAGCGGAATTGAACGGGTTATCCGCTATTGCACTGACAAAGTTAGATACCTTGTCTGATCTTGAGAGTATTAAAATATGCGTGGCTTATAAATTAGACGGTGAAATTATCGATTATTTTCCGGCTAGTCTTGAAACTCTATCCAGATGTGAGCCTATTTATATTGATATGCCGGGGTGGCACCTTGATGATGTTGAAAAGGCCGTCACATATAAGGATTTGCCTGAAAACGCTCGTGCTTACGTACAAAAGATTGAAGAATTATTGGGGTTGCCGGCGGATATTGTATCAGTAGGTCCTAAACGAGATCAAACCTTTATGAGAAAAGATATTTTCTAGAAACTTATTTAGTGAATAAGTTGAGTAAAATACAATGGATTTTTCCTTGACATGAAAAATCCATTGTAGTATTATATACGAGTGCCAAAAGGCATGACAAGATCCATTAGCTCAGTCGGTAGAGCATCTGACTTTTAATCAGGGTGTCCCGCGTTCGAGTCGCGGATGGGTCACCATATAAAAAAAACAGCAGACGTTGGACGGTTGCTGTTTTTTTAATCTTATTTTTTATAGCCATGTATAATTGAGGATGAGATAAACTAAGTAAATTCCTGCCAAGAACAGTCCTTCTTTAGTTGAAATGTCATCATTTTTGCTTTTGGCAAAAATTCTAAATGCGATTAGAATAATCATCATGGCCGGGAACTGCAATCGGTAAAATTCGACCGGAACGATTAAGCCTCCTTTTGTAACGGACGCAGACAGACCGACTACAAAAAGAACGTTAAGTACATCCGCACCTACGATGTTGCCTACTGC
>JAFGVC010000088.1 GCA_016938195.1 Tissierellales bacterium | reverse complement strand
CTGATTCAAGTTTTCTAATATTAATCATAATTTATCACTGGGCGCTGCTTGATCGCGCTTTTCCTCCGTTTTCATTTCCATGATGTCACATATATCGCAGTCGAGTGCGGTGCATATCTTTTGAAGTATTTCCGTGTTCACATTTTCATTTCGGCCAAGCTTCGAAATGGTAGCTGAGCTGACGCCAGAAAGACGCTGCAGATCTTTCTTTTTCATGTTCTTATCAATCAGCAGCTTCCAGAGCTTGTTGTAGCTTATCGCCATGGTTTTGCACCTCCCGCAAATATATTCCAATTATATCGCTAATACGAGAAAATAACAATAAAATTTAATAACGCATTATTTTTTATGCCTATTTATGTTTGCATCCGCATCCGCATCTTTTGCGGGTGCTTTTTTCGTTTTGGGGGATTTAATCTTCGCAAATGGACAGAGGGCTAAATATTCTTATCCGTATCCCGTCCGAATTGATTCGTTTTCAAGGCAGATGGTGAGCGTCAAAGTTTTTTCAAACAAAATGCTTTTCTCGGTACTCAACCAATTTAATTGCGTCCTGTGACCATTAAGGGAGAAAAAAATATTTGAAAAAACTCAACTTGTGATCTTTTTAAAGTCTATGAGATGAGTGGAAAAATAATTTTGATTCTTTTCATTCAAACAATTGGTTTAGCTCCATTGGTTAGTGAGGGAAAAGTAATCAGCCCTAGGGAGGAGGAAAAAAATGCAATACGATAATCTGCCAAATGCACTACGTGACAGCGGCAAGTTTTGCCTCTGGGGGTTCGAAGAGCGTCAAGGGCAAGAAAAGCCTGCTAAGGTTCCGTATCAAATTAATAGAAACAGAGCACAGGCAAAAAAATGAAAAAAACTTCACGGATTATGCAACTGCGATTGAGGTGGTGAGCCGATATGACGGGCTGAGGATCGGCATCTTTAAAGGTTTTTCAGCCATCGACATTGACCACTGTATCAACGAGGACGGAACCTTAAGTGCTCTCAGCGAGGACATCGTCGAACTGTTCGAGGGCTGCTATATCGAGAAAAGTCTATCCGGCAAGGGCCTTCGCATCTTGTTCAAGGCCAGCGGCTTCAAGTACAACATAAATAAATACTACATCAACAACCTCAACATCGGTGTTGAGGTGTACGTATACGGCGCGACAAATAAGTTCGTCACCGTAACCGGCAATGTGATTCGGGACGGAGACATCGAGGATTGGCTGGTATTAAAAAACACCCATAAAGCCATCATCGATGAAGGGACATGGGAAATCGTGCAGAAAATCAGAGATGGCAAACGCTGTCCTTCCCGCATGGGTGAGATAGGGATGCTCTCCGGTATGATGTATTGCGAGGATTGTGGAACCAAGCTGTATCAAGTGAGGGCCAATGGCCGAGCCCATGACAAGGATTACTTCGTCTGCGCTACCTACTGCAAGCACAAGGGCGGCTGCAGTTCCCACCAGATTTGCAATGTGGTGGGAACTGCTTGTAGCGTAGGATTTAGGGAAGGTGCTGGCTTTTGCCAAGAAACAGGAACAGGAATTCATCCGTATCGTCACCAACAAATCTGTAACAGAACTTGCAAGGGAACTTCGGCTCAGCCAAAAGGAATATGACCAGTCGCCGATGCACATTGTAGCAATCGATAAAATCATCCGTGAGTTCATTGACAGAATCATCGTATTCAAAACAGAAAAGGTAAACGGACGAAGAACACAGCGCATCCGTATATCCTACAACTGCATCGGTGAAATCAACATTCCAGAAAAAGACGAAAAAACGGCATAGACGATATAAACGACTATGCCGAATTTTTCAGAGACTATAAATCTCTATTTGACCGCCCTTAATCGGCCCCTTCTTTTTATAGTTGCAGTATTTAATTGGACGCTATTATATATTATCCGGAAGCAATTTGTTTAAGACAACTCCGATTAGTGCTGCAATAGCTAAGCCTGAAAGTGAAAGTGAACCTGAGACATAGACATTATCGATGGCAATACCACAAACGAGAATCAAGGATGAGATAATAAGGTTTCTTGAGTGTGCAAAATCAAGTCTCGCTTCAACCATTGTACGAACACCCACGCTAGCAATCATTCCAAAAAGAATAATAGAAACGCCTCCCATAACTGCGGACGGTATTGAGCTAATCAATGCTCCGAATTTACCGACTAAGCTCAGGACGACTGCAAAGATCGCAGCCAGTCTAAGGACTGAAGGATCATAAATTTTAGTAACAGCTAGAACTCCTGTGTTTTCGCTGTAGGTTGTGTTTGCAGGACCTCCGATGAATCCGGCTAACAAGGTGGCCAAGCCGTCTCCAAGCATTGTTTTGTGTACGCCGGGGTCCTTGAAGAAATCTTTTCCCACGACAGCTCCGTTAGTCGTTATATCTCCAAAGTGTTCTATGAAAATGACCAAAGCAATTGGTGAAATGGCAATGATACCTGCCATGGAAAAATTTGGCAGTGTGGTTAAATGTTCTATTGATTTAGAAGAAAGACCAATCCATCCTGCGTTTGCAACATTCGTAAAATCAACAAGTCCAAGAGGAATTGAAGCGAGATAGCCCGTTACAACAGCTATTAGAATAGGAACCAGTTTAAAAAATCCTTTAGCAAAGATAGAAACAACTATCATCGTTACAATTACTACGGCAGCTGCAGCTAAAGAGGGTAAGGAAAAATATCCTGTTTGAGTCGCATAATCATAAGAATATCCCGACATACTGAGAGCAACAGGGGCCAACCTTAAACCAATGACCATAATGACCGGGCCGGTTACTATCGGAGGGAAAAAAGATTTGACTTTTTCGGCGCCAACAATTTTGATAATATAAGACATAATAATGTAGATAATGCCGGCCCCGATAATTCCGGATTTGACGGATCCTATACCTTCTGAAGCAAGTGTCATAGCAATTGCACCAATAAACGCAAAGCTTGACCCCAAAAATACAGGTACTTTGCCGCCAGTGACGAAATGAAATATGAGTGTACCTAATCCTGCACTGAGAAGAGCGAGTGAAGGGTCTAGACCTGTTAGAATCGGTACCAATACAGTTGCACCAAACATCGCTAAGAGGTGCTGGAAGCCTAATACCATTTTTTTACCGCCACTAATTGTGGGTGCAGTGGCTTTCTTTGAAGAAATTTTTCTTGCTGACATAATAACCTCCTGTTTTTGTTGGAGACAAAAAAAATCTTGCTTGCGCAAGAAGGTCTATTAGTGATAACCATTTTATCTCCTTGCCAGTCTCTCGGACTAATTTAAAGGACTAATTTTTTTAATAATATCGGTTGTCTTATTAATTGTCAATCTTTATTTTCGATTATTATAATAATTGGAGATGAAGTGATTAATTTCATGCCAGTCAGATACTCTTATAATCCCTTCAGGGTTTTCATATCTGTTGAAGCCTGTATCAATCAGTAATACGGTGATACTATCCTTGTATAGCTTTTTAGCGGTTTCTAAATTATCCTCTATAAAGATATCGCAATTCAATTCGTTGGCCTTGTCGTTTTTGTGGAAAGAACCTAAATGAAATACATCTGAAAACACATTGTTTTCTTTAAGCCATTCAATAGTGATGGGTTCAATCTTTTTTTCCCTTGCCGTGACATAATAAATATTGCAATATTCCTTTAGGTGATGGATGACTTCCTTAGCATAAGGCCTCAATTTTGCCGTTCGATGCATTTCAGAGGCATATTGATGATAAAACTCATCAAACTTATTGTTGTCAAATTGATTATCTATAAAATATTGTTCTACCGTATTATCGTCATAAACATAATTAGTGCCGAAATGCCTATTGGCATAATCCACCCAGTAGTCCGGAACTGTCAAGGTACTGTCTAAGTCGATACACACATTGATTTTTTTCAAAGCACACCTCTTATAATCTTGTCTTTCTGATTTTCAGGTTATATCATAACATATTTTCATAGGTGTTTGTATAAAAAAATACAAATAATTATACTTCTTAATCAGTTGGGACGATATCCATAGTTCGTTTTGTAGACATAGTCTTAGTTATTATGGTATTAAATGATAATACTTTAGTTAATAATTTTACTTCTCAATCAGTTGGAACTATATCCATAGTTGCGTTTGATTATGGTATAATGAATTTTAAGGAAAAAATCATTATCTACGGAGGTAAGAATGGAAATCAATAAATTTGAGTTTTCAGGAAAAGTGATGGAACAACTTTCACAGGGCGGGGCGTTTTTGACTGTTAAAGGGGATAAGAGAATAAATACCATGACCATTGGTTGGGGATTTATTGGATATATGTGGGGAAAGCCTGTTTTTATTGTTGCGGTTAGATATTCTAGATTTACTTATGAATTAATGAGGGAAGCGAATGAATTTTCTGTCAGTATCCCTTTTGACGGAAATTTAAAAAAAGAGCTCACCTTTTGTGGTAGTAAATCAGGAAGGAATTATGACAAATTCAAAGAATGTGGATTAACTTTGCAGCAAGGAGAAAAAATACAAACCCCTTACATCAAAGAATGCAATATTCATTTTGAATGTAAAACTATTTACAGACAAACTCTAGAAGCAGAGCTTATCAGTCATCCGGATATCGCGGCAAAGTATAAAGATCACGATTATCATGCGATGTATTATGGCGAAATTGTATCTTGTCACAATTAGAGGAGATAAGTATGGCAAAGAACAAGACAAAATTTGTCTGTCAAGAATGTGGTTATGAGTCTGCAAAATGGCTTGGAAAGTGTCCTGGCTGTGATTTGTGGAATACATTTATTGAAGAGGCAACGGTAAAGGGTTCTTCAAATCAAAAAAAAGGAATTAGTGGTGGAAAGCCTCTTTCCTTAGGAGAAATAGAAACATCTAAAGGCAATCGTATTGACTCCGGGATGAGTGAGTTTAACAGGGTACTTGGCGGAGGAATTGTTCCGGGTTCACTGGTTCTAGTAGGAGGGGATCCGGGAATAGGAAAATCAACTTTATTGATGCAGGTGTCAGGAATTCTTTCAATGGTAGGAAAAACAATTCTATATGTTTCCGGTGAAGAATCTCCAAGTCAGTTAAAGCTAAGGGCAGAAAGATTGTTTCATGAAAATGTCAATTTCAAGGTATTGGCTGAAACTAGCATTGATATTATAAGTCAATGGGTGATTGAACTGCAACCGGATATTCTCGTCATTGATTCTATCCAGACTGTGTATAATTCTGAGATTATTTCAACGCCGGGAAGCGTCAGTCAAGTTAAGGATGTTACCTCTACCATTATGAGGCTTACGAAAAATTCTTCCATGGCTACTTTTATCATTGGACATGTTACAAAACAAGGTGCGATTGCAGGACCAAGAATTCTTGAGCATATGGTAGATACGGTTTTATATTTTGAAGGGGATAAAGGAATCTACAGAATTTTAAGAGCGGTTAAAAATCGTTTTGGATCAACAAACGAAATTGGTGTTTTTGAAATGAGAGAGAATGGATTGAATGAGATACTTAATCCTTCTGAGATTTTTATAAGAGGGAGCTTGAAGGATGCTGCAGGAACAGTCATTACGGCTTCTGTTGAAGGGACTCGTCCTCTTTTGGTTGAGATTCAGGCTTTGATCAGTTATACATCCTTTGGACAGCCGAGAAGAGTCACTACGGGCGTGGATTATAACAGAACATCAATGCTCATGGCGGTATTAGAAAAAAAGGCAGGACTTCAGCTTCAGAGCTTTGACGCTTATATTAATGTCATCGGGGGATTACAGCTTAGAGAAACGGCTGTGGATCTTGCTGTCTTGTGTGCGGTGGCGTCTAGCTTCAAAGATAAACCAATGGATTCAAAAACCTTTGTGATTGGGGAAGTTGGTTTGACGGGTGAAATAAGAGGAATTAGTCAAATTGAAGCCCGTATCAATGAAGGAAAAAAATTAGGGTTTAATAAAGTGATTATTCCTCAAGCAAGCTTAAGTCTTACAAAAAATATTAAAGGAATCGATATTATCGGCATAAGCAGTGTCGGTGAGGTCATGGATTTCTTCAGATAACTAGTAAATACTATATCAATTAAGATAATAAAGGCAATTCCTATAAAAATACAAAATACATGACATCATTTTGTTGACAAAACGTTTTCACAGTGATAAAATTATCGATTTGACTTTATGCCTTCAATGTGGTATCATTAGGTTCGGAGGTAGTGAAATGTATAATTTAGGTGATAAAATTGTTTACCCAATGCATGGAGCAGGTATTATTGAAGCGATAGAAGAAAAAGAAGTATTGGGAGAGAAAAAAAAATATTATGTTATATCAATGCCTTACGGAGATATGAAGCTAATGGTGCCAGTGGACAATGCTGATAGTATTGGTGTCCGAAATGTGATAGACGACAATGAAGTTGAAAATGTCTATAATGTATTGGAGCAAGACACAAGCTTAACCGAAATGAATTGGAATAAACGATATAGGTTAAACATGGATAAGATGAAAAGCGGAGATATTTTCGAGGTGGCAAGAATTGTCAATAATCTTTCTTATAGAGATAGATTAAAAGGGTTGTCAACCGGAGAGAAAAAAATGCTGAACAATGCAAAGCATATTTTGATTAGCGAGTTGATTTTGGCAGAAGGTAGTACATCTGATTTCATGAATAAAAAAATAGAAAACATTATTGATAAAAATTAGGGTTTTCCTAATTTTTATCTTTGTGTTAAAAATAAATAATTATTAAGCAAAAATTAATCATTTTGTGATATACTATTTTGTAATATAATAAAAGATGTGTTTTTTTACGCGAAAAAATGAGACGGGAGGTGAAAAGGTGATAAATATAATAGTAAGAGTAACTCTTACCGTTATAGGGATTTTCTTCGGTGTTGGAATAGCCACATTGCTTGACAATGTTGGATTAGTTGATAAAATCGGACTTAATATTTTAATTATTTATATTATTTTTGGAATTATATTTGGATTATTATTGTTTTTACTTACACCCAAAATGAAGAAAATCGGAGAAAAAATCGGAAATTTATTTGAAAGTGAATTATTGAAATTTCAAATGAATGACATTATACTGGGAGCGGCTGGTTTGATTATTGGCTTGGTGATAGCGTTTTTGCTGAGTCAGCCTTTATACAATCTGAAGATACAGTTTCTGGGCACAGCTTTGTCTGCAATTCTTTATCTTTTTTTTGGTTCTCTTGGGATGAAGATTGCAACACGTAAAGGCGAAGAATTTTCTCTGATTATTGGAAGTAGAATTAATCCAAGTTCAAAAAATTACAAAAGCACAAAAAATAAGTCTGATATTTCTCCTAAGATTCTTGATACGAGTGTAATCATTGATGGTAGGATTGCTGATATTTGCAAAACAGGTTTTTTAGAAGGGACTTTAATTATTCCGGAATTTGTGCTTCAGGAGCTTCAACATATTGCAGATTCTTCGGATGGATTAAAAAGAAACAGAGGGAGAAGAGGACTTGATATTCTGAATAAACTTCAAAATGAACAGATCATTGATGTCAGAATAGAAAAGAAAGATTTTCCGGAAACGGCAGAGGTGGATGCTAAGCTCCTGAAATTAGCTGAATACTTAAATGGTGTGGTACTTACAAATGACTATAATTTAAATAAAGTGGCAGAATTTCAAGGAGTTCAGGTTCTCAATATTAATGAGCTTGCCAATGCGGTTAAGCCGGTTGTTTTACCGGGAGAAGAAATGGTTGTTGAAGTCGTCAAAGACGGGAAAGAATCCGGACAAGGATTAGCTTATTTAGATGATGGAACGATGATTGTAGTGGATGGCGGTAAAAAATTCATTGGACAAACCTTAACGGTTGTTGTCACGAGTGTACTCCAAACTGCTGCAGGACGAATGATTTTTGCTAAGCCCAATAATCAAAAATAGAAAACTAAGACTTTGGGAGACCAAGGTCTTTTTTAACAGGTGAGAAATGGAAAAAAGAATAACTGCAATTATTGTAGCCGCCGGGAATGGCTCGAGAATGGAATCGCAGACAAAAAAGCAGTATATGTTTATCAAAAATAAGCCGATTTTAGGTTATACGGTCGAAAAATTTTATCAGCTCAATCAAATTGATCAGATTTTTGTTGTTTGTGATAAGGACAATCTTGATTTTGTCAATAAGGAAATTATTGAAAAGTATGGATATATGGATCGTGTCCATCCGATTATCGGAGGAATCACGAGAACACAATCAGTTTATAATGGCATAAAAGCAGCTGAAGGATTAACGGACTACATACTAATTCATGATGGCGTAAGACCGATGATAGCTCGTTCTGTGATTCTAGAGGTGATAGAGAAGGCGATTGAATTTAATGCGGCTATTGTTTGCACAAAAGCTCAGGATACGATAAAGCTTGTTAAAGGGAATAAAATTGAAAAAACATTAGACAGAAGCATGCTTTGGCATGCGGAAACGCCGCAAGTTTTTGATTATAAGCTATTGAAAGAATGCATGGAAAAAGCTGTAATGACTGAAATTCCTTTTACCGATGAGGCATCCATTTTGGAGTATTTCGGTTATGATGTTTATGTGGTTGAAAACAATGAGAATAATCTTAAAATAACCACTATTAAAGATTTTAAATATGCTGAATTTTTAATTAAGGATGAGCTGAGAGGTTAAGTGATGAGGATAGGAATAGGTTATGATGTACATAGATTAGAGACGGGTCGAGAATTGACTATCGGCGGTGTTAAAATTCCGTTTGAAAAAGGATTGGCTGGTCATTCAGATGCAGACGTCCTTGTCCATGCTATGATTGATGCTTTGCTAGGCGCAATGGGACAGGGTGATATTGGATTACACTTTCCCGACTCGGATAATCGCTATAAAGATATCAATAGCATTATTCTTTTGAATAAAACGATGGACATGATGAAGGAAAACAATATGGAAATTGTCAATATGGATTGTATTATCATAGCGGAACATCCAAAATTCAGACCTTATATTAATGAAATGACAGTTATATTAAGTCGAACGCTTGAAATCTCTATGGATCGGCTTAATATTAAGGCGACGACGACTGAAAAACTTGGATTTGAAGGAAAAGGCGAGGGGATTGGCGCTCAGTGTGTAGTTCTTCTTGACAACCCTAAATAAAGATAGTAGAATTTTAATAATTGAATATAGGCTTAGATAAGAATAGTAAATATTGAATGGATTTAGAGAAAGAATGGTTGGTGAAAATTCTGTCCCGCTTTAATATTGAACCTGACTTGGAGCTTCCGGCAAAAAACCGGACGGTGAAGACCGTTATATTGATGAGTGACTGTTTTCAGTAATTAGAGTGGTACCGCGGATATCCGTCTCTTGCTTTGCAAGAGACGGTTTTTTAATTATGAAAGGAAGGTAGAAAAATGACAGATCAAAATTTTGTAAAAGAAATTACGCCTATGGAAGTAGATTTTCCAAGATGGTACACAGATGTAATCTTAAAGAACGAATTAGTTGATTATTCTCCGGTGAAAGGCTTTATGGTTATTAGACCGTACGGCTATGCTTTATGGGAAAAGATTCAAGCGTTTGCCGACGAAAAGTTTAAGGCTACAGGACACAAAAACATGTATTTTCCCTTATTGATACCGGAAAGCTTATTAAACAAGGAAAAAGAACACGTTGAAGGATTTGCTCCTGAGGTGGCATGGGTAACGCATGGCGGTTCAGAAGAATTGGCCGAGAGACTATGTGTCAGACCTACATCAGAGACTATTATTTGTCATATGTACAGCAAGTGGCTTAATTCTTATAGAGATTTACCTTATTTATTTAATCAATGGTGTTCTGTTGTGAGATGGGAAAAAACGACTAGACCTTTTTTAAGAACCTCCGAATTTTTATGGCAGGAAGGGCATACCTTACATGAAACTGAAGAGGAAGCTCAACAAGAAACGCTTCAGATGCTTGATATTTACAGACAGGTAGCGGAAGATTTGATGGCTATGCCGGTTGTGGTGGGTCGTAAAAGTGATAAAGAAAAATTTGCCGGGGCTTCGGCAACTTATACTATGGAAGCCTTGATGCATGATGGACAAGCTTTACAAGCAGGCACATCTCACAATTTAGGTCAACACTTTACTAAAGCATTTGATATTACTTTTTCAGGAAGAGACGGTAAAGAACATCATCCTTACCATACTTCATGGGGAATTTCAACGCGACTTATTGGTGGATTGATAATGGTTCATGGAGATAACAGGGGTCTAGTACTTCCGCCTCGAATTGCGCCTACTCAAGTTGTCATCATTCCCATTGCTCAAAAGAAAGCAGGTGTACTTGAACAAGCGGAAAAATTATTTAATGCGCTCAAGCATAAAGGAATAAGAACCGAGTTAGATGATAATATCAAGGAATCTCCAGGCTGGAAATTCAATCAATACGAGATGAAAGGCTATCCTATCAGAATAGAGCTGGGACCTCGCGATATTGAAAATAATCAAGCAATGGCTGTAAGAAGAGATACTTTGGAAAAAACGGCCGTTTCTTTCGATGGCTTTGAGGAGACTATTCACGAAATGCTCGAAACAATACAATCGGATATGTTGGAAAAGGCTTTAAAGCATAGAGAAGACAATACACATGTTATGACTGATTATGAAGCTTATAAAACAGATGAAACATTGAGAAAGGGCTTTACGAAAGCAATGTGGTGTGGTTGTAGGGAATGCGAAGATTTGGTAAAGAAGGAAACCGGTGCATCCATCAGGTGTATTCCGTTTGAACAGGAAAAATTAAGTGATAAATGTCATTTCTGCGACAAGGAAGCTAAACATATGGTATATCTTGCGAGAGCCTACTAACTTATGACGCTTTAGATTATGAAGGAGTATTTGATGAATAAAAAATATTATGTATTACTGGGATTACTAACGTTACTGTTGCTTGTTGTGGGATGTTCGAAAGGTCCGATAGATATAACTATAAGTGAATCGGTGACCTCTACAGAACAAACTGAACAGACTGAACAGACATCATCCATTGCACCTACTTTATCTGACGAAGAATTAGCTCAGATGGCCTTAGACAAAGCTATTAAAGAGAGAGAGGAATTTGAAGCGGTCAGGAAAGCCGAGCTGGGTGAGTTTTATGTGCCGCTGCCGGCCATTGGAGATGAACGTTCACCCATTGCAATAAATGCTAAAGGGCTATTTATGACGGGGAGCACAGCCGGTAAAAATGTTGACAAAACGAATGTTGAGCTTTACAGAACATATATCGAGGCCATTAAAGCTAATGATACAAAGGTCATCAATCGTTTAAGTCCGAGTCTTAGTCAGCTCAATACACTGGAAAAGGCAATCGGTATTGCAGCTGCAACTGAAATCAATGCTTTTATCATTGACGTTAAAGATGATAATGGTGTCATGACCTATAAAAGTGAGATAGAAGCTATTGAAAATGTTGATGCCAACCGATATACAAGAATTAAAGACGTAGAAGGCTTGATAACATTGCTTGATGAATACGAAATATATACGATAGCCCGTATTGTTGTTTTCAAGGATAGAAATTTTGCCTATGAAAGACCGGAATATTCCATTCAACTGAAGAACGGTGGCGTTTGGCATGATTACAGTGGCACGCCGTGGGTCAATCCTTTTGACAAGCATGTTTGGGATTATAATCTAGCTATCGCTAAGGAAGCGGCACTACTAGGCTTTGATGAAATTCAATATGATTACGTTCGTTTTCCGGATAGTGCGGCTAGTTATAATCCGATTACTGATTTTCCGGGGAGAGACGGGAAGCGCAAAGACGTTGCAATCGGAGAATTTTTAGAATATTCTAAAGAGGCGCTCCAAGATTATGGCGTGAATCTGGGTGCGGATGTGTTTGGTATGATTACACGCAGCTGGGCGGATTCGCCTGAAGATATCGGACAGACTTGGTTGGAAATGGCGGGACACGTTGATTATATGTGCCCAATGGTTTATCCAAGTCATTATGGCACAGGATGGTATGGTTATGACGTACCTGATGCACATCCTTATGGCGTTGTAAAAGGAGCGATGGTTGAAGCTATTGAAAAAAATTCAGCCGTCAAGGGCTCAGGACAAATCAGACCATGGATCCAAGACTTTACAGCAACTTGGGTTGATGGATATATCAATTATGGATTCAATGAAGTCAGACAGCAAATTTTAGCGGCCAAGGAACTTGGAATTGATGAATATATGGTATGGAATCCATCTAATGTTTATGATCCTAAGTCGTTTATCATGACAGAAAAAGAAAAAAATACAACCTATCCTATTGAAAGACCTGACTATGATTTGGTAGGAAGAACACCGGCTGACGCCATGACCGAGTATTTCAAGAATGAAAAAAACAATCGACTAAGCAAGGTGTTTTTGTTAACGCCTGTTGACGATAGAACCGATGACTTTGAAGCCTTCTACGATGAAATGATGGGTGATTCTTATGAATTGATATCTTATAGCGTCTCATCCTATGAAATGATATCTTCACAAGAAGCTCAAGTCAAGGTATCATACCAATACAAAAAAACTGAGAATGGTTCAGAGTTGTTGATTGAAGCTAATGACACGATTTGGAAAATTATCAAGGAAAGAAATGTTTGGAAAATCAAGAGAAATATAGAATAGTCATAAATGTGCTTCATAAAAAAACGTTTGTCTTAAATATTAATACAAAAAACTTGTATAACTAGATTTCTTTATGTTATAATAGCTCCTATATTTATTATAGGAATGGAGGACAGAATGAAAAAAGTTAACGTCGGAATATTAGGAGCTACCGGTGCTGTAGGTGAAGAGATGCTTCGTGTTTTAGCGGAAAAAAATTTTCCGGTAAACAATTTAAAGCTCTTAGCCAGTGCAAAAAGTGCCGGGAAAAAGGTGTCGTGGCAAGGTCAAGAATATATAGTTGAAGAGGTAACAGAAGATTCTTTTGAGAATATGGATATTTTGTTGGTCGCGGTAGGAAGAGCAATCAGCAAGCATTATAGTCCCATAGCGGCATCAAAAGGTGCAGTGGTCATAGACAACAGCAGTGCCTTTAGAATGGATGACAACGTGCCTCTGGTTGTGCCTGAGGTGAATCCCGACGATGTGGTGGATCATCAGGGGATTATAGCTAATCCAAACTGTTCAACTATTATTGCGTTGACAGCTGTCAATGAATTGAATAAGTTCAGTAAAATTAAACGAATGATTGTATCTACCTATCAGGCTGTATCAGGAGCCGGTGTTAACGGACTAATGGAGTTACAGAATCAAATAAATAGCATTTCTCAAGGCAAGGAAGTTGAAATCAATACATTTCGTTATCAAATTGCCTATAATTTAATTCCTCATATCGGTCCATTTTTTGAAAATGGATATTCAGAAGAAGAAATGAAAATGCAAAATGAAGGAAAAAAAATACTTCACAATCCGGACCTAAAAGTCAATTGTACTTGTGTAAGGGTTCCTGTTTTAAGAAGCCATTCTGAATCCATAACAATAGAAACAGAAGACGAGATTACACCTGATCAAGCGAGAGAGCTGTTGAAAAATGCTAAGGGTGTAAAATTAACGGATGATTTGTCTAATGATATATATCCGATGCCTCTGGATACATCTGATCAAGACTTGATTTTTGTGGGGCGTATCAGAAAAGATTTTAGTGCAAATAATTCTTTAGCGCTTTGTTGTTGCGGCGATCAGATTAGGAAGGGAGCTGCAACTAATGCGGTTCAAATAGCTGAATTATTGGTAGAAAGAAATTTAGTATAAAAAACTATTGACAAGCCAATGAAAATTGGTTAGGATAATAAAAACATAATAGGTAAATACAAATAGCATTGAAAAAGGAAAGTAGCATGTTAGGAAACGTCAGAGAGGGTGTCATTCGGTGAGAGATACCTCGTGGACTTTATGTGAAGTGCCCTTTGGAGCCGTGTACCGAATCGAGTAGGCTACACCGTGTGCGCACGTTATAGCGTTAGGGCATGTTTGTGTCTGAATAAAGAGGGTTTTTACCAATTAGAGTGGGACCGCGGATATTATCCGTCTCTATATAGATATATAGAGACGGATTTTTATTTTTTGAAAAACAGTATTTAATAAGGAGAAAACAATGATTATTCAAAATGCATTGGAATTAATTGGGAATACACCAACAATTCAAATTGACGGAACTAACATCTATGTAAAGCTTGAGAAATTTAATTTTGGCGGTAGCATTAAAGATAGAGCTGCTCTAGGAATGATAGAGGATGCTGAAAGAAAAGGATTTTTAAAGCCGGGAAGCGTCATTATAGAACCGACAAGTGGCAATACAGGCATAGGGCTTGCTCTGATAGGAAGACTCAAAGGTTATGAAGTGATTATCGTTATGCCTGACACAATGAGCTCTGAAAGAAGAAGGATGGTTGAAGCTTGTGGCGCAAGGTTAATTTTAACAGATGGGAGCAAAGGGATGAAAGGCGCTATTGATTTTGCAAGCACATTAGTCAGTAGCCATAGTCAATATTTTATGCCGAATCAATTTTCCAATGATGCCAATTGGCAAATACATTATCGAACTACGGCTGTAGAAATATTAAGAGACTTACCAAATATTGATATTTTTGTATCAGGTGTTGGGACAGGAGGGTCCTTTACAGGCATTTCAAAAAAACTGAAACAAATTCGAGAACAGATTCTTTGTATAGCCGTAGAACCGTCGAAGTCTCCTGTACTGTCCGGAGGTAAAGCCGGACCACATAGCATCCAAGGCATAGGTGCTGGCTTTGTTCCGGGGATTTTCTCGTATGAAAACTTAGATGAAGTGATAGCGGTTCATGATGAAGATGCCGAAAATGAGGCTATTACTTTCTCAAAGGAAACAGGCATATTGGTTGGTTTATCAACAGGAGCTAACATCTTAGCTGCAAAGAGAGCCGCTGAAAAGTACGGTCAAGATAAAATAATATTGACTTTGTCGCCGGATGGCGGGGAAAAATATTTATCTTTAGGAATATATTAAGGAGGCCATGAAATGAATATTATTAATCAGATAGCAATAGACATTGATGTTGTTATGAAAAATGATCCCGCTGCAAGAAATAGGACAGAAGTGTTTTTTCTCTATCCGCATATTCAAGCTTTAATCAATCATAGAATAGCACACTGGTTATATGAAAATAAAAAATACTTTTTAGCTAGATTATTATCTAATTTTGCAAGATGGACGACGGGAATAGAAATCCATCCCGGGGCTAAAATAGGAAAAGGCTTGTTTATTGACCACGGGATGGGAGTTGTTATTGGTGAAACGGCTGAAATAGGCGACTATGTGCTTATGTATCATGGCGTAACACTTGGAGGCACGGGGAAAGAAAAGGGAAAAAGGCATCCGACTGTTGGCAATCATGTTATAATTGGCGCAGGAGCTAAATTAATAGGAAATATTCATATCGCATCGGGCACAAAAGTAGGCGCAAATGCTGTAGTGCTTCGAGATACTTCTCCTGACTCAACTGTTGTAGGTATTCCTGCGCGTGAGGTCAGAAGAGAAAGGGTTATGATTATTTAGAGGACTCCATAATTAATGACCTACTTTTCGTGCTTAACATAATTAGTTAAAGAACCAATATTCTCAATTTCACAGGTGACTTTATCGCCCTCCTGAAGAAGTCTAGGAGGATTAAATCCCATACCTACACCGGCCGGAGTACCAGTCAGTATAATATCTCCGGGATATAATGTGGTGCCTTTTGACAAATCGGCAATGGTATAATTGATATCAAAAATCATATTTGATGTCCTAGAATGCTGTCTTATTTCATCATTTACAAGACACTTGATTTCTAAGTCAACCGGAGCTTTTATTCCGGAGGCATGGAGTATATAGGGTCCTAAAGAGGAAAAGGTGTCTAGGCTTTTTCCTTTGTGCCATTGGACACGTTCCATTTGAATATCACGTGCCGAAATGTCATTGGCAATTGTATATCCAAAAATATAATCTTGAGCCTGATCAATGGGTATATTTTTACCTTGCTTTTTAATAATAACGGCTAGCTCAACCTCATAATCAACAGATTGGGTAATCGTTGGATTTACTATAATAAAGTCCTCCGGTCCAATAGCGGGATGACAATTTTTTGTGAAATAAATAGGATGCTTAGGGATTTCAGCGTGAACATTAGCCATTGATTTAACTTCATTGATATGGTCTAGATAATTTTTGCCAAGACAGAAGAGATTTCTTAGTCCATATTCTATAGGAGTAAGAAGCTTGACTTGGTCAAGTGTTAAAAATGATGTATCATTTTTGGTAAAGGTGTCATTCATCTCAATTATATCTTCTTCAGAAAGCATTGGAATGAGCTCAATGATAGTTGAATGATTGTCAAAATGTGCAAATTTGGATAGACTGTTCATTGGGAAGAGTTTGCTTTTCTCGGGATTCATAAAACCAAGTTGTGAGATTTGATTTAGTTCATATCGAACGATATACATTTTTGACCTCCTGTGTTTATTATAAAATAAGTATAAATTATATCTTTAAAAAACTCAATGAGTTTTATATAATGTAATTAGACTCATCTTGGAGGTGTCATATGATTAAAAATTGGGATGAATTCCTTTTGCCTTATGATCAGGCGGTTGAAGAGTTAAAAATCAAATTTAAAAGTATTAGAAAAGAATATAGGGAGATGAACGAATATTCCCCAATAGAATTTATTACAGGAAGAGTAAAAAAAATATCTAGCATTATTGAGAAGGCCAGAAGAAAATCAATCGATGCTGAAAGTATTGAGGACATTGCGGGCATTAGAATCATCTGTCAGCTTGTAGATGATATTCCTATTGTGGTTAATCATATAAGGTCGAGAAACGGAAAAGATATTAGAATAGTTGAAGAACGGGATTATATTACAAATAAAAAAGAAAGTGGATATCGAAGCTACCACATTATCATTGGATATACGGTCCATACAGCCTTTGGAGATAGGGATATTCTGGCAGAGATTCAAATCCGAACTTTGGCAATGAACTTTTGGGCTACCATTGAACATTCTATCAATTACAAGTTTGGCGAAAAAATGCCTGATGAGTTGAGAAAGAGATTGAGTGATGCGGCTGAAACAGCTAACAGACTTGATGAAGAAATGTCAAAATTAAAATTTGAAATTATTGATTCACAGGAAATATTTATGGTAAGGTCTTCATTGGTGGCGCGCATTATAAAAAAAATACAGATATTGTATTTTAGTGGCAATGTGCCAAAGGAAGAAATTGAAAAAATACAAAATCAATTCTATTCATTAAGGGAACACGGAAGCATAGAAGATTTGCGTGAGATGAATAGAAATCTTGAACAGCTTCAGCAAAAGTTATATTTAGAGGAGTAGCAAAAAATCAAGAACAAAAGACAGAAATAGAGGAGAAAGAAAAATGTTGTCAAATGTAGTTATTGATAAAATATTGGACGCTGCTTTGAGTACAGGGGGAGATTTTGCGGAAATATTTGTCGAGGATAAAACAAATTCAAATATCATGCTTTTAGGTGGAAAAATCGAAAAAACAATGTCAGGTAGAGATTATGGCATAGGAATAAGAGTTTTCAAGGAAGTATTCAGCGTTTACGCATACACAAATAGTGTTAATGAAGAAAATCTAGTGCATACCGCACTTAAAGCTGCTGCAGCGATACAGGACGCTAAAAAGGTTGATAGACAGGAATTGCGAAACGTGACAATAGAAAACAAAATTATACCGGTATGTATTATGCCGGATACGATCAATAAGCATAGAAAAGTGGAAATTATGAAACGTGCTTATGCAGCTGCGTATGACTATGACGAAATGATTACACAAGTTTCTGTCAATTACCTGGATTATATCCAAAAAATCATTATAGCTAATAGTGAAGGATTATTGGTTGAAGACGTAAGAGTTAGAACACGTCTGTCGATTCAATCAATCGCTTCAGGAGCAAACGAAATGCAAACTGGTTTTTTTGGTCCCGGGGCGTCTAAAGGATTTGAGTTTCTAGAAAACTTAGATGTTGAAGGGTATGGTCAAGAAACCTCACGAATAGCTAAGACGATGATGAATGCGACTTATGCGCCTAGTGGACGAATGCCGGTTATCATCGATAATGGATTTGGAGGGGTTATTTTTCATGAAGCTTGCGGACACGGTTTGGAAGCAACCTCAGTAGCAAAGGGGAATTCTGTTTTTGCCGATAAAAAAGGACAGCTAGTGGCTTCAAAATGGGTAAGTGCTGTTGACGATGGGACCATTGAAAGTGGATGGGGATCTTCAAACATTGACGATGAGGGATCGCCGACGACACGTAATGTACTGATTGAAAACGGTGTGCTGAAAAATTTTATGGTAGATAAATTGAACGGGAGAAGAATGAATATGTCTCCTACAGGTTCCTCCAGAAGACAATCCTATAAATATGCTCCCACATCAAGAATGACGAATACATTTATTCTTGATGGTCCGTTATCAGTTGAAGAGATAATTTCTGATACAGAAAACGGATTATACGCCAAGTATATGGGTGGCGGGTCTGTGAACCCGGCTACAGGGGAGTTCAATTTTGCAGTAATGGAAGGCTATAGGATAAGAAACGGAAAAATAGCAGAGCCTTTGAGAGGTGCTACATTGATTGGCACCGGCATGGAAGTGCTGAAAAAAATAGACAAGGTTGGCAACAACCTAGCATTAGGACAAGGCATGTGTGGTTCTGAAAGTGGGAGCATACCAGCTAACGTCGGACAACCCATGATTAGGGTTTCAGAGATGATTGTAGGTGGAAGGGAAGGTGAATGAGTTGATTAGCAAGGATTTAACAGAAAAAATCATGGAATATGGGCGAATCAAAGGATTTTCTGATATGGAAGTCTATTATTCTGAGGGGGAAAATTTAACAGTTAAAATTCATGGTAAAAAAATTGATTCCTTCAATCTTTCACAAAACGAAGGCCTATCTTTCAGAGGGTTATTTAAGGATAAAATGGGTTATTCATACAGCGAAAAAGTGGATGATACTTCCATAGAAATGCTTGTCAATGAAGCATTAGAGAACGCTACAATTATAGATTCTGATGATAAAGAAAATATATTTGAAGGTGGAAAAAACTATCAAACCATAGATCATTTCAATGAAGCGCTTGCAAAGGTAAAAGAAGAAGATAAAATCGCATTTGCTTTGAATATGGAAAAAGAAGCGTTATCAATAGACAATCGTATTGTCTCTGTTCAGTACTGTGTGTATGGAGAGGGATATGGCGCGGTATCTATCCATAATAGCAAAGGTTTATATTTAGCGGATAAATCAAATTTAGCTTATGCTTATATTAGCGTTGTTGCGAAGCAAGGAGAAGAAATTAAGACCGGCATGGCTTACCGGGTAACGGATGACTTTTCTAAGCTTAATCCGAAAGAAATGGCCGATGAAGCTGTATCTGAAGCATTATCGATGATAGGAGCCCAAAGTATTAGATCAGGTCAATATGAAATTGTATTAAGAAATAGCGCAGTCTGCGATTTGTTAGAAGCTTTTACGGGCGTTTTTTCAGCAGAGGCCGTACATAAAAACATGTCTTTACTCAAAGGAAAGCTCAACACAACCATCGCCTCAGAGAATATTTCGCTGGTTGACGACCCCCATCTTCCTGAAGGATTTGCATCTGCTTCCTTTGACGGTGAAGGATATCCGACCGGTAAAAAAAACATAATAGAAAAGGGTGTACTCAAAACCTATCTGCATAACATGAAAACGGCTGCCATTGATGGGATTGAAAGTACGGGAAATGCTAGCCGAACATCCTATAAGTCATCGATTGGCATTTCACCTACCAATTTTTACATAAAAAAAGGAAGACATTCTCTAAATGAATTGATTAGAGATATTGAAAGAGGCATTTATATTATTGAATTACAAGGACTTCATTCAGGACTGGACCCCGTGTCAGGTGATTTTTCTTTATCTTCTTTAGGATTTTTAATTGAAAAGGGTGAAATCAAGAGAGCGGTTAATCAAATAACTGTTTCAGGCAATTTTTTTGACATGTTGCATGAGGTAGAAATGGTTGGGGAGGATTTGAAATTTGAGCTCCCGTCAGGCTCGTATATTGGATCACCGTCGCTTAAGATTAAGAGATTAGCAGTTTCAGGAGATTGAAAAATAAAACCAGTTGACAAATATTATCAATTATACTATGATTACATTAATCAATCTGAGGAGATGTTAATGATGATTAATTATATTTTAGGAATTTTGATAGGTTTGGTGACAATTTCCATCATCTATTCTCAAATAAAGAAAGTGAAGTCCGGAAAAATTTCTTGTTGTGGCACGTGCAGCGGGTGTACATTTAAAACTGAATGCGAAAGCAATTCCATAAAAAAATAAAGAGGATGGCCTCTTTATTTTTTTTCGTCTGAACTGATAAGATCAATGACTAGCTTGTCAAAACTCACATTCTCCACAAAATCCTCAGGATAAAAGGTGACTCGCTTAAATGATATAAATTCTTTTGTATGCTTATCAAGCCATACAGGAACACTTAAATCAAATGCATAACAAATATCATTAAAGGCTTTTATTCTTTTATCTTCGAAATTCATATCTGATATATCTTCTAAGTCGATTGAGTTGGTAATCTTGTTATCAATAATAATTTTGCCCCAAACTTTAAACATTTCGACCTCCCTAAATTAAGGTGTTAATCAAATCATAACAAAAATACATGTATTGTCAATGAAAGATTGCTATTCTTTCAAATTTTAAATAAATTATGGTATAATATAATTAATCATAAAAAGGAGATGAAAGCTTATGAAATATGAAGTTTTGATTTATAAGGATCATCAAAATTCAAGACTCAGAGAATCGGTTGAGCAGTATTTTAGTCTCCATTCAATCAATTATAGCATTGAGGAATTTGAAATCGGGGAAAATATCGAGGAGATATTAAAAAACATCACACCGGATTTTGTTTTTCTTCATCATTTTCCGGAAGCAATCGAAATAGCAAAAAAAGTTAAGAATGTTTCACCTGAAAGCATTATCATTTTAATTGGCAATCTATCGACTGATATCAAAAAAGAAGAAGAGGATTTATACGATACTGTTTTATATCGTCCTTTTACTCAAGAACGGATTAATGAAATATTGAACACGTCGTTTGAAAAAATTAAAAAAAACCTAAAATTATTCATGTTCAAGCATGACGAAAAAATGAAAATTATTCCATATAGAGACATCCTGTTATTTGAAAAACAATTTAGCGGGATAAAGATTTACACGAAGAATAAAGAGTATTTTTTAAGAGAAAATATGAACAGACTCGTGAAGAGCCTTGATAGTGATTATTTTGCAAAATGTAGTAGTCGTCACGTTATTAATCTGACAAAGATTATATCTTTAACAGCATATAAGTGTAAAATCTCTGATTACGATGGAGAAATACCCGTCAGGAGAAGATATTTAGATAAGGTTTATGGCAAAATAAAATAATGAAGTTAAAGGTAACTTTTTACCATTGACAATTATTGTCAAATAGGGTATTATTTTTTATGGGCATATACCACAAAATTGGAGGAGTACAAGTGAAAATAGCATTTCCTGTAAATGAAAAAAGTATTGAAGCAGAAATTAACAATGTTTTTGGAAGGTCAAATTTTTTTTTGCTGGCAGATAGCGAAACTTTAGAATATGAGATTTTTGAAAATCCTGCAGTGTCTGCGGCTGGAGGAGCAGGGATCGTTGCGGCTCAAAAGGTTGTTGATATAGGTGCAGATGCGGTGATTACTTACCAGTGCGGAAAAAATGCACTTGATGTTTTGGAAGCTGCAAATGTAAATATCATAGGGGCTGTTCCGGGGTCAATCAGAGTTATTTTAGACCGGTTTAATGCAGGAGAATTGACATCAGAAGCAAAAAAACATGGTGGATTCCATGATCATGGAGCAAGATAATGCGAATTGGTGTTCTGAGCGGCAAGGGAGGTACAGGTAAGACCTTTGTTGCAACAAATTTATCTTATGTACAAAAAGACGCATTGTTTATTGATTGTGATATAGAAGAACCGAATGGAAACATTTTTTTAAAAGGAAAAATATTTAAGGAAGAACCGGTTAATGTTTTAATTCCTGAAATCGACCATGATCTGTGTACTGGATGTAGAAAATGTGTTGAATTTTGTGAGTTTAATGCGTTAGCCTATATTAAAGATAAAGTTAAACTTTTCCCGGAGCTTTGCCACTCCTGCGGGGGTTGTTCTCTATTATGCCCAGAGGGAGCCATTAAAGAAACCGAAAGGGAAATTGGAAATATTGAGTATGGTATGGCAGGGACACATGAAGTCAGAACAGGAATTCTGAATACGGGTGAGGCTACAGGAGTTCCCATTATTTCTAAATTACTGGATGGCATCAATCGCGAAGAAAGTGTAACTGTGGATTGTCCTCCGGGTAGCTCTTGTGTCGTGATGGAGAGTATCAAAGGTAGCGATTTTTGTGTTTTGGTCATAGAACCGACAATATTTGGCGTTCAAAACATCTCAATCGTATTTGAATTAGTCAAATTGTTCGATATTCCTTATGGAGCTGTGATTAATAAATATATTCCGGGACAGGAAATTGCTCATCGATTTTGCGAGGAGAATCATATACCTGTTTTGGGAGTATTTGATTTTGATGGAAAAATTGCTGAGTTGAATTCAATTGGAGCGTTAGCCTCTTCTTACAACGATAAATACAAAAGACAATTTGAATTGTTATTGGACAAAATCATGGAGGTGCATGCCCATGAAACAGCTGCTAATATTAAGCGGTAAAGGCGGAACAGGAAAAACAACGGTTGCGGCATCATTTATCAAGCTGACTCAGAACAAGATGTTTGCAGATTGTGATGTAGATGCACCTAATCTAAATCTTGTTTTTAATGGAGGAGAAATACTGGAAAGTACAGATTTCTTCGGGTTAAAAAAAGCTGTTAAAAATTATGATATTTGTATCGATTGTGGAAAATGTGAAGAATTATGCCGCTTCAATGCTTTTGAAAACGGTATATTGAATCCTATGTATTGTGAAGGTTGCGGCGTATGCGAAGCCTTTTGTCCTGTTTTCGATGAAAACGGAAAAAAAGCGATTCATTTAGAAGATAATATATCCGGGCACAATGTTGTTGAATTATATAACCAAGAGGTTTTTTCACATGCATCTCTCGAGGTGGGAAACGGTGCTTCGGGCAAACTGGTTACGGAGGTTCGAAAAAAGCTTTACTCAAATAAAAGAGATGAAGAATTCGCTATCATTGATGGGTCACCGGGTATCGGTTGTCCTGTCATTGCCTCTCTGACGGGGATGAATTATGTATTAATTGTAGCTGAACCTACCTTGTCGGGAATCCATGACATGAAAAGAATTGTTCAGACAGCAAGAGTTTTTGGCATTCAATGCGGCATGTGTGTTAATAAGTATGACATCAATGTTGAAATGACTAAGCGGATTGAAGAATATTGCTTAGATGAAAACATTGCTTTTTTAGGGAAAATACCCTATGATAATAAGGTGTTGGAAGCATTAAATGAAGGAAAAATTGTAGTGGATTATGAAGATTCACCAGCAGCAGAGCAAATCAAAGAAATATTAACAAAAGTTAAAAAAATAATGAAAATTGATGGAGGTATTCATGAAAATAGCAGTAGCAAGCATTGACGGTAAGGTTTCTCAGCATTTCGGACATTGTGACGGGTTTTATCTGTTTGACGAGGAAAATGGTACAATCCATAACAAAGAATTTGTTCAAAGTCCGGAGCATGTTCCGGGACTTCTCCCTAAATTCCTAGCCGATTTAGGTGTCAACACGATTATTTCTGGGGGCATGGGAGGAGCAGCAGTAAATTTGTTTAATGAAAGAAACGTAGAGGTTGTTGTGGGTGCTACAGGAGATGCCATGGAAAATGTTCAGGAATATTTAAAAGGTAATCTCAAATCGACCGGCAGCATTTGCCATCACCACGAGCACTAGACCGAATGTGAAGAATACTAAAATAGGTAGGTTTTTACTTTAATAATTGACTGTTGCATGGTATGATAAATGCAACAGTTTTTTTTAGGAGAAAAAATGGGAAAAGTAAAAATTGGCATTTTGGGTGGTGGGGCATCAGGAATGATTGCTGCAATCGAAGCCGCTCGAAACGGAGCAGATGTAACCATCATAGAAAGATTAGACCGCGTCGGCAAAAAGCTTTTAACGACAGGGAACGGTCGGTGCAATTATACAAATATATTAATTGATATTAGCCGATATCATAGTACCGATTTAATAATAGCCCGAGATATTCTTGAAGATTTTTCTTATCAAGATGTCATTTTTTATTTCAAAGAATTAGGCATAGAACCTTTTGTTGATGAAACAGGAAAGATTTATCCTATGAGCTTACAAGCCTCTAGTATAGTGGATGTATTGAGAGATGAATATTTAAAATTAGGAGTAAAAGAGATATGTGGTGAAAGAATCACAAAGATTACTAAATCTGATCATCATTGTATCGTTGCTACTGAACAAGAAGTCTATGAATTTGATAGGGTAGTGATTGCCTTGGGAGGCAAAGCTAATTCAAAATTGGGTTCTGACGGATCAGGCTTAGAGATTTTGGCTAAAATGGGAGTAAATTACGAAGCTCCTTATCCGGCACTTGTTAAATTAAAGAGTGATTTTCCATATTTGAAATCAGTCATGGGACTTAAGGTCAATGCAAAGGTAACATTATGCTCAGAAGAAAATAGCGAGATAGCTTGTGATGAAGGAGAGGTCTTATTTGCAGATTACGGAGTATCCGGACCTCCCATCCTACAATTGAGTGGAAAAGCCATTGAAATGCTAAATAGGAAGCATGAAGTTTACATCAAACTTGATTTATTTCCTGAAATGAACAGAAATGAATTATATCAATTGTTAAACGAAAGGTTTGATCGACTGAGGCATAAAACGATAGCCGATACTTTTATTGGTCTTGTCAATAAAAGACTAATTATTCCTCTTCTGAAGCATTCTAGCGTGAATGATTTCAACTCAAAGCCTACCCGATTAAATACAAAGCAAATTTATCAGATTGTAGAGACCATGAAAGCTCTAAAAATTCACATAACAGGCTACCATTCCTGGCAGGATGCGCAAGTTACTGCCGGTGGGGTTTGTTTATCTGATATAAATCCAAAAACTATGGAATTGAGATTATATAAGTCAATTTATTTAGCGGGTGAAATTCTGGACGTATATGGTGATTGTGGCGGATTCAATCTGCACTGGGCATGGGCAACCGGAATTAAAGCAGGCAAAAGTGCGGCAAAGGGATAACTAGCTTGTAAATCATTCTGATAGATGATAAAATTAACTTTGTTGAAATTCGAGAATTTAGAAATTACAATATTAAATATGTGATAATAAAAGGTGATGAAATGAAAAATATTTTTGAAAAAGTTTTTGGGTCCTATTCAAATAGAGAAATAAAAAGAATAGAAGGTATCGTAAAAAGTGTGATGGCACTTGATGCAGAAATGGCAGAATTAACTGACGATGAATTAAAAAGCAAAACGGCATTATTTAAACAAAGATTACAGAACGGAGAGACCCTGGATGATTTGTTGCCTGAAGCTTATGCAACTGTCCGTGAGGCATCATGGAGAGTATTAGGTATGAAGCATTATGAGGTGCAAGTGATTGGCGGAATTATCCTGCATCAAGGTCGAATTGCTGAGATGAAAACCGGTGAGGGAAAAACCTTGGTCGCAACATTGCCGGTTTATTTAAATGCCCTAACAGGGAATGGTGTTCATGTTATTACAGTTAATGATTATTTAGCCCAGAGAGATAAGGATTGGATGGGTAAGATTTATCATTTTTTAGGGTTAACCGTGGGATGTGTCGTTCATGGATTAGACAGCATTCAAAGGAAAGCTCAGTATGATGCTGACATTACTTATGGAACAAACAACGAATTTGGATTTGATTATTTAAGAGACAATATGGTAATCAGAAAAGAAGAAATGGTGCAACGAGAGCTGCAGTTCTGCATCATTGATGAGGTTGACAGTATTTTAATTGATGAGGCCAGAACGCCTTTGATTATTTCGGGTGCAGGAGATAAATCCACTTCTCTCTATCATCAGGCAAATTCCTTTGCACATACTGTAAAGGGAAGAAAACAGGACCCAGATGAGCAGATGAGCAAAATGGATGTCATGATGGGTAAATTCACTGAAGAGACAGTGGATTTTATTGTGGATGAAAAAGGGAAAAATGTTACGTTGACTGAAAAAGGCATCACCAAAGCCGAGAAATTTTTCAACATTGAAAACTTAGCGGATGAAGTCAATATGGAAATCTCGCATCACATTAACCAAGCTTTGAAGGCGCATCATATCATGAAAAATGATATTGATTATATTGTTAAAGATGGAGAAATTTTAATTGTAGATGAATTTACAGGCAGGCTTATGTATGGCAGAAGATTCTCAAAAGGCCTTCACCAAGCGATAGAAGCTAAAGAAGGACTTGATGTTCAAAGAGAATCCAAGACACTGGCTACGATTACTTATCAGAACTACTTTAGGATGTATAAAAAACTTTCAGGTATGACAGGAACAGCTAAAACGGAAGAACAGGAGTTTAGGGAGATTTATGGCGTGGATGTCATCGAAATTCCGACAAATCAACCTGTGATTAGAGAAGATGTGGCAGACGTTATTTATAAAACGGAAATTGCAAAGTTTAAAGCTGTTATTGACGAAATAATTGAAAGACACGAGAAAGGACAGCCGGTTTTGGTAGGCACAATCTCGATTGAAAAATCAGAGATGCTGAGTAAAATATTAGAAAAAAAGCGTATTAAACATACGGTTTTAAATGCTAAAAATCATGAAAAAGAAGCTGAGATTGTCGCTCAGGCAGGAAGATTTGGCGCTGTTACCATATCTACCAATATGGCAGGTAGAGGTACAGATATTATGCTTGGGGGTAATCCTGAATTTATTGCAAGGAATAAAATACGCACTATTTTTCCTGAAGAAATAGCTGTCCGTGCGGATGGATATGACGAGACATCAGACGAAGAATTGATAAAAGCGAGAGCTTTGTTTGTTGACTACTTAAATAGAGCTAAAGATGATATAAAGGATGAAAATAAACAGGTGATTGAAGCGGGCGGACTCTGCATTATAGGAACCGAACGACATGAGTCAAGAAGGATTGACAATCAATTAAGAGGTAGGTCCGGTCGTCAAGGAGATCCGGGAACATCTAAATTTTACATTTCGCTTGAAGATGATTTGATGAGGCTTTTTGCCGGAGATAAGGTAAAATCATTGGTTAGCACCTTAGGACTTCCAGATGATGAAGCACTCCAACACGGGATGCTGAGTAAATCCATTGAAACGGCTCAGAGTCGTGTAGAGGGAAGAAACTTCAATATTCGAAAGCATGTTCTTCAATATGACAATGTAATGAATAAACAGAGAGAAGTAATTTACTCCGAGAGACGAAAAGTGTTGATGGGAGAAAATCTAAGAGACCATATTCGAACGATGGTCAGAGAACAGACGTCTATCCTGATTGAAAAATATGCTTCAGATAAGTATCCTGAAAACTGGGACTTTGAAGGGTATGAATTATCTTTGACTGAGCTTTTTGGAAATAAAATCAAGTTTAATATCGACAAGATTGAAGAACTGACTATAGAAAAACTGCAAGATATGACAGATAATTTGGCAGAAAAGATTTATAGAATGAAAGAAGAAGAGTTTGGCGAAGAAAGGTTTAGAGAAGTAGAAAGAATTGTATTATTAAGAACAGTTGACACCAAATGGATGGACCATATAGATGCCATGGATGAATTAAGACAAGGGATAGGATTGCGTGCTTTGGGTAATGAAGATCCTGTTAGAGCTTATCAAAATGAAGGATTTGATATGTTTGGTGAAATGATCGCGTCCATTCAGGAGGATACAATAAAGTTTTTGTTTAGAGTTCGGGCACAAGAAAAGCTCCAAAGATCAAAAGTAGCTCGTGAAACAGGAACGAATCTAAATGGTGAGGCTGTTAAGCAAAAGACGGTCATCAAAGGGACCAAAATAGGAAGAAATGATCCTTGTCCGTGTGGCAGTGGTAAAAAATACAAAAAGTGCTGTGGCGCAGATAAATAGCAATAAAATAAAAAAAGAAGGAAGTGATAGTGTGATTGATTTATACGAACAGAATGAGAAATTAAAATATTTCATGAAAACAATACAAGAGGTAGGTGTTTCTCTTTGACTGGGCTAGCCTGGAAAAGAGAAAAAAAGACCTTGAGGCTGAAATGCAAAAGCCTGATTTTTGGAATGATGTTGAAAGAGCACAAGGCTTAACGCTAGAATTAAAAGCCGTTGACGACAGGTTGAATACATATTATTTCCTCAAAGAACAGATTGAAGAAATCGAAATTAGCTTGCAATTAATTCTTGAAGAAGAGGATGAAGCGCATCTTAAGGAAATCAACATCATGATGAGAGAAACGGAAAAAGAGCTTGAAAAATTCTGGTTAAAAACACTGTTAAGTGGTCCATATGATCAAAATAGTGCAATATTAACCATTCATGCCGGAGCAGGGGGCACAGAGGCTCAGGATTGGGCTGAAATGCTAATGAGAATGTATATGAGATGGGCAGAAAAGTCTAATTATAAAACGCAAATATTGGATATGCTGGCCGATACTGAAGCAGGAATAAAGAGTGTTGTGTTGCTGATTGAAGGGGCTTATGCTTACGGATACTTAAAATCAGAAAAGGGTGTCCATCGATTAGTCCGAATTTCTCCCTTTGATTCTGCAAAAAAAAGACATACTTCGTTTGCTTCTGTAGATTTAATGCCGGAACTAGACGACAATGTTGAAGTAGAAATAAATCCTTCTGATCTAAAAATAGATACCTTTCGTTCTAGTGGTGCAGGGGGACAGCATGTCAATACAACTGATTCGGCTGTCAGAATAACGCACTTGCCTACCGGCGTGGTTGTAGCCTGTCAGAATGAAAGATCTCAGCATAAAAACAAGGCAACAGCGATGAAAATGCTCATGGCAAAATTGATTGAGATTAAAGAAGAACAAAACAAGGAAAAAATCGAAGATATTCAAGGAAACTATAGTCAAATTGCATGGGGAAATCAAATAAGATCTTATGTATTTCATCCCTATAGTCTTGTCAAGGATCATAGAACAAATGCAGAAAAAGGAAACACTCAAGCCGTCATGGATGGAGATTTAGATTTGTTTATGAATGAATACTTAAAAATGAAAAGTTTAAAGAACAATAAACAGGAGTAATGATATGCTTATTTTGAAAAAACTGTGTGAAGAGTTTCAACTTAAAGAGTACCAGGTACAAAGCACAATCAATTTGATTGATGAGGGAAATACCATCCCTTTTATTGCAAGATATCGTAAAGAGCAAACAGGATCTTTAAGTGATGTTGTCCTTAGAGAGCTTGAGGAGCGACTTGTATATTTAAGAAATTTAGAAGACAGAAAAAATGAAGTAATTAGATTAATAGACGAACAGGGAAAACTGACAGAATCCTTGCGCAATGAAATTGTTGCGGCAGAAGTATTGCAAAGGGTCGAAGATTTATATCGTCCCTACAAGCAAAAGAAGAAGACAAGAGCGACGGAAGCGAAAGCAAAAGGGCTTCAACCTCTTGCTGAAACGCTGCTAGCTCAAGAAACTGATATCAAAAGCATTTCTGACATTGCAGCACAGTATATCAATGATTTGGTACCCGATGAAAAAGAAGCGCTTCAAGGCGCTATGGATATTATAGCGGAAATGGTTTCGGATCACGCAGATTTTAGAGAAAAAATCAGGGAAATATATCTTTCGGATGCGGTAATCGTGACTGAAGCTACAGA
The DNA here is from genome assembly GCA_016938195.1 of Tissierellales bacterium. GTDB lineage: Bacteria > Bacillota > Clostridia > Tissierellales > Dethiosulfatibacteraceae > JAFGVC01. The sequence continues at coordinate 3,828 of JAFGVC010000088.1, read as the reverse complement.
TGAAGAAGAAAAAACAGTTTATGAAATGTATTATAAATTCAGTGAAGCAGTCAATAAAATTGCAAATCATCGTGTTTTAGCAATCAACAGAGGGGAAAAAGAAAAAAGGCTTAAGGTATCGATGCAAACTCCGGATGATAAAATTGTAGCTTATTTGAAATCCCAGCTCGTCAAAAAAAATGCGTCTGTTACAAGCACTTACGTCGAACAAGCCACAGAGGATTCATATAAAAGATTGATTGCACCTTCGGTAACCAGAGAGGTCAGAAATATTTTGTCTGAAAAGGCTGAGGAAGAGGCGATAAAAGTGTTTGCGACAAACACTAAAAATCTATTATTAGTTCCTCCGGTTAAGGATAAAAATGTATTAGCGGTTGACCCATCCTTTAGAACGGGTTGCAAGCTAGCCGTAATTGACGGAATCGGAAAATTGTTGACTTATGATACGATTTATCCTAATGAACCCCAAAATAAAGTTTTAGAATCCAAAAAAAGAATTAAAGAGCTTATAAAACAATATGATATTGATATTATAGCCATAGGAAATGGGACGGCTTCAAGAGAAACTGAAATGCTTGTAGCGGAAACAATCAGTGAAATGGATAGCCCGGTATCTTATGCAATAGTTAGCGAGGCGGGTGCCTCAGTTTATTCAGCCTCAAAAATTGCCAATGAGGAGTATCCTGATATCAATGTTTCAATAAGAGGTGCTATCTCAATCGGTAGGAGATTACAGGACCCCTTGGCGGAACTGGTTAAAATTGACCCTAAAAGTATAGGTGTAGGACAGTATCAGCATGATGTTAATCAAACAAAGCTCAGCAAGGCTTTGGATGGCGTTATTGAAGATTGTGTCAACAGTGTGGGAGTGGATTTAAATACAGCTTCTTATGCATTGCTGCAATATGTGGCGGGTGTCAATAAGACCATCGCAAAAAACATTGTAAGCTTTAGAGAAAAAAATGGCAAATTCAATAATAGAGAAGATTTAAAATCAGTTAGTCGATTGGGGGAAAAAGTCTTCGAACAATGTGCAGGCTTTTTAAGAATAACAGATGGCGACAATTATCTTGATAAAACAGCCGTTCATCCGGAGTCCTATGAAACGGCAATACAATTACTCGAAAAATTAGGCTATGAAAAAGCCAATCGAGAAAGCACAAAGTATGATGATATAGTTGAAAGAATAAGTCAACATGTCGGAGAAGAAGAACCCAATCAAATAAGTATCAAGGGTGAACGCGTGGTTAGAAGTCTTCAAGATCTGTCAAAATTGAAGGTTGAGAAAAAGAAAAAAGGATACAAGGAAAAATATCAAGAAGGATTATCAAACCTTGCTGATCAATTGAAAGTTGGCTTTCCAACACTTAGTGATATTGTAGAAGAATTGAAAAGGCCAGGAAGAGACCCAAGAGATGAAATGCCAAAGCCAATCTTTAGAAATGATGTATTGAAGATGAGTGATTTAAAACCTGATATGATGGTGACTGGCACAGTGAGAAATGTGGTAGATTTTGGAGCGTTTGTAGATATTGGTGTGAAGCAAGATGGTTTGATTCATATTTCGCAGATAACGGACCGTTATATTAAATCACCTATGGACGTATTACATGTTGGAGACATTGTGACGGCAAGAATATTGGAAATTGACCAACAAAGAAACAGAATATCGTTAACCTTAAAGAAAAAATAGTGCAAATAGAGCTTCCTCTGCAGAGGAGGCTCTATTTATTGATAACGAAATTGTTGTCTATCAATTCAAAAGAATCTCCAATGCCATCAGTCAGGATAATTTCATTGGATTTAGTGATAAAGATGGCTTCAATGCCATCAAGTGTGTTGATTAACTCAAGTCCTCGATCTAATCCAAGCAGCAATACCGATGTGGAAAGGGCATCTCCGTCGAAGGAGGTATCACTAATTATTGAGACGGCTTTTAAATCGGTATCAGATGGAAAACCGGTGAATGGATTTAGGATATGATGATACTTGACACCATCTTGAACAAAGAATCTTTCATAATCTCCAGAAGTAACAATTGAAAGATTGGAGGCTGTAAACACGCCCATAGCTTTACCGCTCGGCTCATCAGGGTTTTGAATGCCAACCTTGAAGTCTGACCCATCAGGCTTTGATCCAATCAAGACAACATTGCCGCCAAAATTCAAAACAGCGCTATTGAATCCCAATTCCTGAACTCTTTCGGCAATTTGATCGGCAATATATCCTTTTGCGATGGCTCCGAGATTGGCTGACATACCGACCTCAGATAAAAAAACAGTGCTATCGGATGCATTCAATAGAATTTTTTTATAATCAATCAATGGCAGTGTTTTTTCTATTTCTTCTAATTCAGGGACTCGCTCTTCTGGAGTTCCGATAGACCAAAGCTCAATTAATGGGCCGGCGGTGATATCAAATAATCCTTCAGACAACTCAGAATAAGCTAGCGATTTTTCGAAAACAGCATAAGTATCCGTGGACACATTTACAGGATGAAGTCCCGCGTTAGATGTTATAATGGATACTTCACTATCTGATTGATGAATACTTAAGCGGTTCTCTAAATCACTTACCTCTTGGAAAAGATCGTTAAAATAATCGGTGGAATCAGTGCCGTAAAGAGTAATTGTAATATAAGTGTTTAATAGGAATTCCCCCTGAGACACTTTTGCTTCACTTTTGTTAGAGGATAATAATGGCGTACATCCACTCATTAGCATTATCATAATTAAAAGAAAAACAAGTTTTAAATTAATTTTCTTCAAATCATAAATCATATTAAATTCCTTTGCTTATCGTATTTTCTTCTTTTCATTATACAATAATTGTTAAAACATTAAAATAAAAAACAAAAATGCGAACTTTTTATTATGGAGTTTTCTTGTTGCAAGCGGCAAAATGATCATCAATACTTTCCTTTATATCTAAAAATACAGGCCTCCACTCAAAAAAATTGTTGACAATTATATATATTGATATTACAATGATTAAAAGGATTTTAAAACAATTGTTAACATTATTTTTTATAAATCATTAATATATCTGGAGTAGGAGAACGTATGCCTCAATCAAGATTAACTATTAGAGAAAAAATTGTGAATTACTTAAGGAATGCTATTCTTGTAGGAGAATATGAACCTGGACAAAGAATAATTGAGGCGGAAATCGCAGATTATTTCAAAGTAAGTCGTGGTCCGATTAGAGAATCAATTCGCCAATTAGAGCAAGAAGGTTTATTAGAGTATCAAAGGAATAAAGGGTGTAAGGTAAAAATACTTACGCCAGATGAAGCTTGGGAAATTTATCTACTAAGAAGTAATTTAGAAAGTTTATCAATTAAAGTACTAAACGGGAATATTGGCGAAAAATATTTAAAAGGTATGAGAAAAGCTGTAAATGAAATGAAATTTTATGGTGAAGAAATGGATATCATAAAATTAGTGGAAAAGGACCATGAGTTTCATTCGCAAATAATTAAAGCATGTCAGATGGAGCGTATTGAAAATTTATGGTCTAGCTTAAATGGAACTAGTTTTGCAATATTTTTGACCGTAGCAAAAATAAAAAGTGATAACTTACCTTTAATGGCAGAAAGACACCAACAACTATTAGATGTAATTATGTTAAATAATGTTGAGAATTCATGTAAAGAAATTGAAAAACATTATCTTTCTACAGGAAGAATTCTATATTTGAAATCTTAGAATAAGAATTTTTGATATGGTGCTTTTTTCAGTAATTTTATTATTGAAATGCATATAAATTAGAGGAGGAATATCACATGAAAAAAACTTTAAATTTTCTTATGGTTCTGGTGCTTTTAGT
>JAFGVC010000087.1 GCA_016938195.1 Tissierellales bacterium | reverse complement strand
GTTAATCAAGATAAAGCCTTTACCTTTAAAACAAAAGTTACAAACCCAAGCCTATATGCAAAGGTGAGTGGGACGTTTACCATCAACAATACAGCAACACTGTTTAGCAATAATAATCGCTTAAACAGCGCTTTGGACAGTGTCAAACCAAGGCCAAATTTTTTAAGGAAAGACATGGTGGAAAACAGATTTGCCGCCAGTGAAGGTCTTCTAAATGACAGCAATTATACAAAATCAACCACAGATGCCAAAAAAGGCTTTAATTATATAGATCGCAGTGTGGTATTTCGATTGCATGTCAATCATCGTGGAGACGGTGATTTGACGACTTACGAGGTAGTAGATGGCAATGGCAACATTAATATAATAGGGAATATAACAGTCTCGGATACTTTGCCGGAAGGCTGGGAGTTTATCGATGTGATTGACGGAGAAAATTATCTGATTTTTGAAGGGGATAGTAGTACGGGTGGTTTTGTAACGCCTACTAACCGCATCACAGAGGGGGCTATTAACGATATTTTAGAAAGCGCTACTTTCACTGAAGCAACTGCCGGAGTAAATGAAAAAGCAGCGTTTGAATTTAAAGCGTTAAATAAACCTTATATTATCTATTTACGGGCTCAACCCAGTGAAGAAAAAGCAATCGCGTATTTTAACATTAATGGGACAACAACAGTAACCAACAATTTAAGCTTAAAGGGCGAAAACTGGACCAGTGGAATAAGTACGACAAGAACCGTATCTATCGAAAGTGAAGTTTTGAGCAAAAGCTTAAATAGTAGCGTTGATGGAGAAATTACGTGGACGGTGGGCTATAAGCCGGATGAAGTTGATTTACTTGATAATCCACCAGATGAAATGATAATTACCGATACACTATCGGCAGGCATGGAATTACCCGTCGATGCTGATGGAAATTTGAATTTTACAGGATCAAACTTTAAAGTAGAAAAGCTTACCTTGCAAGCTAATGGAACATATACAGCAGAAATCGCTTCAGAAGCGTTAACAGATTATTATAGTTATAATTTTGAAAGTAGGGAGCTTACCATTCATATTCTAGACCAGAAGCAAGCGTACCGTTTTACTTATGTGACTGATTTGACGGGTACTGTAAACACTACAATCGAAAATACTGTAACGCTTACAGGAATAAATTTTGGGGCTCCCATCATGGACAGCTATAGCATCAACAGTAATGATGTCACTGCGTCAAGACAGAAAAACGGGTTTATTGAAATCACAAAAATAAATACGAATGATGCACCCATTGCAGGCGTGGAGTTTGCTATTTTCACACTAAACGGATATCAACTACGAACGGGTCAGACAACCGCGTCAGGAAAGCTAGAGCTTAGAGGTCTACCGCCGGGAACATTCACCATGCGTGAAACCGGAACAGTAGTGCCTTATGAAAAATCAGCAGTTGTGTATGATGTTGTTGCGCAAGCAAATGATGATGGAACGACAACCGTGTCCATTGATGAACAAACAGGCGATGACAGCAACAAGATCACAATTGTCAATTATCAAACGAGTGATGCGGAAATTTCAATATCAAAAGTGCGAAGTAAAATCAATGGCAACGCTGCAATCACAGAGTATGATACCGTGGGTGATGAGATTACCTATAAAATCACCTTGACAAATAGCGGAAGCACTACGGTCTATAATCCATCAGTGAGTGACCCGAAGGCAACAACAGGCCCAACATATGTTAGTGGTGATGAAAACACCGATGACATACTTGATATAGGAGAAGCTTGGGTATATGAAGCGACTTACGTGGTTACGCAGACCGACCTTGATCGTGGACACTTCAACAACACAGTGACCGGCACCGGTTCGGCCGACTTAAATGAAGACGGCACAGGCGATACAGATGTAAGCGATGATGATGATGCAACAGTCAATGCCAACCAAGATTCATCGATAGTAACCGTTAAGACTGCAACAGATATCAAGGACGATGCCGACACGATAAAGGCAAAGTATGATACTGTGGGTGACGAGATTAGCTACCAAATCACTTTGACAAATAACGGAAACATTACAGTATATAATCCATCTGTAAGTGACTCAAAAGCTACGACAGGGCCAACTTATGTAAGCGGTGATATGAACAATAATAGCAAACTTGATGTAAGCGAAGCATGGCTATACGAAGCGACTTACGTAATTACACAAGCTGACCTAGACCGTGACTACTTCACCAACACGGCAAAGGGTCTCGGGTTGGCCGATACAAATGGAGATGGAACGGGGGATACAGAGGTCAGCCAAGATGATGACGCAACGGTTGATGCAGATCAATCGCCATCTTTAGAGCTAGTAAAAACACTCAGTAGCATCAACGGCGATTCCAAATATTTTAGATACAGTAAAGTCGGAGATGTGATTGAATATACATTTGTAGTTGAGAACACTGGCAATGTGACATTAACAGATGTCAAGATCAATGATGATAAGTTAGAGATCATAGGTCTACCCATAAATCCGTCAACCTTAGCTCCTGGAGCTAAAGGAAGTGCAACGGCAACCTACTTGATTACCCAGGATGACCTAAGCAATCGCAGTGTTGAAAATACTGCAACCGCTTTAGGAACTCCGCCGATAGGAGATGAGGTGACAGATACTGACGATGAAAAGGTAGACAGAATACCACCTACAACGGTAGAAACACCAGGCAGAATAACTGTTGTTAAAACGGATAGCATGGACTCATCTATACTTTTAGCAGGTGCTGAGTTTGAAGTCAAAAATAGCGTCGGAGAGTTAGTGGGTGTGCTTGTAACAGACGCTTCAGGCAGAGCATACATAGATGGACTAGCACTAGGATCGTATATGGTTGTAGAAACAAAAGCTCCAATTGGCTACGTTTCCGAAGGAAAACAGTATGAAGTGTTTATTGGGTATAACATCAATATTCAACTAAACATAACCAACGACAAAATAGCTGAAGTGGTAGACCCGGTAGACCCGGTAGAGCCGTTCGACCCTGAAGACCCAGTAGATCCGGAAGAGCCGGAAGAACCGGTAGACCCAATAGATCCGGAAGATCCGGATGATTCAGATGAAGGGACTGTGATTTATGAGCCGGATGAAGATGTCATCGATATAGAAGTGATAGATCCTCCGAAAAATGGTGTTATCATCATAGAAGATGACACAATCAAGTATATTCCTGATGAATCTTATGATGGGGATGACAAGCTTGAGATTCGTGTCACTAAAGAAGATGGTACCCAGGAGGATATTACCATTAATATCACCGAAGACTTAGTGCCAAAAGGACCTATTGTACCGATTCCCCCTGCTGGCGTAGCACCCAAGCACTGGTTATATAGCGGATTAGCCTTACTATTTGCCGCGGCTTATGTTTTTCGAAAAGTAATGGCTTAGGGGACATTCCTGTTTAATTCGCATTTTGCAAAAAGGCTTAGGGGACATTCCTGCACTTATCGCACTATTAGAAAACCATTTCGCTTGAGATGGTTTTTTTATTGTGTGATATCAGTGGGTAGGCTTTAAAATTATTTTTAATATAATAAGATGGATGAATAAATTTTGCGAAAGGGGGTATTAAATACTAAATTATGAAAAAATGAAAATTAAGGAGAGTAGAGATGTCTATTCCCATTTCAAGAAAGCTGTCCATGAAATTTGATTCAGAACTCGAAAACGAGTATAAAGCCTATACGACAGAAAATGACGTTCAGTCTATTCGATATGCTTTTTTTGCATTTGCGGTTTTGTTTGCGGTTTTTGGCATTACGGATAAACTACTTGTTCCTGTATGGTATGATTTGTTTATTTCTATAAGGTTTTTTCTTGTGATTCCTCTTTTTCTCATGACAATCGGATTGACTTTCCACAGAAATTATTATTTGTGGAAAGAATTCCTTCTGTTCATCAATTTTTTAGTCAGTGGTGTTTGTATTAGTATTATGCTTATTTTGGAGCCTATGAATATTCTATATTATGGAGGCCTTTTCCTGATTTTCACAGCAGGCTTTTTCATTTTGAGATTATCAGCTATTACAGCTATTATAGCTGGTTTTTTGATATTACTTTCTTTGGTCATTGGGGTAGTGTTCACAAAACAGTTTAATCTGTCAATCATGGCAGCTTTTTTATTTTTAAGTGCACAGAGTGTGTTGGGAGCTATCGGGGCTTATCAGATTGAGCGATATAAGCGCAGTGAGTTTTTAAGCATGCATCAAATTACAGAAGAAATTCAACTTGCCCAGATTTCGACAATTCGAGCACTGGCCAATCTAGCCGAATCCAGAGACAAGAATACGGGAGAGCATATTGATCGTGTAGGAAAATTGTGTTATCGCTTTGCGAAAGCGTTACCGATAACATATTTTAAAACTCAGATGGACAAGGAAAGATTCTGCCGTGTCATTGAAATTGCTAGTGTGCTTCATGATATCGGAAAAGTAGGTATCTCAGACGCAATTCTCAATAAACCAGGGCCTCTAAATCAAGAGGAATTTGAAATTATGAAAACACACTCACAAATTGGTGCTAATACATTAAGCAAGCTTCATGCTCAGTATCCACAAAATTATTTTGTCCAGTTAGGGATAGAAATTACGAGCTCTCATCATGAGCATTTTGATGGAAAGGGATATCCGCAAGGACTTAAGGGTTATGATATACCTTTGTCAGCTAGAATCATGGCGATTGTAGATGTCTATGACGCACTTGTCAATGTTCGGCCGTATAAGCCGGCTTTTTCTCATCAGCGTGCCATCGAAATTATTATGGCGGAGTCCGGCACTCATTTTGATCCCGAATTAGTACGGATTTTTTGCACGACTGTGACGAAATAACGGTAAACAGATTTATAAATCATAGCCCTATGTAGTGCAATATTAATGTAATGCATTCATTATAAGGATTGGCATTTATTTTCAGTTAGTTAATGGAGGAGCACAATGTTTATTAAATTAATGTTTACAGAAAAAGACTATAAAAAACTCAATGTGTGATTCTGTTTTTCGGCATCATATTGGTTTGATGGGTCTAATTCCTATTATACCGACAAGTATTCTTTTGGGGACAACTAGGGCTGTCCTTTATGCTGTGATGGGTTTTAGGTGATAATATGTGTTATCTCCTAAAAGTTGTTATTAGTTCTGTTCACAGAGAGTTATCTAAAGCTGCGATTATAAGGATACTAGCAAAGATAAAAATATTCAGGAGCTGAAAAAATGAAGGAAAACAGTATGGCTAAAGCGCCTCTGCCTAATTTTATAACCGATGATGGCCAAATGAAAATATATCCAAGTAATAAAATGACAATTTTTAAATCGGAAGGACCAACACATGTTTTAAAAGGAGTGCACTCGCACACAAATTATGAATTTGTCATTGCACGCTCAGCCATTGAGGGATTTATTCTCGATGGAAAGAGGATAGATTTTTTGCCTAATCAGATGGTGGCAATTGATTCTGAGCAAAAGCATGGTACTAATTTTTTGATAACAGGTATAGAATTTATCAATATCCAATTCGAAAGAGAGTTTTTTCAAGAAGTTATGTATGCTATATATAAATCCAAGACAATGGTGATAAATCATGATGTTATAACATTAGATGAAACTGTGATTGAATTAATACAGCAATACATCAGTGAATATGAAAGCAAGCAACCTGGCTACTTCTTAATATTAGAGCAGTTGAGTGTCACTATCGCAATCCGATTATTACGTATGCTAATGAATGATAAACCGGCAATGCTTGGAGATGTAGATGATATTATTGATTACATGAAAAAGAATATTGAAAGCGTATTTTCTCTGGATACAATTTCATTTCAGCATAAAATGAGCAAGTC
>JAFGVC010000014.1 GCA_016938195.1 Tissierellales bacterium | reverse complement strand
ATTAATTTTACGTTGCCTTTATCTTTTTTGGCAATTATAAATTATTTTTTCCAGATTACACAGGAGATAGCTGTAGGATTTAATTCAAGGATTTTATTTAACAACTTTATTGAAAAAATATATCGAATTGACATTTTATATTTTGTCAAATACGCGGAAGAAAAATTTGACTATTCCTATTTCGTTGTATTAGCCGTTGTTTTATCAGGGCTATATTTATTGACGGTCATCTTAAGTAAGCGAAGAAAAAATGAAAGAACAGGTGATTTTGTTGTTTCGGATGGGTTCAAAAGCTTGATTTCTTTGCTTGTGGCTTCACTTGTGCCGATTGCATTTCTGCAAGTGATTTATGATGGTAGTTTTATTGCTAAAATGGTGTCGTTTGTTATACTTTCGGCCTTAGCCTTTTACTTAATCAACTCTGTGCTTGAAAAATCGTTCAGACCTAGCCGTTATGCGTTGAAGCTTTTTGCGGGATTCATGGTATTTTTCATCCTATTTATAGGGATAGCGGATGTTACAACGAGTCGCTTTGAAGCAAAAGTGCCTGTGGCGTCGGAAATCAGTGCGGTATATTTAGGAGAAAATACGCAAGTTGTATTGGGAAATCATGAGGAAGTATTGGATATTTATAATGCTTCAGAAGAAAAAGTTCGAAAATCAGACAATATTGTCCTTTATGAAGACCTAGACACCGTGCAAAACATTATTGACTTTCATCATGAATTAATTAAAAATCAAGAATATTATCAATATGTTAATTTCACGATTGTTTATTATTATAAAAATGGAGATAAATTATACAGATACTATACGCTGAATTCAACTCCGGATTATGACGGGAGTAAAGATGATTTCATCCTAAATTTGATAAATTCCGATGAATTTAAGAACAAAAAACTAGCCTTTGTTTATGACGATAACTATTATGATTCGCTTGATATAACAAACGTTAATGTTCATTATGAGCCTTTAGATTATAACACCCAACGAGACGTTATCACATTAGAGGATTTGGACATGGACGTTTTAAGAAAAAATCTAGCTAAAGATTATGACAATTTCCTTCAAGATTTTCGTAATGGCTTAAATTTTGCCATTCAATCAAAGGATGAGTATTATATTCAAGATAATTACTATTCCTACAAGAGAGAAGTCCCTGAAACTACAAAAGAGGATCTAACATCACACTATTATCTTGAGATTGGGTTTGATGCAACAAAAGATTTTTATAAAAACTATATCAGCATCAATATCTCAGAAAAATTTGTGAATACATTCAGCTATCTAGAGAGCTTAAGATAAGGCAGAACCTCCTCTAACGTACAGAGGAGGTTCTTTTTATTGGCATAAGTTTGACACCTATCATTGTTGCAATCAACGATTTGAGGAGATCACCCGGAAGAAATATAAGGACGGCAGGCTTTAGAAGTCCAGCTAGCGTCACAGGAGCTCCGTTGATTTTGGCAAGGACGAGGTATAAGTATGGATAACCTACGGCGTAGATGAGGGTAACTCCCAAAATGCAAGTCAGAAAAGCTTTGATGAGAGTAGGCTTCTCATTGTTCTCAAGAATTTTGCCAACCACAAAGGCGGCCACAATGAAGCCTAAGACATATCCAAAGGAAGGTGCAAAGATGTAAGAAAAACCTCCGGTGCCTCCAGCAAATACAGGTAATCCGATGAGGCCCATGAAGGTGTAGAGTATCTGAGACAAAGCCCCTAGACGAGCCCCTAGAAGCATACCAGATAAAAGAGTGAATAACAGTTGCATCGTGATGGGTGCAGGACCTACCGGTATACTGATAAATGCACCAATCGACGTCATAGCGGCAAAAAGCCCAGTCAAAATCATGTTAAGGGGTGTTAGTTTCATAGAATCTCCTTGTCAACATCTATCGATGGATGATATAATATCGTAAACCTACATTACACTTATGTTTACAATACTACATTAGCAACGGATGATTGTCAACAATTATATATTAAAGGTTTACAATTTATATTATGGAGTGACTATGAAAACGGATATCTTAAAATTTCTGAACATAAAAGATGGATTTGTCTCAGGAGAGGAGATAAGCATAGCTCTTGGTGTCAGTAGGGCTGCGATATGGAAGCATATTAAGCTACTGAAGGAGGAAGGCTATCATATTGAGGCGGTATCCAGAAAAGGCTATCGACTTATCTCATCACCGGATCTATTGACGGAGAATGAGATTATGAAGCATTTAAATACTTGTGAAATAGGTCAAAAGATTATTCATTTTGACACGCTCACATCAACTAATACGGTAGCAAAGAAGCTTGCCGAGCAAGGTGCAGACCATGGAACCATTGTCGTGAGTGAAGAGCAAACCTCCGGGCGAGGAAGGCTGGGCAGAAATTGGATGTCTCCCAAGCATAAAGGACTTTGGTTTTCTATTATTTTAAGACCGCAGCTCAATCCTGGCCAAGTAGCCGTCATTACCCAGCTTGGTGCAGCAGCTGTTATAAAGGCAGGATTAGAAATGGCGCTTGATTTTAGGGTAAAGTGGCCAAATGACATTATCCTCAATGAGAAAAAGATTTGTGGAATACTGACAGAAATGAGTGCTGAAATCAATCAAGTTCATTATATCGTTTTGGGTATCGGCATCAATGCCAATCTTGACCCGGAAGATTTCCCGGACGAATTAAAGGAAAAAGCTTCGTCGATTAAAATTGAAACAGGACAACAAATTGACAGAAAACAACTTTGCGGTAAAATCATCAATTATTTTGAAAGCCTGTACCGTGCATTAATAAGAGATGGAAAAGGAACTGAAGCTATCGACATATGCAGAGAAAAATCTATTTTGATTGGACAAGAGGTGCAAATTATTAAGCCGGGTAAGATTAATCAAGCCATCGTTTTAGACCTAAATGATGAGGGTGAGTTAGTTGTTGAAAGGGAAAACGGCGAGCTTGAATGCTTGTTATCGGGAGAGGTATCTGTAAGAGGGAAAAGAGGGTACGCCATATGAATGAATATTTTATGAACAAAGCCTTAGAGGAAGCGAAAAAAGCATATGACATAGGTGAAATTCCTGTTGGTGCAATTATTGTCAAAGAAGGTAAACTGATTGGTAGGGGCTTCAATCAGAAAGAGGCGACTCATGACGCTACCATGCATGCGGAGATGGCAGCTATCAGAGAGGCGTGTGCCCACCTAAATTCATGGCGACTGACAGGATGTACCCTGTTTGTGACACTTGAACCCTGTGCGATGTGCGCAGGTGCACTAGTCAATGCCAGAATTGATCATTTGGTGATTGGAACAAAAGATCCAAAAACCGGTGCATGCGGATCAATTTTCGACATTGTCAATGAGCCTAAGTTAAATCATCAGATAACAGTCGAAACAGGGATTTTAGAGGAGGAATGCTCGCAAATGCTAAAGGATTTTTTTAAGGAACTAAGAAAAAACAAGTAGGTAAATTACAAAAACACGGAGGAAACATATGATAGAGTTATTGATTAGCAGACGCAGTATCAGAGACTATACAGAGCAACCCATTGAAAAAGAGAAAATAGATATTTTAAAACAAGCGGCTCTTCTTAGTCCTACGGGAAAAAACAAAAGGGAATGGGAATATATCTTTGTGGATGAGCGAGAGACATTGGCAAAGTTGGCAACAGTTAAACCTCATGGCATAAAGATGCTTGAAAAAGCAGCGCTAGGTATTGTAGTTTGCGCTGATGATGAAATATCGGATATCTGGATCGAAGATGCAAGTATTGCCATGGCAACGCTTCACTATACGGCGCATGCTCTGGGACTTGGTTCCTGCTGGATACAGATTCGCAATCGCATGTTTCATCATGAAGAAGGGATTTCTTCTGAAAAAAAGATGCAGGAGATGCTTAATATTCCTGAAAAAACGAGAGTGTTAGCTATATTATCTGTCGGGTATCCCGCTGATGAACGGGCACCTAATCAGTTGGACAAGCTAGACTATTCAAAAATACATACCAATAAATACTAAGTGCTAGCTCTATTCGTTTTTCTTTTTATCCTTAGAAGCATAACAACCATAACGATAGTTACATAGATTAAAATGCTAAAGAATGTAATCCAGTAGTATATGGGGTTACCTGTTTTATAACCAATGATTGGTTGACCTAATATAACCATCAAAGGTATGGCAAGAGGAGCCGCTATAGCACTTCCTAACACAAGATCATCGGCAACATCTGATTTTAGGTCAGGATCAAGTCCTCTAAGCAAAGCTAGTCCGGTGGAGGCTGTACCGGTTAGCATACCAAACATTGCCAATGAGTAAAGAAGATTATTTTCTGTAAAGGAGTGCTTAGCAAAGAAGGTAACAAATAATAGGGTACCAATAGCCCCAACGACACTGACAACCAATAAAAGCTCCCAATAATCCTTAACAGCCGTAATGGAAATGGCCATTACAGATGAAGTAATCATAATATTAAAGGAAAAGGATGCTATATTATTCATAAGATAACTATCCAGTAGCTCTTGTGCGCGCGAGCCTCTATTATTTAATATTTCTAATATTTTTTTAAGGAATATCGAAAGGATAATACCGAATAAATAATTAAAGCCCCTTACTAAGCTACCTATCGTGGCGCCAATATCCCCTAGGCTGGAAAGGCTATTATCTATGAAGGTCATTAAATAGTAGGTTACAAAATAGACAACCGAAACTAAAACTATCTGAGTTGTAAGCATATCGTAAAAATTTATTTCTGATACAGAAGTAAAGGTTAAATTCTCACGTTGAATTCCCTTAAGCTTTCTTAAGTTATAATTTTTTATTTGATATTTTTTTCCATAGTAATTCAATAGGATAATACCAATGACACCACCGACCAGAAAACCCACGGTGGCAAGTGTTAAACCAAACTGATTAACAAAACCAAAGGGTAGAACACGATCCCAAGAGCTACCAATAGCAGAAGCAAAGCCTGGCCCTTGTCCATAGGCTAGTGGGAGCATTAAGCCCAAGCCAACAAACAAATCAGGACGAACGAACTTAATTAAAAAGACTAAAGCTAGCATGCCAATTAATGCTTGAAAACAATAGGTTGACAAAATAAACAACCCTGCATTAGCGGAGTTAACTCTTTGCTTTGTATGCTTTTCTGATAAGGATAGAGCTATAAAACCAATGCCCAAAAAATGAAATACAATTGATTCATAAAATTTCAGGTCATAGTTTATTATTCCTAAAACCTCAGGACCACAAATAAGTCCAAGCATCCCTGCTAATAAAGCAGTAGGCACAATAATACTTCGAAATATTCCTAATTTTTCTTTGATTAATTTTGCAATAAACATGAAAATAAAAATATAAAGAATATTGATAACTATAATCCAATCACTTCGCATATTCCCTTATACTCCTTTTTATTAGCATTGCTGAGTTATACAGCAAATTTATTGAAATATTCTTTTTGGGATCCAAAATCATTCTATATTTTACATTTTGATCGTTGTAAAATTCTAATATATCAAGTAAGGTAACACTAAACGATTTAATTTGATTTATCCTTAACTTCTCTATCATACCTTTTCCGTTGAGGGTTAACTGCTCAGAGTCTAATGTAATATCTACAAAGCCGTCAAAAATTTTCTTGTTATTATAGAATTTTTGCATATGAATTTGTTGACTTTCCAGATTAATTTCCCCGTTTTGACATAAAGTAGCCAGCTTTTCTTTTTGCCACCAATCCCATTGAGCGACATTATCATAGGCATTCCCTTTTATAAACCCGTATTTATCTATTTCATGAGTAGCGTGACAATGCTTACAATAAAATTCGTTTTCTATAGAAACAATACTATTTAAAGCTTCGCAGCTTGGGCACATGTATAGTATTCTTTCGATATTCTCAGCACGTCTCTTACCATCAAAAGGTATCATTCTTTCTCGTTGCCATTCATAGTCATTGTGATTGGTAGAGGCTTTTATTTTTTCGAAAATCTCATCAACACTCATTTCAATGACTTCATGTGCAGTTAGTGTTTTTGTTATTTCAAGCTCATAGATGCCCTTTTTATAGTATTGACTCCATCGAGGCTTAGATAAATAGCCACCCCGGCACAGAGCCGTATATACGGAGACCTTTGCAAGCTTGATAAGCTTAGCTGTTGAAAAAATCAACTCATCTGTTTCGCCGTTCCAGTTTCTACCCCCTTCAGGATAAACCCCAACAGGATAGCCATCCTTTAAATAATTCAATAATTGCTTTATCGCTTTTATATCGAAATTTCTCTTTGCAAAAGGGATGCTTCCAAAAAGATTTAGAAGGAATTTTTTGAGCTGATTGTCATAATTTGTATCCGAAGCAATAAAACGAATCAATTTATCAGAAACACTATTAATAATAATTGGATCTTCAGCTGTGACATGATTACCAATAATAATATAAGGTTCATTTTCACCAAACGCTTCATTTATAATCAGTTGAACATTGAATCGATTATCAAAAAACCTTTTTACGATTGGGCGGAGTAAAATGAAGAGTGTATTGGCTAGCTGGATAGATTTTTTTTGCTTAAATTTCAATAATGTTTTATTCATAATCTGCTCCCGTTATTAATACTGATTATGATTTAGCCAAAAGCATATCATATTTCAAGAAAGAAATCATTATTGTTTTGTTAAATTTTACTGAGGAGCGTCTGTTAGGACAGTGATGCCTGTTGACAGAGAATAAATCATTAGAATTGCCGACCGTGTAAAAAAACAAAGAATAATTTCATATAAATATTGATTTTTTTAATGACAGGCATTATAATATAAAAGACAAGTAAATAAATTTTATGGTTCTTTCTTTTGAAAGCTAAGAGGGAAAGAGGTGAAAATCCTCTACAGCCCCCGCTACTGTAAGCATGACGAAATTCCAATATACCACTGTGAAAACGGGAAGGTAGGAAGAGTAGGACGATTGTGAGTCAGGAGACCTGCCATAGGATGTAAACGTAACTGCTTCGGAGGGAAGTAAGTGTTGATTATGATGTTGACACACTATCTCTGATGGTGTGTTTTTATTTTTAAATTATTTGACAAAAAATGAATGCAAAACTGTAAATATTTCAGAAAAGTGGTGAAAAATGATCCTTTATCTCATACGTCATGGACAAACTGATTGGAACACTGTATATCGAATGCAAGGACAGACAGATGTTGCGTTGAACGCGACGGGTGTGGAGCAGTCTAAGCAGCTCGCGGTCCGTTTGAAGGATTGTAGATTATCTAAGCTATATACCAGCCCTCTCTCCAGAGCATTGATGACAGGAATAATCATTGGTGATCGATTGAAGCTTGAATGTGTGACGGTGCCTGAGCTGATGGAATTTAATTTTGGCGTCTGGCAGGGGATGACCTATGATGAAATCAAGCAAAAATATCAAGAGCAATGGCATGCCTGGCTACAAGAAAGCTGGAAGGTGAAGATTCCGGGGGGAGAAAATTTTGAAGAAGGTATGACAAGAATCGTCAATACCATTAACCGAATTGTGGATGAGAATAACGATAACATCGCTATCGTAACACATGGGACTTCCATAGAGTTTTATATAAACCACATACAGGGAAAAGCCATGAAAGAAATCAAGATGGAGCAACTTGTAGGTAAAAACGGATCAATCACAAAAGTACGGATTGATCAAAAAAATCATATCATGCGGATTGGAGAAAATGATGAATAATGGATTTGTCATTGCCGGCACAAATAGCGGCGTAGGAAAAACAACGCTGTCCTTAGGCATCATGGCGGTATTGTCAGATTATATGAAGGTTCAGCCTTTTAAGACGGGACCGGATTATATCGATACAGCGTACCATACCTTTGTGACCGGAAATAAGAGCAGAAATTTAGACACGTGGATTAATGATGAAGAAACGGTAAAATATCTATTTAATAAAAATGCTTCTCATAGTGATATATCAGTTGTCGAAGGTGTCATGGGGCTTTATGACAGCAAGGAGATAGGAGATAAAAAAGGGAGTACGGCTCATCTGGCAGAAATTCTGGGACTACCGATAGTACTCATCGTTAATGGGAAAGGAATGGCCGGCAGTGCGGCGGCTATTGTCAAAGGTTATGCGGAACTCATGCCTGAAGTGATGGTAAAAGGAGTCATTTTTAATCAGGTTGGGCACGGCCACTATGCACTATTAAAAGAAGCAGTGGAAGCTTACACGGAAGTGAAGGTGTATGGCTATATTGAAAAAATAGATGAAGTTGAAATTTCTGAGAGACATCTAGGCTTATTGCCCGCCTATGAGACCCTACAATTGGGGCTAAAAATGGAAAAACTTAAGGAAAGCTTGAAAAAGACGGTAGATTTTGAAGGATTGATAGCTCTTTCTAAAGAAGCAAGGGAGCTTGATGTAAAAAAAATTGAAATTCCTCGAAAAGAACCTATACGGATAGGCTTAGCAAAAGACAAGGCCTTTAACTTCTATTATGAAGATAATATAGATTTGTTGAAGGAAATGGGCGCTGAATTTATTGAATTCAGTCCGCTTCAAAGTTCATTTCTCCCTGATCATTTACATCTGTTACTCTTTGGAGGAGGGTTTCCGGAGGTGTTTGCCGACGAACTGCAGGATAATGGTGCAATCCGCAGAGATATCGGTGACAGGCTGGCCTGCGGAACACCCTACCTCGCTGAGTGCGGAGGTATGATGTATCTGGCTGAAGAACTGATTGATTTTACAGGTGATAAATATCAGATGATTGGATTCTTGAAGGGATATACCGAGATGACGTCGAAGCTACAAAGATTTGGATATGCAACGGCAGAAATAGCTTCAAAATGTATTTACGGAAACATAGGAGACACTATTAGAATACATGAGTTTCATAGATCGAAGGCTAGTATTGATGAAAATAAAGCGCTGAAAATTTGGAAGGATAAAAAGAACATTAAAACGAAAGAATGGCAAGGTGGTTATATAAAGGGAAACGGAATAAGCACTTATGCGCATTTTCACTATTATGCAAACATAAATTTCATAGAAAAAGTCTATCATCAAGCGATAGCTCATAAAAATAACAGGAGGTAACATGTTTGAATATATTAAAAATCCAATGAAAATTGAAGATACAAGTATGGATATCATCCATGGGCTAATGAAGAACCCTTCAAACTTTAATGATAAAGAGCTCAAAGTCATTAAAAGAATCATACATACCACAGCAGATTTTGAGATGGAGGACTTGATTAGATTCAATGAGAATCCAATCGAAAAATGTATAGAAGTTATTTCAAAGAGATGTCGTATTTATGCAGATACAGCTATGATTCAGCAGGGAATCAATAAGAAAAATCTTGAAAGGCTTGGCTGTGAAGTGATTAACTATATCAAAGACGAAGAAATATATCATATGGCGGAAAAAAATCATATGACAAGATCGATGGCGGCCGTTGAAAAAGCGTATTTATTCGGTCTAATAGATATCTATGTGATTGGAAATGCACCGACCTCTTTGTTTAGGCTTCTTGAGCTGATTGATGAAAAAGGAATTATTCCAAAGGTCATTATAGGTGTTCCGGTAGGCTTTGTAGGCGCCAAGGAATCCAAAGAGGCGCTGATGGCGAGAAAAGACCTTTCATATATAGCTATTGAAGGAAGAAAAGGCGGAAGTGCAATTGGAGCTGCCATCATTAATGCCGTTATGAAGCTGGTATAATATGCTGGAAAAATATATTGATAAGGGAGGCAAACGCCTTCGATACGGATACACAACCGGAAGCTGTGCAGCTGCTGCGGCCAAAGGCGCTCTAGCTATTCTTATCCATCAAAAGGTGCAACATGAGGTCGAAATTGAAACACCCTTGAAATGGAATTTAAAGATTGACATATGCACGCATGAATTTAATATTGAAGAGGCTTCGTGTCATGTGGTTAAGGACAGTGGCGATGACCCTGACGTGACAGACGGTATTGAGATCTATGCAAAGGCCAGATGGATTGAAAATGGCATTCTAGTAAAGACGGGTATTGGCATTGGTAGGGTCACAAGAAAAGGACTCTCTGTGGAAGTTGGTCAACCGGCAATCAATCCTGTGCCGATGAAAATGATCAAAAAAGAGGTTGAAAAAATTCTTCCGAAAAATAAGGGCGTTGAAATCACGCTTTGGATTCCAAAAGGTGAAGCAATAGCTAAAAAAACATTTAATCCTAAGCTTGGCATTGTGGGTGGCATTTCGATTATTGGTACTACAGGGATTGTTGAACCCATGTCAGAAGATGCTTTGAAGGAATCGCTTGCGCTTGAAATCAAGATTTTAGCAGAGGAAGGGAATAAAAGCCTTATCTTTACTCCTGGTAATTATGGATTGCATTATATCAGGAAGCAAGGTTTATCTGAATCATCCATGGTCAAAATCAGCAATTATGTAGGCGATACGCTTGAAAAAGCCAGAGATACCGGAATAGAAAACATTTTGTTTGTTGGACATGCCGGAAAAATGACAAAGCTAGCGGCGGGTGTTTTTCAGACACATAGCAAATATGCAGACGGCAGATTAGAAACGATTGCCGCTTATGCAGGAATTTGCGGATACACAAAAGAAACCCTGGTGAAAATTTTATCATCCAACACTACGGATGAAGCCATTGAGTATGTTTACGATCAAAGATTAGCTATATATAGCTATATTAGTCAAAAGGCGGCTGAATGTTGCCGACAAAGAGTACACGGGGATATGAATGTGGAAGTCATTATTTTCAGTGAAAAATTTGGATTTTTAGGCGAAAGCTCAGGGGCGCAGAAATTGATGGAGGGGTTCAAAATTGAAACAAATTAATGTGATTGGTATGGGTCCGGGAAGTGAAAAATATGTCCTGCCTATTTCCCGGGAAATGATTGAAAGATCAGAGGTATTAATAGCTGCAAAGAGATATCTTGAAAGATACTGTTCTGATAATCAAGAAGGAATTCTTCTGACAATGCCTTATGAACAGATTATAAAGTGGATTGATGAACACAGAATGAATCGTGAGATATCAATTCTAGTATCCGGAGATGCAAGCTTTTATAGCTTCACATCTTTTCTAAAGAGGCATTTTCAAAGATCAGAGCTTCATATTCTTCCGGGAATCAGTTCTTTGCAATACTTGTATGCAAGGCTGGGCCTTAGCTACGAAAACAGCCTACTCACAAGCTTGCATGGGAGATCACCTGATATATGGCATCAGGTCAATCAATATACGACGATCGGTATATTAACCGATCAAGATTGGAATCCTGCAAAAATTGCACAGGAGATTAGTGTTAGAAGGCTCCCTTTTTCGACGCTTTATGTGGGCGAAAATTTATCCTATGAAAATGAAAATATTGTGAAAATGACGATAGAGGAAGGCATGCTTTATAATACGAGCCATATAAATGCCGTGGTGGTGTCCAATGAATGAATGGATTAGAGGCTCAGCGCCTATGACCAAAGAAGAAATCCGAATTATTTCCTTATCCAAAATGAGAGTAGCAAGCAATTCTAAAATACTGGACATAGGAGGAGGAACAGGTGCAACGGCTATTGAATTTGCTTTGTCATCTAAAAGCGTAGCGGTGACTGTTATAGAAAAACAGAAGGAAGCTGTTGAATTAATAAAGAAAAATATTGAAAAGTTTAAGGTGGAAAATATTAATGTCATCCACGGAGAAGCGCCAAAGGATTTGCCGGATGAAATATTTGACAGCGTATTTATTGGTGGCAGTGGTAAAAATTTAGACGAAATATTTCAATGGTTGGAAGGGCATCTGTCTCATGAAGGCTTTGTGGTTGGCAACACCATCGCAATTGAAAGTATGCATCGATTGCTAAAGTGCTTTGAAAAGTATATGTATGAAGAAATAGATATCACACAAGTTAGTATTTCTAAGGGGAAAAAAATAGCAGGTTATACCATGATGATAGCTAATAATCCCATCACGATTATTTCAGGGAAAAGGAGAGGCTGATGAGTAAAGTGTTTTTTATCGGAGCAGGTCCGGGAGCGAAGGACTTGATTACGATTAGGGGAGCTAAAATAATAGAAGAAGCAGATGTGCTCATCTATGCAGGATCACTTGTTAATCAGGAAATACTGTCATATAACAAAAAAAATGCAAAGATATATAACAGTGCAGAAATGAATCTCCAACAGGTGCTGGAGGTAGAAAAAAATGCAGTTAAAGAAAGTAAAACGGTAGCGAGGATTCATACAGGAGACCCGTCTATATATGGTGCTATACAAGAACAAATGGATGCTTTAGAAGCAGAAGGGATATCTTATGAGGTGATTCCGGGTGTGAGCTCATTTACGGCAGCAGCGGCCGCCATTAAGAGAGAATTTACGCTTCCCGGAGTAACTCAGACGGTTATTTGCACGCGTCTGGAGGGACGAACAGAGGTCCCTGATAAAGAAAAATTAGAAGACTTAGCGAAGCATAGGGCAAGCATGGCACTATTTTTGTCTGTTGGCATGATAGATGAAGTTGTCAAAAGGCTAACCGTTCATTATGACATCGCAACACCGGTAGCTGTTGTTAAAAAAGCGACTTGGCCGGATGAGGAAATTATATTGTGTCAGCTTGGCAATCTTGCTGAAAAAGTAAAAGAGCATAGAATAACAAAAACTGCTCAGATACTGGTTGGGGATTTTATTCGGACAGAATACGAAAAATCAAAGCTTTATGATAAGACCTTTTCTCATGAATACAGAAGGGGTGAATGATGGATAATATAGACAAATGTGCCGTCATCACTTTGTCACGCGAAGGATTAAATACCGCACATAGAATAAGGAATAATTTTGAAGTAGATATCTATACACTTGAAAAATATATTGTTTCGGATGAAAAACCAATCATTAATAGCCTCGAAGCCTTTAGCCGATTCTTATTCGATGAGTATGAAACGCTGATATACATTATGTCGACAGGTATTGTGGTAAGAGTGATTGCGCCTTACATCGAACATAAATCGGTGGATCCGGCCGTCATAGTAATGGATGGAAAGGGCCAATATGTCATTAGCCTGCTATCCGGTCACTTAGGTGGAGCAAATGAAAAAACAAGGCAGCTGGCTAAAAAAATAGGCGGACAAGCCGTGATTACAACAACGTCAGATGTGTTGGGGAAAACGGCTGTTGATACTTTAGCATTAGCTTTAGATTGCAGTATACATTCCTTTAAAAATGCGAAAGAAGTAACTGCAGCCATCATTGATCAGAAAAAAATTGCAATAAGATTAGATGCCTATATAAATCTTGATAATGTTAATCTATCTGACAATATTGTCCTAGAAAAAGAGGAAAGCCAAGATATATTGGCTAGCATCATTGTAACCAATAAGAATGTTGTTAAAAAGCAATCTCAAGACGTCGTGCTGTTCACTAAAAACATTGTATTAGGTATAGGTTGTCGAAAAGGGACATCTTTTGAAGACATAGAAAAATATGTACTCGAAAAATTAAAGCATCACAATATCAATTCTAAATCAATTAGAAAGGTGGCTACAATTGACATAAAAAAGGATGAACAAGGATTAATAGCATTTTGTCAAAAATACAAGGTGGGTTTTGTTACTTATTCTGCCGAGGAAATGGAAAAATATGAAGAGCTATTTACAAAATCGGATTTTGTCAAAAAAACAGTTGGCGTCTCCTCAGTTTGCGAAATTAGTGGATATATGGCTTCAAACATGGGAAGGAAAATCAGTGAAAAAGAATGTAAAGATGGCATGACACTGTCGATATGGGAGGAAAAGAAGTGCTATACGTTATAGGAATAGGTCCGGGAGACAAGGACAACATGACTTTCAAGGCCTATAAAGCCATTGAAGAGGCCGATGTGATTATCGGATACAAAAAATATATTCAATTAGTAAAAAATATATTTCCGGAAGCTTATTGCGAGGATTTCGGCATGAAAAAAGAAACAGATCGTTGCATAAGAGCTGTTGAAATAGCAAATCAGGGAAAAAAGGTGGCTTTAGTTAGCAGTGGAGACGCCGGCATATACGGCATGGCCGGATTGGTTTACCAAGTAGCTGAAGGCGTCCTTGACTTTGAAGAGATAGAGGTTATTCCGGGAATTTCTGCGTCAGGTTCGTGTGGCGCATTGCTAGGAGCTCCTTTAATGCATGATTTTGCCACAATCAGTTTGAGTGATTTGTTAACAGATTGGAAGCTTATTGAAAAAAGACTTCATTTAGCCGCAGAGGGGGATTATGTGATTGTACTGTATAACCCTAAGAGCAACGGAAGGACAAAGCATATTGAAAATGCAAGGGATATTATACTTAAATACAGGTCTAAGGATACAGTCTCAGGCATAGTGTCTGATGCTGGCAGAAAAAATCAAAGCGTTAAAATTACAAGCTTGGAAAAGCTATGTGACCATGAGATTAACATGACAGCTACAGTCATTATTGGCAATAGCACAACCTATTCAAAAGGAAATCAAATGATTACGCCGAGAGGATATAGGCTATGATTGCTATTTTTGCCGGTACCGGAGACGGACGAGAAATAATTGAAAAATTATTGGACAAGAATATTTCGATCGTTGTTTTTACAGCCACAGATTACGGCAAGTCTTTAATCAGAAAAGATATAAACATCAAAATATATGCCAAGCCAATGGAAATCAAGGAGATGGCTGAGATATTCGTCATGGAAAGAATAAAAACAATTATTGATGCTACGCACCCTTATGCTGTAACTATTAGTGAAAATTTAATTCGTATAAGCCAGCTTATGAAGATAAGATATATGAGATATGAAAGAGCTCGCCTGGTAAAACGCGGACAAGACGAATGCATGTTTTTCAAGAAATATGAGGAGATGGTTGGGTATCTTATGACAAAAATAGGTCATATTCTGCTAACGACCGGCAGCAACCATTTGAGCATCTTTACAGAAAATCTTGAACGAGAGAGATTATATGCTAGAATTTTGCCTCTCCCAAGTGTGATACAGAAATCAATTGATTTGGGATTGAAGCCTAAAAACATCATTGCAATGGAGGGTCCGTTTTCTACAGAATTGAATAAGGCTCTCATCAACGACTACAAAATAGCCTATCTCGTTACAAAGGACAGCGGAGAAATTGGAGGAGTGCAAGAAAAAATGGATGCCGCCAAGGAAACAGGCTGCGAGTTGCTTGTGCTTGAGAGACCTTTTTTGAATTATGGTGAGGTTTATAACCACATTGAAGACATCGTTAATAGATCATTATATTAAAATTGGAGGAAAATCATGAATTTAAAAAAAACAATCATTTATATCCTAACAGCAATTTTCATTCTAACCAGCTTTACAGCTTGCAATCAAGGACAAGCTCAAGAGGTGACGACGACATCGGTTGAGTCTGAAATTGAAAATCTCTATCCGGAGCTCATTGTTGGAGAAACAGATACCACCGTAACTTATTTAAGTACTGAAGGCGAATTGACAGTAACGAAGAAACCGCAAAAGGCTGTAATCTTAATGAACTCAATCCTTGATTTATGGTATTTGGCAGGAGGAGAAGCCATTGCGAGAGTGGATGGGACTACAAATGTACCACCCGAAGCGATGGATGTACCGTCACTTGGAAAGAGCAGTGCAATCAGCATGGAAGAACTCATAGCACTTGAACCGGATTTGGTTATTTTATCATCGACATTTAGTTCTCAGGTTGAGATGATACCAATCCTCGAAGATAATGGCATTGAGTATGTTTTAATTAGTGGCAATATTGAGCCTTATGAAAGCTTTAAACAAAATCTATATTTGTTTTCTAAAATTCTAGATAAACAAGATATTTATGATACAAAAATTGCTCAAATAACAAATGATGTACAACAAATTATTGATAAAGCAAGCCAAATTGAAAATAAACCCTCGGCTGTTATTCTCTATTCATCCGCAAAGAATGTCATGTGCGAGCTTCCAAATTCACTGACAGGCGATATGGCTGAGTTTTTAGGTGTCATCAATATTGCAGGAGATGCAGGGATTGAAGGCGCTAACAAAGTCGATTTCAGCATGGAAATCTTGCTTGAAAGAGATCCTGATTTTGTTTTGATTACGACCATGGGGGATGTGGAAGAGTGCAAAGCGCGAGTAGAGCAAGATATTGTGTCGAATGAAGCTTGGAATAGTTTGACAGCCGTAAAAGAAGGTCGAATATACTACTTGCCTAAGGATTTATTCATGTATAAGCCTAATGCAAGATATCCTGAGGCCTTTGAAGAGCTAGCTAAAATTGTTTACCCTGAGGTGTTTGGTGGTGGCCAATAAACCCTCTCCGGAAGCCCTCAATCAAAAGCATAAACAGAAGATTGCAATTATAGGAGGGTTAGGCCTTTTAATGCTTGCCGTCTTCATCGCAAGTGTGAGTATGGGAGCCTATCATATTCCGATCAAAGAGGTGTTGAAAGCGATATTGATAGATAAAGACGGATTGAATAGGAATATTATCTGGAAAATTAGGCTCCCCAGGACCTTAGTTGCAGCGACCACCGGCATTTGTCTTTCGTTATCAGGGGGCATTCTACAAGGAGTCATGAAAAATCCATTGGCCTCACCTAATATCATTGGTGTTTCATCAGGTGCAGGACTGGCTGCGACAATCACATTGGTTTTACTGCCAAAGTATGCTTATTTATTGACTCCAATGGCTTTTTTGGGCGCATTTGCGACGACATTGATTATATATATATTATCTTGGAAGGATGGCGTTAACCCACTAAGAATGATTTTATCAGGCATAGCGATTTCGTCTTTTGTTGGGGCTATCATCAATACGATTCTAATATTTTTTCCGGACCGCGTACACAATACTTTAGGATTTACCATAGGAAGCTTGTCAGCTAAAACTTGGATTCATTTTCATCTGATGTGGCCTTATGCCATGATTGGCGTTATAATGGCGTTATTGATGTCAAAAAAAATCAATATATTGATGTTGGGAGATGAAATAGCGGCTAGCTTAGGATTGAAGGTCGAAGGTGTCAGAATGATTTTGATTGGCATATCCTCTGTACTTGCCGCTAGTGCCGTCAGTGTTGTCGGAATGTTGGGATTTGTGGGATTAATCGTTCCGCATATGATGCGTATCATCATCGGTTCTGATTACAGATACCTTTTCCCGGCCAGTGCTCTGTTCGGAGCTTGTTTAGTCATGGGATGTGATACGGTAGCTAGGACTATAATACAACCGGCTGAATTACCCGTGGGGATCATCATGTCAATTTTGGGGGCGCCATTTTTTCTATACTTATTAAGAGGAGGCATGATGAATCGTGTTAAAGGTAAATAATTTGTGTTTAAGCTATGAGGGTATTGAAACGGTTAAGAATGTATCCTTTGAAATAAAAAAAGAGTCGATAACATCGATTATAGGTCCTAATGGCTGTGGCAAATCTACCATTTTTAAAGCCTTATCAAAAAGTAAGAGGCTTGATTCAGGGGATATATGGTTGCAGTCTAAAAGCATAAGCAAAATTGATTCAAAAGCCTTGGCGCGCAGAATGTCAATACTTCCTCAGAGCCCCATAGCACCGGACGATTTTACGACAAGGGATTTAATCGGTTATGGCAGATATCCCCATCTAAACTGGACGGGAAAATTGCATAAAAAGGATTATGAAATCATAGACTGGGCTATAACAGAAACGAAGCTTGAGAAGCTTCAACATAGAAAAATTATAACTCTCTCAGGTGGCGAAAGACAAAGAGCTTGGATTGCAATGGCTTTAGCTCAGCAACCGGACATATTGCTATTAGATGAGCCGACAACATTTTTGGATATTTGTCATCAGTTTGAGCTCCTCGAGCTCATCAAAAGACTTAACCAACAAATAGGGTTAACGATTGTGATGGTACTACATGATATCAATCAAGCTGCAAGATATTCGGATAAAATCATTGTAATCAAAGACGGCCAAAAATACAAAGAGGGCAAGCCTTACGAAATAGTTACCAAAAGTGTATTAGAGGATGTATTCAATATTGAAGTCAAGGTGTTTGAGGATAATGAAAATGGATGCCCCTATTTTATTCCTATAAAAAATAAAGCCGTAAACAACGAATACGTAGAAAAATTACTTAGAGAATGCTCCTGATTTGAGGTTTTAAGATTAAGAAATCAAATAATCATTGAAAAACATACCTGTTATAGCATATATTATAAGTATAAGAAATAGGAGGTCGATGGTTATGTATGGTTTTACAGGTAAAATACTTGAAGTTAATCTCAAGGAAAGAACAATAGACGTTATCACTATTTCAGAGGATACCATGAGAAAATACATGGGTGGAAAAGGATTGATCAGTTATTTTATGATGGCTGAGCATCTAAAAGATGTAAATCCTCTATCAGATGGCAATATCCTTTATTATATGACAGGAATAATGACGGGAATACCAAATGCCGGAACATCCAGATTGATTGTAGGCGCTAAGTCTCCTGTTACGAATGGTTTCGGGATGTCAGAATCCGGCGGGTTTGTAGCTACCGAATTAAAAAAAGCGGGATGGGACGGTATCATTTTCAAAGGAAAATCAGAAACACCGGTCTATTTAAATATCAAAGATGAAAAGGTTGAAATAAGAGACGCAACTCATCTATGGGGAAAGAGAAACGGAGAAGTCAACCGTCTATTAAAAGAAGAGGTAGGAGATGAAACCGTTAAAATGTCACAAATTGGTCCTGCCGGCGAAAACAAGATTCGATATGCCTGTATGATTAATGATTTGAAACATGCCAGCGGAAGAAGTGGCATGGGCGCGGTGATGGGTGCAAAGAACCTGAAGGCGATTGTGGTAAAAGGCACAAACAAAATTCAATTTAAGAATGAAGACGCTATTATGGATATCAGCAAATGGTATGCCGGATATTTCAAAGACAACCCCCTTTCCTACGGGCTCTATCTGTATGGAACGGCGGGAATTGTTAACGGTTATAGTAAAGTCGGCACTTTACCGACAAGAAACTTTAGATATGGAAGCTTTGAAGCGGCGGAAAAAATTTCCGGTGAGACCATGGCCGATACGATTTTGATAAAGAGAGAAGGCTGCTTTGCTTGCCCAGTACGATGTAAAAGAACGGTACAAGTGGATAACGAAAAAATGAAAGTCGATCCGAAATTTGGAGGACCTGAGTATGAGACAATTGGTGCCATGGGTTCTATGTGTGCAATAGGAAATCTTGAAGTGATCGCTAAGGCGCATGAGATATGTAATGATTTAGGATTGGATACAATCTCTGCCGGAGGGTCCATTTCATTTGCGATGGAGTGCTTTGAAAAAGGAATGATTGACAAAGAAGTAACGCAAGGTCTTGATATGCAATTCGGAAATGAAGAAGCACTACTCGTCTGTTTGGAGGATATTGCCTATAATAGGAATTTCGGTAAAATGCTTGCACAAGGGGTAAGAGAAATGTCGCATACTTTTGGATCTGAATCCAAACCTTTTTCAATGCATGTTAAAGGACAAGAGCTACCGATGCATGATCCACGCAGCAAAACGGGTGTCGGATTAGGTTATTCGGTTTCACCTACAGGAGCAGACCATATGCAAGCTGCGCATGATACGATGATGGTCAAGGAAGGGCCGATTTTGGACTCGGTCAAGCTGTTAGGCATTACCGAGCCGGTAGACCCGTTAGGATATGGTCAAAATAAAGCATATTTTTATGCACAAATGGAGAAATGGTGGAGTTTTTTAAATATGGCGGGGGTATGCTTTTTTATTCCGGCCCCAAGAGGGTCTTTACCGCTGGATAAATTTTTCTCGCTTCTCAACAGTGCCACAGGATGGGATGTTGATGCGCAAGAAGCCTTGGAAATTGGTGAAAGAGGTATTGCTATGGCCCGATTATTGAACGCAAGCTATGGTGTGGATACTACTTTCGAAGATTTGCCGGAAAGGCTTTATCAACCCATAGAAAATGGAGCTATGATGGGACAAGCAATGGATAAGCATCACTTCCAAGCTATGAGACAAGATTATTTTAAAATAATGGGATGGGATTCAGAAGGTAAGCCCACAAATGAAACTTTAGACCGACTCAAAATAGAAATTAACTAACCTTTTTTTTACTTCTTTTAAGAATAGTACTTAATCCTCGCTCTTCACCGGCGAGGATTTTTTTTATATTTTCTTTGTGCTTAAAGGCTATCAGAAAAAACAGTAATATCATCATGCCTATGACGATAAAATCTTCACCCTCAAGATAAAGATACACAGGATAGAGAGCCGTCGATAATAGGGTGCTTACCACAATATAGTCAGTCACTACCGTTACCAAAAAACTTAAAATGATCATCGTTAATCCAATTTTCCAGTTGATTGCCAACGCAAGACCAACATAAGAAGCAAAGCCTTTTCCCCCCTTGAAATGGAGATAGAAGGGGAAAATATGACCAAGTATACAGAATATGCCTGCAATAAACTTCAAATGTTGAAGATCCGGATACAGGGCTGCAACAATGTTAACAGCTATTATTGTCTTTCCCATATCAATGAGTGCCGTTATAATTCCATATTTCCAGCCAAAGACAATGGTTGCATTAGAGGCACCCGCATTATTTGTTCCCAATTTTCTAATGTCAGTCTTTTTCAAATATCTCCCTAGCAAATAAGCTGTTTGAAAGCAGCCT
>JAFGVC010000086.1 GCA_016938195.1 Tissierellales bacterium | reverse complement strand
GTATTTTTAAAATGCACTGTCCCCGAAAAATCCACAATTTCTTCAATCTGATAATGTTTAGTTATAAAAGCTCTTAATTTATCGGCAAAATTTGCTTCTAAAAAATATCTTGAGGTAATTAAGCTTAGCTTCCCTCTCGGAAAGAGACACTGATAACTTTTTTCGAAAAAGCAATACGAGATGTCAGCCTTGTCATTATAAACCGAAAACCAAGATTTAAGTGCTTTTTTATGGTCTATGATTAAATTTTTATGCCCAATATAGGGCGGGTTGCCAATGATTATATCAAAACAACTCTCGTTATCATAAAACAAAAAATCTTCAATTAAAATATTAGGAGACAGGGTTGAATGACATGAAATTGCGATATTGGCTAAACACATTTCTTTTGTAAAATAATCAATCTCAAAGCCAAAAAGATTATTAAGAAGGATATGCTGCGATAAGTTACCTTGATGAAGATTGTGATTCTCTTCAAAATATTTGGCGTTTTTTGTGATAATTTGTAAGATTTTATGATATAGTAACACCAGAAAATCACCCGCACCGCATGAAGGATCAAGTATTCTTAAATGCGGATTCTTCAAGTAGTCTTCCTCGAGCAATGTTGTATCAATCATTTGTTTGATTGTTTCTTGCGGTGTAAAAACCTGTCCGAGTTTTTTTTTTAATTCTTTTGGCAAAATGCTTTCATATAAAACTCCAAGATGCAGTATCTCTTGACCATTTTCACTTTTATAACTCTGATTGATTTCATTTTTTATCTCATCACTTATTTGTGAAAAGCACAGCCGTTCACAATTAAATGAATAATTATAAAAAAATTCGGAGTAAGAAGCAATAACATATCTCGCCAATTGAATCTGATTGCATTGATCGTTTGTATTTATCAACTTCTTAATTTTATTAATTAGGTTCAAGTAATTCTCCTTTAAGACGTCTTCATCATATTTTCAACATCGTCAATTTCCTTAGGAATATCCCTTGTCAGGTTAATATAACCGTCTTCAGTAATTAATATATCGTCCTCAATACGAATTCCCATATTTTCTTCACTGATATATAATCCCGGTTCAATTGTTATAACACATCCTGCCTTTAAAGGTAAGGTTCTATCCCCCACGTCGTGAACATCCAATCCAAGATGATGCGAAACACCATGATAATAATAGCGGATTAATTCATCTCTAGATTTAATGAGGTTTAGATTCAATAATCCCTGAGTTAATATCTCTTTTGTCATTTCATTCAACTCATCTAAGGTTATACCCGGTTTACAGGCTTCAATAGCCTTTTTATTAGCAAGAAGTACGATTGAATAGAGGCTCTTTTGTCTTTCTGTGAATTTTCCGCTTGCAGGCAATGTTCGCGTAACGTCCGAAGAGTATTTGTCCTTTGACGCACCCAAATCAAAAAGAATTAAATCTTCGGAACGAATAACATCACTGTTGCTGATATAGTGCAACGTCGTCGCATTGCTCCCGGCAGCAGCTATCGTTTCAAACGAAGGAATGGCTCCATTTTGTTTTAAAATAAAATCAAAATAAGACTCCGCCTGATATTCCATTTGATTAGGCTTAATATTTTTTGCAAGATGAGATATCCCGTCATTTGTTATACGAATAGCTTCAATTATTCTTTCGATTTCATAACTGTCTTTTATTCTTCTCATATTGCTAATTTCAAAAAATATATTTCTGATACGAATACCGGGATATCTATCTATAATCTTATCCGCAAACAATTGACCCTGGCTCTTAGAATTGAAAAAATTATCATTTTCCAAATCCAAATACATGCTTTGGTAAGCATAAAGGTTTATTTTTTTAATGATGTAAGCCTCAAAATCTTCATAATGCAACACTTCTTTGATCCCTGATAGGCCTTGACTCTCTTCTATCGTAAGATACTTGCCAAACCATTTTTCAACGTCATTATTTTTCTTTTTAATAAATAATATTTCCTTAAGAGTACCTTCTTTTTTTTCTATCAGCAATACTACGTCTTCCCTATCAATATTAGCTAAATAATAAAAGTTATTGTTTGTATAAAATTCATGCTGTGCATCTGCAGATTTTTTCAACGGCTTTCCCGAAAATAATATTAATAAGCTATCGTTTTCCATTTTTTCAAAAATTTTCTTTCTTCTCTCAATCCATAAATTTGTCATTAATAATCTCCTGTAAAATATCTTTTCTCTATTATACACTTAATTGATATATTTTTGAAGTCGTAACAAAGAAGAGACAGAAATTACTGTCTCCTCAAAGCTTCGACCGGCGGAAGGCTCGAAGCCATATAAGCTGGATATACTCCAAATAACAATCCTGATGTAATGGCGACTACGGTTGATATTCTGACCGCTTCTAAGCTTAAGACAGCCTCGAAGCCATTAGATTTAAAGATATTGATTAACCATATTCCTACAATAATCCCAACGATACATCCAAGGATGCTGACATATATTGCTTCTAAGACAAATTGAAACATCAAATCTGATTTTTTAGCCCCTAGGGCTCTTCTAACCCCTATTTCACTCGTTCTTTCACTGACCGCCACAAGCATAATATTCATGATTCCCAATCCACCAACCAATAGTGAAACTGCAGCAATACCACCTAGAAGCAAAGTCATAATTCTATTTGCGTCATTAGCTTCTTCAACAAGCTGGTTTAAACTCGTAATCGTAATCACATCTTCTCCGGAAGAAAAAATGCTATCTTTGGGGGGTATTACAGGTTCAGGCTCAGGTTCAATAGGCATTTCTACTTTTTCAATCGATACACCCATTTCTCCAATCATTTCATCAGTATTTTCTGAAGGTTCAACCGGATTTAATGTTCTTCCCTCAATTTTTTGTTTATAGATGCGTCCAAGCTGAACGATTGCTAGCGTCGCATCTTCATTGTTTAAGGACTTTGCCCATATTTCAGAAACACTTCTTTTATCGTTCAATTTTAAAGAAGTTGTATAAGGAACAATAATTTTATTATCGATATCATCGGCATTTCCGGCTCCTTTTTGAGATAAAACACCTGTGATTGTAAAATTAATATTATCTATAGAAATAGTTTGACCTACAGGACTTCTTCCGTTTAGTAATGAAATTGCAACATTATATCCTAATACACATACGGGAGATCTTTGCTCAACATGAAGAGATGAGAAAAATTTTCCGGAGATTGTTTCGTGGTCCTTAATCTCAGGATAATAGCTATTCACCCCAATCACATTGATTTCACCTCTTGACCTTCTCCAACGAATATTTTCCTTTGAGGATGTTACGGGAGTTGCATACTTAATGGTAGAAACTCTGTCTAAAATCTCTTGATGTTCTTCCACGGGGAAGCTGAAAAAAGCTTCGTTTGCTTTTACGACAATAACGTTTTGTCCTAGGCTCTCAAATTGATTAACAACTGCAATTCTAGCTCCTTCTCCAATCCCCATCAAGCTAACGACTGATGCCACGCCAATCGTAATGCCTAATACTGTCAATGAGGTTCTAAGGAGATTAGACATCAATCCGGAGAAAGCCATCTTTGCGTTAAAAAACATTCTTATCAAAAAAGACTTTAATCCTATATTATTATTCATTTTATCACATCCCTACTAGTTGTTATTGGGAATAATTGTATCTGTGTCTTTAATATGCTGGCTAGGTAATAAATCAGAACTGCTACCGGTGACAACTAAATCCCCTTCATTCAGACCTGAAAGAACTTCAACATACATGGCATTCATTAGTCCTGTCTCAATCGTAACAGCTTCTACAACATTGTCCTCTTTTAATACTTCTACTTTTGGCATTCCGCGATCTTCAAACACAGCTTCGATAGGTACCAATAATGTGTCCAATGATTCTCCCGCATCAATAAAGCACTGCGCCATCATTCCCGGCCTTAGCTCACCACTACCGGAAACCTCTATATTGACTGAGTACTTGATGATACCGCTTGAATCCTTACCTGACTGAGAAACATTGGTAACAATTCCTTCAAATTCCACACCTGTAAGCGCATCAACTTTCACAACTACCGGCGCGTCTTGTTTTATATAGACCACATCAATATCATCTACCTCAGTCCAAATCATCATGTTATTTGTATTGAAAATATCCCCAACCCAGTCACCCGGCATAATGGTTTCGCCTTCTGTTCTCCAAAATCCAGCCACGACCCCATCCATCGGAGCTGTAATAATTAAATTATTTTTTAATTCTTCAGCCTTCTGAATGGTTCTTTTCATATTATTAATGTTATCTAGATTTTCCTGGATCATCAATCTGACGTCAGCACCTGCTAATTTAACGATAGCCTGACCTTTTTCAACGTAATCACGCTCATTCACCAACACCTCGGTAACTACCAATTCATCTGATGAAATTGCATTCTTATATATTTTTTTCTCTTCCACATAACCGGTCACACGTCCTTTTTCGACAAGTGTCTTATCCGGAAGAAATGAATCCTTTGTCGTAGGAATACTGACAGAAGCTGTCATGTTCGTTTGAATCAAGCCTGGATTTTTTGCTTTTATAACTCCCCAATGAACATATGTCAATCCAAACTCACCTTCATTATCCGGAACGGGATTAGCGTTTAATTCATCGATATATCCTTCATAGTATCCTTCAAAATATTCAAATTTGAGTAAAATTCGTTGTCCTTTATATAAAGAGGCATACTCATTTTCTCTCGCCTTAAAAGAAAACTTAAATTCAGAATCATTGATAATACTTGCGATTAAACTACCTAACTCTTCGCCCTCTGATACATTAAGTTCTGTTATCCTTCCTGCAATGGGAGCCGTAATGACGATACCGTCATAAGGATTGACGCTCTCGACTTGTCGTACATCTATTCCAAGCAATTGAGCCAAATAGTCTCTTTTTGTCTCAAGATTAGCTTTAAGATCACTAATTTTATTATCTAAATCTGATGAAGATAATCTAATAACCGGGTCTCCCATTTTAAGAGAATCGCCTTCTTCTGCAAGAAATTCAGAAATAATAAATGAAAGATTGTAGAATTCCGGCTCTGATATTTGCGGTGCCCTAATACCACCACCATAAGAAGCATTGAGCTGTCCGGAAGTATTGACGCCCACATTAATATCCCCTTTTATAACGGGAGAAGTTGAATACATAATCTTATCCGTAGTTTCATCTTCAACATTTGGCATTAACTGGCTCACCGCATAATAGGCTCCTGTTATAATTATTACAAAAATAATAGCTATAGGTAAATACTTTTTAATCATTTTTCGCCTCCGATTTATGGTTGAAATCAATTCTATTTATTTCTCCATCAATTAATCTAATGATTCTTTTGCCATATTCGGCAATCGATTCTTCGTGCGTTACTTGAACAATCGTAATATTAAGGGATTCATTAAGCTCCGAGAACAGCTCCATGATATGACTACCTGTTGTGCTATCAAGTGCTCCAGTTGGTTCATCTGCTAATAGAACTGATGGATTTCCAACAATAGCTCTCGCAATAGCCACTCTTTGCTGTTGTCCACCTGACAATTGAGTCGGTAAATGCTTCATTCTATCTTTAAGACCTACTTTTATCAACGCTTGTTCTGACATTTCTCGTCTTTTTTTTCCCGTAATCCCTCTGTAGATAAGGGGTATCTCGACATTACGTATCGCATTCATTTCATTGAGTAAATTAAAATTTTGAAAAACAAATCCCAAAAATTGGTTT
Source organism: Tissierellales bacterium (assembly GCA_016938195.1). Taxonomy (GTDB): domain Bacteria; phylum Bacillota; class Clostridia; order Tissierellales; family Dethiosulfatibacteraceae; genus JAFGVC01. The sequence continues at coordinate 5,377 of JAFGVC010000086.1, read as the reverse complement.
CGTATTTCAGACAGCTGATTATCTGTCATACTGTCAACGTTATTGCCGTCTAAAGCATAGCTACCTTCCGAGCTTTTATCTAAACAACCGATAACATTCAACAAGGTAGATTTTCCGGATCCTGAAGGCCCCATAATTGAAACAAATTCCCCTTTTTTAATTTCAAGATTCACTTTATTAAGCGCTTTTAACCTAATCTGTCCTATTTTATATTCCTTCGTTATATTTTGCATTTGTATTACATTCAAACAAACACCTCCTGTTCACAAAAGATTTAGACGACTTAAAATCAATAAAGTTCCAAAAAAAAATAAGTGAAATCACTTATTTTAATATATCTATTTCAATGCCGTCAATCCATACCGTTGCTATATCCGAAAATTCGAAATACAGTTCAATTTTTTCTGCGTTGCCGAGCTTGATATCTGATTGATTTAAGACCCATAGACCGTTTGAAAGATTGACCTTCTCACTTTTGAAAGTTGCTATCTTACCCTCTTCTATTACCTCTGCAATAATGGATCCCGTTATTTTTTCTAAATCGCCGGTCAACCTGATTGAAATTCCGACCTGTCTATTTTTAAGATAATTAAATGTTTGTTGTTTTAAATCAACGACTGCAAAAAGAGTCCTTTCAGTTTCTCCTGTTGTGTTGGTTACTACAAGCGAAGAATATCCGTCATAAAACTTTGTAAAATCGATTTCTGCATTTCTAATGCTCGTTGAAGCATCAAGTAAATCTTGACTAAAAAAATTATTGATTGTTTCAGGTAGGTTCGAAGATCCCTCCTCGCTGGGATTAGGATTCGTCATTGTTACCTCTGTTGGTTCTGTAGCTTCCGGGTCCTTTTGCGATTCTCCATTATTATTTAATTTTCCCATAAATAAAATCAATAAAGGTATAAGAAATATCAGAATCAAGGCAATCTGTGTTTTAGATAGATGAAATCTTTCCTTATTGTTTTCATCAGGAAAAGAATCCTGTTTATTTTCATCATCATCCTTCTCTTCAAAACCATTAAATATAAACTTTGTCTGAGGGCTTTGATGTTCAGCTTTTGATTGGCCTATTGAAACAAGTGAGTAGGTAGCCGAATTCCTAAAAGCCTCTATTACCTGATTAATATTTAAGTATTGGTTGGAGTAGCATCTAATGATGAGTCGCATAACATCAGGAGGCAGTGAATCTGATATCTGAAAATCATTTATGAATTCTTTAGTATATATATAATGGATAAAATTCCCTGCAGCTTTCACTAACATACTCTCTCTGATATCATAGTCCTGACTAAATATTAAGAGATTATTTAGTACAATACTTTCATTATCTATCAGAATATTATCGTCAGTAGTCATGGCTTCTTGCACGAGGTCTTCAAAGGATTCTAGTTCTTTAAACGTTTCAAGTAATTTTTCTGATAATCGAAGCTGCTCAGTCATTGTCAATTCATTGTTTAATATATGATCAGATAATTTTGTCCCTTGAATTTTCCTTGTCATAATATACGCCCTATCTTCTTCCTTTCGAGCGCCTATTATATTTGAACATTTAGCATTTAGAAGGTCCATATCCAGTAAATCAATTATTCGGGAACTAATAATTATATTATTATAAAACTCACTTTCATCTTGATTATTAACGCATAATGAAATCCTTTGAAAATTGTTTTCATAAATGATTTCTTTTACTTCATAATTATCGATATAATCCATCTTTATACCTCTCTGTCGTTTCTCTTTTACTATTTTAACACAAGTATAGAAAATTTGAAATCATAAAATAAAACATGAGAATTCACTTCTCATGTTTATCTGTGTCTTTATCCATATCTTCATCTTTTACAGGGTCATCTTTTACCTCGTATTTTACATTTGATACAATATGTTCCGGATCTGCGGCCTGCTCATTCATATTCAAATACTTTGAAATCGTCTTTTTCACAAGGTTTGCAAGAATCAAAAAAATAACCATGTCATCTAATACACTAAAGCCCAGTATAGGGAAAGGAATCAAATCTATTGGGCTAATAATATACGCAATCATTAGTATAATAGGTATTTTATCAACAATAGGAACCCTTTTGCTTTTTAATATTTTGATCATATTATTAAATAAATTTATAAAATACATCATATTCCATCTTCTTTTTTATATTACAATTATTTCGACATCTTTCAATTTCTTCTTTATTTTTTCTTGAAATGTATTCTTATTATCTGGTGATTCACCCATGACAATAACGTTTATGTTTCGATCCTTTGCAAATTTTACTATTGTATTGATAATATTTTTTGATCTTTCAACGACTAATTCCGCTCCTAAAACTTTTGTTATGCCAAAAAGATATTCTAATGCATCTCCATCAGAATAGTTTTTCAGAAACTTATCATTTTCATTGACAACGTGAATCACAAGCAGTTCATCATTTTCATTCTTAACAAGACTCTTGCCTTTAGCAATCAGCCGTTCACAGGTTTTTTGTTGTGTAACACAAACCATCACATTTTTATCTATCAAAGAACAATCTCCTTCAATCAATTATGGCGGGGATATGTGGGAATCGAACCCACCTAAGACGCTTCTAACGCCTCACACAGGTTTTGAAGACCAGGAAGCACACCAGCACTTATCTACCCCCGTGAAATTTAAATTATACCATGATAGTTATTATACATCAATATGATTAATCATTTCTTAATAAATTATTATTTAACTATATAATTCACCTATTTCAAAAACATTTGTCCATGAATGATCAATCTTTGACTCAATGATACTACATAATGCGTCTGCTGTCTCTAGATTAGTTAACAGATTGACACCATTCTCTACTGCCTTTCTTCGGATAATAAATCCATCTCTTCTAGAATCGTTAGCTTTCGTAGGTGTGTTGATAATTAAACCGACTTGTCCGCTTTGTATAAAATTTAAAATATCATCCTTTTCGCCAATTTTTTTGACAATCATGGTCTCTATCCCAATACTCTGTAATGCAAGCCCGGTTCCTTCAGTAGCGGCAAACTTATATCCCATATTCGAAAATCTCTTAGCAATCTTTTGGATCATGCTTTTATCTTTAGGTCTAACGGTCAACAGAATATATTTATCTTTCGTAGGAAATTTAATCATTGCGCCTTGAAAACCTTTGAACAAAGCTTCCATATAAGTGTCTCCAATACCTAGAACTTCTCCGGTCGATTTCATTTCAGGTCCTAAGCTTACTTCAACACCGGTAATTTTTTGAGTTGAAAACACAGGTACTTTTACGACACAGCCTTTAATTTTTTTATAAAGACCCGTTCCATAAGGTAATTCATTTAATTTTTCTCCTAGCATTGTCCTAACAGCAAGATCTACCATGGGAACTCCTGTTACTTTACTAATAAAGGGGACTGTTCTGCTTGAACGCGGATTGACTTCAATGACATAGACCTCGCCGTTTTCTTCTATAAATTGAATATTTATAATACCTTTTACCTGCATACCGATTGCGATTTTAGTTGAAATTTCAACAATCTTATCTATGATTTCAGGCTCGACAGTTATTGGCGGGTAGACGGATAAGCTATCTCCTGAGTGCACACCTGCTTTTTCAATGTGTTCCATAATTCCGGGAATTAAAATGCTTTCACCATCTGAAATGGCGTCAACTTCTAACTCCTTACCAAATAAATATTTATCAATCAATACAGGATTCTTTGTATCCTTATCGAAAGCGTTGTTGAGATAATTGACCAATGAAGCTTGTTCATAAGTTATTTCCATTCCTTGCCCACCAAGAACATAAGAGGGTCTGACTAAAACAGGATAACCTATGTCTTCTGCAGCTTTTATGCCTTCTTTAATATTCCAGACACCTTTTCCTTTAGGTCTTTTTATATCTAAAGATTCAAGGAATTCATCAAATTTTTCTCTGTCTTCAGCCATATCAATGTGATGGGAGGTTGTGCCATAAATTTTAATTCCCATTTTATCAATAAATTTTGCTAATTTAATTGCCGTTTGGCCGCCGAATTGAAGAATTACGCCCTTTGGTTTTTCCTTTAGTAAAATATTGTATACGTCTTCTTCTGTTAAAGGCTCAAAATACAATTTATCAGAAATATCAAAATCCGTACTGACAGTTTCCGGGTTATTGTTAATAATAATCGTTTCTATTCCTAATGCTTTTAGAGAAAATACACAATGCACACAGCAATAATCGAATTCGACGCCTTGACCAATTCTGATAGGTCCTGAACCTATGACAACAATTTCATCCTTATTTGAGACGTCTACCTCATCATACTCCTCATAGGTGGAATAATAATACGGCGACAATGCCTCAAATTCTCCGCTGCAAGTATCAACCATTTTATAAGAAGGCGTGATGTAATGATTTAACCTATGGTTGAAAACGTCCTCAACATGACATCCCATCAATTCTGAAATCCCTTTATCTGAAAATCCCATATTTTTTAATTTTCTTAACCATAAAATGTCAATATCTTCAAGTAATACACGCTTCAAAAGCTCTTCATTCTCGACAATGTTTAGAATTTTATTGATGAAAAATTCATCAATTCTTGTGATTTCATTAACCTTGGAAACTGAATATCCTCTTCTTAATAATTCGCCTGTGATATATAACAATTCATCATTTGGACGTTTAAGTTTTTCTTTCAATTGTTGGACAGTCATATCTGAATATTTCTTTTTGTAAAGCGTATACTGAGAATTTTCTAAAGATCTTACCGCTTTTAGAAGAGCTGACTCAAAGCTATTTCCAATAGCCATCACTTCTCCCGTTGCAGCCATTTGCGTTCCTAAATTTCTTATTTCAGTTTGAAGCTTATCAAAGGGCCATTTAGGAATTTTAACCACAACATAATCTAAAACAGGTTCAAAGCAAGCAAAAGTCTTTTTCGTAACTGAGTTTTCTATTTCATCAAGATGATATCCAAGCGCAATCTTTGTAGCTACCTTAGCAATGGGATATCCGGTTGCTTTAGAAGCTAGTGCTGATGATCGGCTTACTCTAGGATTAATTTCTATCACAACATACTCAAAGCTGTCGGGATGAAGCGCCAATTGAACGTTACATCCTCCCTCTATTCCTATTGATTCTATGATATCGAGAGAAGCCGTTCTGAGCATCTGATACTCGACATCAGATAGAGTTTGTGAAGGTGCAATGACAATGCTATCTCCGGTATGAACACCAACAGGATCAATATTTTCCATATTACAAACTGTAATACAAGTACCTTTTGAGTCCCTCATAACTTCGTATTCAATTTCTTTCCATCCTTTAATGCTCTTTTCTATTAAAACTTGTCTATTCAAGCTTAAGTTCAATCCCTTGGATAAAATATTTACCATTTCATCCTCATTATC
>JAFGVC010000085.1 GCA_016938195.1 Tissierellales bacterium | reverse complement strand
TCCAAGATGGGAAAAAGACTTGAATCAGCATACAATAAATAAACGACAAGCTGAAGAATGATAATCAGCTTGTCGTTTATTGTCGATTGATAGGTTGTGAATCTAAAGCTATTTAATTTTTTTCAATACGACCTCTGCGGCTTTAATAAGTGGATATCCGGCTGGAGAAGCTGTTAACATCGGTTGTGTTCCGATTTGCGTTACTAGTAAATCATTGATGGTCATGCCGTTTTGAATGGCAACACCAAATACATTGGTTAATTCGCCTACGCTTTTTCCACCCATGACTTCACCGCCTAAAATAACACCGGATTGTTCTGATACAATCAGTTTAACGGTTTCATTATGCGCATCATCCAATTTTCCGGGATGTCTATTCACTCCGGTAAAGGAACCGGTGACAACCTTGAAGCCCTCCGCCACAGCTACTTTTTCAATCAAACCGGCCACGCCAAAGCCTGTATTGCCGATGCAGGTTGAATAAATACCTACTGTGCCTTTGAAGGTGCTGAATGTGTTGAGGTCATAAAGGTTCATACCAGCAATTCTGGCCTCTGTGCAAGCCGTTGAAGCCAGCATGGTTTTGCTCAGTCTACCAGTTGCAAAATCTACTTTTTCAGCGCAATCGCCTGCAGCGAAAACATCCTTGATGTTCGTTCTTCTGTATTGATCTGCTTTAATAAAGCCAAATGCATTAAGCTCAAGCCCCATTTCTGTGGCTAGGGTATTGTTCGGCAGATATCCTAAGGATAAAATGACGGCGTCGGCTTCCATAGAGCTGCCATCCGCAAACTTAACACCCTCGACTTTTCCGTTTCCGGTGATTTCTTGAATGCCACAGTTAGTCAAAACATTAACGCCTCTTTCCTTTAGCATATCTCCGGCTTTTGATGCAAATTCATCGTCAAAGGTTGCCCCAAGAACATTTGGCAGTATCTCTACTAATGTAACGTCTTTACCTTTTTTATTGATTTCATCTGAGACCTCGACGCCAATAAATCCTGCGCCTACGACAACTATTTTGTTGAAAGTCGCCATCTTTTCCTTGAAAGCATCCAGATAAACTTTATTTTTAGGGATGGTGAAGACGTTCTCCAAATCAGTTCCTTTTAACCATTTTGGAATTGCAGGAACTGATCCCGTCCCCATAATCAATTTGTCGTATTGGTATTCACCGGAAGCCTTGGTGGTACAAGTTTTTGTTTTTGCGTCAATGGAAAGGACTTCATCAACTTGGATGTCTACACCAAGAGCAACAAGACCTGCATCCGGAAGGATGTTGTTGTCGCTTGATTCCAAAGTGCCAAAAATATACGGAATACCGCAAGGAATCATCACTTGCTTTTCTTTTCTGATGACAGTGACACTTTTTTCAGGATTGAGTGATTTTGCAGTCATAGCAGCGACAAGACCAGTAGCACTTCCACCGATGACTAGTACGTCAGTTTGTTTCATCATATATACCTCTCATTGTTAAAATTTTATTAATCTCATGTTTATAGTATATACCCAAAAATTAGAATAACATAATAAGTATTCTTTATACTGTATTATTTTTGACAATGATATTTGAATAAAAAGTGAGTTCAATTTAGAAGAATATCCAAAAATATCCAAAAAAATAGCTTTATGGGTATTGACACGGCAATAAATTGAGGTTATACTTCTATACAAGTATAAAGCTTTGAAAGAGAGAAAAATATCGCTTATGTGGATACAGAGAGCCGATGGTAGGTGAAAATCGGTGAAGCATGGATATTCAATGATCACTCTTGAGCTGCCGAGTCGAAAGTGTAAACGAGTAGATAAGGACGTATTCCTGCGTTAATAGGATAGAGTTCAAAGAATTTGGTTCTTTCGACTTGAAGAGAGGCGGCCTAAAAACCGCAATTAGGGTGGTACCGCGAAAGACCTTTCGTCCCTATATATATCATTTGATGTATATAGAGATGAGAGGTTTTTTTTATTCTCTATTCAAGTTGAGCAAAATAAGGAGGAAAAATCATGTATAGAAAAGTGAGCTTTAGAATTTCAAACGGAATGGACACGGCTGTTAGGGTATTAACGACACTCAGAAGGAAGAATTTCAGCATAGGAGAGTTTATGATGACGGATTTAGATGGCGATTCAAGACTGATTCTTTCTGTTAGTGATTTAAGTAGTCCCGGATTTGAAAAAGCAGTCCTATGTGTGAAAAAGCTCGTCGACGTTTCCGATGTGATGGAAGTATAGCAAAAAAAGCTTGGTCTTGACGAGAGATGATTTGGAAGATATAATGTATACAAAATACAATATGCCATAAAATAAATACAATTGGCGCATAATTCATAGGAGGATTTTAGAATGAGTAGAATGTATTACAATGAGGACGCAGATTTAAAGGTACTTGAAGGTAAAAAGGTAGCTGTGATTGGATATGGTAGTCAAGGCCATGCTCACGCTCTCAATATGAAAGAAAATGGCGTAGATGTAGTGGTAGGTCTTTATGAGGGAAGTAAATCATGGAAGAAGGCCGAAGCGGATGGATTGACAGTCATGGCAGTTGCCGATGCTGCGAAGCTGGCTGATGTTGTGATGATATTGATTCCTGATGAAAAACAGAAAAAAATATATGATGAAAGTATTGCCCCAAATCTTGAAGAAGGGAATGCCTTGGCTTTTGCCCACGGATTCAACATTTTATTCAGTCAAATTGTGCCTCCTTCATATGTAGATGTTTTCATGGTTGCGCCAAAGGGACCTGGACATCTTGTAAGAAGAGTATTCGTTTCCGGTGCGGGTGTACCCTGTTTATTTGCTGTTGAGCAAAACTACACGGGTAAGTGTCAAGAGATTGCACTGGCTTATGCTAAGGCAATAGGGGGAACTAGAGCAGGTGTTATTGAGACAACCTTTCAAGAAGAAACTGAAACGGATCTTTTTGGAGAGCAAGCTGTCCTTTGTGGAGGCGTGACTGAGCTCATCAAGGCTGGATTTGATACGCTTGTAGAAGCAGGGTATCAACCTGAAATTGCTTATTTTGAATGCTTGCATGAAATGAAGCTGATTATTGATTTGATGTATGAATCAGGCATGGCAGGTATGCGATACAGTATCAGTGATACGGCTGAGTATGGGGATTATGTGACAGGAACAAGAATCATTAATGAAAGCACCAGAAAAGAAATGAAAAAAATTCTTTCTGAGATTCAAACCGGGCAATTTGCTCAGAGATGGATTCTTGAAAATCAAACAGGAAGAACTGTTTTTAATGCTATTAAAAAATCTGAATCAGAGCATCTGATTGAAAAAACAGGCGCTGAGTTAAGAAAAATGATGAACTGGATAAAATAGGGAGGAATTTGATGAGGAGTGACGTTGTTAAAAATGGTTTTACCAAAGCACCACACCGGTCTTTGTTAAAAGCTTCCGGATTCACAGATGAAGAAATTAATCGCCCATTGATTGGCGTTGTCAACATGTTTAATGAAATTGTACCGGGACATATCCATTTGCGGGATATTTCAGATGCTGCTAAAAGAGGGGTTTTGATGGCGGGTGGTACACCTCTTGAATTTCCTGCTATTGCAGTCTGCGATGGTATTGTTATGAATCACCATGGCATGAAATTTTCTTTGGCTAGCCGAGAACTGATTACCGATAGTATTGAAACAATGGCCGTTGCTCACGGATTAGATGGTTTAGTTATTGTCCCCAATTGTGATAAAACAGTACCTGCAGCAATGATGGCAGCGGCTAGGATTAATATCCCTACGATTATAATCAGCGGTGGTCCTATGTTGGCGGGCAGAAGAAACGATGTGGCGATTGACTTGGCACAGGTTTTTGAAGGAGTGGGATCTGTAGCTGTTGGGAAAATAAGCGAGGCTGATCTTTTATCGATTGAAAACAACGCATGCCCTACTTGTGGTTCTTGCGCAGGGATGTTCACCGCTAATTCTATGAATTGCATGACTGAGGCATTGGGACTTGCATTACCCGGAAACGGAACGATTCCTGCGGTTTTATCAGAAAGAAGACGACTGGCTAAACTCGCAGGCATGAAAGTTATGGAGCTTGTGGAAAAGGATTTGAAGCCACGTGACATCTTGACGAAGGAAGCCTTTTACAATGGACTTGCTGTGGATATGGCGCTTGGATGCTCTACTAATACCGTTTTACATCTGATGGCGATTGCGTTTGAGGCTGAAATCGCGATAAATCTAGATGTGATTAATGAAATTAGCAAGAAAACACCGAATTTGTGCAAATTGAGTCCGGCAGGACCTTATCATATTGAGGATCTGCATGCAGCCGGAGGAATTTCTGCGGTTATGAAAGAGCTTGATAAGAAAGGAATTATTGATAAGTCTGTCTTGACAGTGGATGGTACGGTAGGTGAAAAGATAGAAAAGGCCTTTAGAAAAGGGGAACGAGTGATTGTACCGGTAGAGAAACCGCATTCAGAGACCGGAGGCATTCAGATTCTGTTTGGATCCTTAGCGCCACAGGGTGCAGTCGTTAAAAAATCAGC
>JAFGVC010000084.1 GCA_016938195.1 Tissierellales bacterium | reverse complement strand
TGCTGCGAATGCAAAGCTGAATGATCCCAGTACTAGTGCTAAAACAAGTACTAATGAAAGAATCTTTTTCATGTTTTTGTTCCTCCTATATTTTTAGTTTTATTTGCGGTTGTACCGCTTTGTTTACTACTCTATATTATCACCTATTGATGGTGCTAATATTACAGTTATATTACATGATTTGCATTTCTATTGCGGAATAATGATGATGGTGTCGATAATACCGTCGAAGTTGCCTTTAAAATCATAAAGTCGAATCAAATCTCCTTCTTTGATAGCTTCAATCCCAACGGGTACCTCAATGCTATAACCTGTATCCGTCTCTTTGGCCTGATAGATGACGGTGTCATCCATGTATTCATAAAAGGTCGTGTCCACCTTGATAAGGTTGTTATCGTAAATCTTCCCGGTCGGCACAAAATCAATTTCCGCTCTGGGAACACTAAAACATATCACCTTGCCGTCGTCCATGCCCATGCTTAGGAGTTGTCCCTTATATCCGGTGATTATTTTTAGAGATTCTCCGGCTTCTGCGGCACTATAAATTTCTTTGGATTTGCCATCTATATATACCTTAAATCGATAAACTGTGTTTTGTTCGGAATCTTGAACAGTCGTTATATCGGTTAACACACCATATATAGTGCCGGCATAGGTGTCCTTCAGCCCGGACTCAAGTATTAATGCATCGACGTAGGCGCCGTTATAGCTCTTGACAATTTTAGCCTTGATAAATTCACTAAGCTTATTAGACGTCAGCGTCGTCCAGTTTGTTCCGTCTTTATAATAAATAACCGTGCTTCCCGTGAGATACGCTCCGGTATCCGCTAGGTAACCCGTGACCCCGTTGAATCTTCCATTGTAAGCATCCATACGCGGCTGGACCATACGAATAACCGAGCCTGATGAATCTAAGCTATATTTAATTAAAAGGCCACTAACCATCTCCGTGATGTTGGCATTGGGGTCTTTTAACTCACGTATTCTTTCAGTACCGGAAGCGTCTAAAAATCTGACCTTTTCCGGAAGCAATCCATCCGCAGCCATTCGACCGATATAAAGTCCATCCTGGTCAGGCAATGTCAAATCGCGGATGAGCTCGTATTTAACAACATTTCCCAACGCATCCAATATCGCTTCTACATAATATCCCGGAACCAATGATGCGATAGGCTTGTATAGATCACTGTGATAGTATATTTTTCCATTGATAACGCTATATCCCGAAGCATCATTGGTGCTTGTTTCCGTCATGTTGCCACGCACCTTGCTTCTCACGACCACCATTTCCAAATAACTTTTAGCGGTATTGGGCTCATCGGTTTCATAAGCGTAGACCAAATCATCGACTTTAATGTCATTCAACGTTGATGCCGCACCGCTTATTTTAATTTTAAACATATCTACCTTGCCATTTGTCATCGGAAGGCTCAGACCATGATACACCGTTTCACCCGCATATATTTTGGATATCAGAATGTGGCGACTCACACGTGAAGACAGGATGCCACTAACGCGATTTACAGTCGTGGATATCGGCTCATAGACGAGCGTCACCTTTGCGTCTTGAAGGGACAAAAGGTTTCCGTCGCGACCATTGTGAATAATCTTTGCACCGGATGTGTCAAAGGGCTTTCGATTACCGTATTGATCTTCTATGATAATTGTCTTGCCAGTGATGGAAGTCACTGTCCCACTAAAAGCGTTACTGGAAGTGTTGATAAAATAGACGATTTCTCCTTCTATATTATAAAAGAGATCTCCCTTATAAAACAAATAGTTGGATAGCAGTGGATACTTCAAAGCTTGCTCAACATGACTCTGGAGCACCTCTGTTTGCAGCTTGTAGCCCAAACGAGAAAGAAGAAGCTTCCCTGAAGATTTCCATTGTCCACTTTCCTGATCGACCGTGCCGTACTCTTGCAGCAGCGCTCTATAAAGCATTGTCGTTATATAACCTCTATTGGCATTATCCGCACTAACAGGAACGCCTTGAAGCAGTCCTAAATCTCCCGCTTTGGCAAAATAATCATACGGCCACGAACCCGGAAGGCTGGCATCTGTATAACCGAGAATTCTTAAAATCATGGTGACGGCTTCGGAATAGGTCACAGGATTGTCCGGACCAAAGGTGCCGTCTAGATATCCTTGGACAATATCAAAGCTATTAGCGATATCCACATATCGCGTTGCCCAATGGTTATCCATATCCAAATAATTACTCTGCATATTTTGTGCAAAATCACCATAACCCATCACTACCGTCGCCATCTTCGCCATCTGAGCACGCGTTACCGGTTCATTCGGACGGAAAGTACCATCCGGAAAACCGTTGATGATATCATATGCAGACAACACCTCAACCGCTTGCTCGTATTTCGTGCCTTGAAGGTCCGAAAATTCGTCGGCAAAAGCGGTTGTGAAAGTGCATAATATAATAAATACCGTCAGTATGAGTATTTTTCTCATTTCTTCACTACCTTTTTAAGATAAAATTATTTACAAAAATTTAATATTTGTAATTTATTATATCCTAATTTGACTTGCAAATTATTACAGTCGGGTTACGGTTTACTTCACGGCCGCTCTGATAAATTCTCTGAAAAGCGGATGACTTCTGGTCGGCCTTGATTTAAACTCAGGATGAAATTGCACCGCAACATACCAGGGATGATTTTCAATCTCGACAATTTCGACCAGCCTTTCGTCAGGGGACAATCCCGTAATACGCATGCCCTTTGACTGAATAGACTCTCGATAATGATTGTTGAATTCATAACGGTGTCGATGTCTTTCGTAGATTAAATCTTCGCCGTATGCTTCTCTCGCTTTAGAACCCGAAGCTAGCTTGCAAGGATAGATGCCTAGCCTCATGGTTCCGCCTTTATTTTCAATATCTTTCTGATCCGGCATCAAATCGATAACAGGATGTAAGCAATTTTCGTTGAACTCAGATGAATTGACATCCTCATATCCTAATACATTAATCGCAAACTCCACAACAGCCATTTGCATCCCAAGGCAAATACCCAAAAATGGCGTTTGTGTTTCTCTGGCGTATCTGGACGCCAGTACTTTTCCTTCTATGCCCCGATCCCCAAAGCCTCCGGGTACTAAGATACCATCCAGGCCATTCAGTTTCTCCGTGTAATTTTCAATGGTCACGTCCTCACTATGAATCCATTCAATCTTGACGTCAGTCTCATTTTCTATACCGGCATGCTTCAAAGCTTCTGCCACGGACAAATATGCATCTCTTAATTCAACGTATTTACCAACTAATCCGATGCGTACCTCTCCTTTAGATCGTTTCATTTTATCAAGCATAGCGTTCCAGCTTGAAAGATCGGGTACCTTGTCTTCCAGTCCCAAATCCTGACAAACCATGGAGGCGAGACCTTCCTTTTCAAGAAGCAATGGCACCTCATACAAGTTGTCCGCATCCAGATTTTCAATCACGTCATCTTCATTGACATTGCAGAATAAAGCAATTTTTTTCTTCAACCCATTGACCAAAGGCTTTTCTGAACGGCATACCAGTATATCCGGTTGAATGCCAATGCTTCTTAACTCCTTGACAGAGTGCTGCGTCGGCTTTGTCTTTAATTCTCCGGCTTTTGATAAATAAGGGACTAGCGTTACGTGGATATACACGACATTTTCTTTGCCAACGTCGTATTTAATTTGTCGTATAGCCTCTAAAAAAGGATTGCTTTCGATATCGCCTACCGTCCCTCCTATTTCTGTAATCACAACATCAACGTCTTGCTCTTTACCGACAGTGATGACCTTATCTTTAATCTCATTGGTAATATGAGGAATCACTTGGACAGTCCCTCCCAAATAATCTCCCCGTCTCTCCTTGTTGATGACCGTGCTATACACCTTGCCGGTGGTAATATTGTTGTATTTGGTCAGGTTAACGTCTGTGAATCTTTCATAATGCCCCAAGTCCAGATCCGTCTCAGCCCCATCGTCAGTGACAAAAACCTCACCGTGCTGGTACGGACTCATTGTGCCGGGGTCCACATTGATATACGGATCGAATTTTTGGATAGTAACCTTCAAACCTCTTGCTTTTAAAAGCTGTCCCAATGAAGCCGCCGTAATTCCCTTTCCGAGAGAAGATACCACCCCTCCGGTGATAAAAACATATTTAGACATCCTTGCCTCCTTCAAACCTCTCTGTTTCCCTCTTTTGCCTGAAAATAAAATAAGGACCAAAAAAAGGGGTTTTTTTTTAAGTCCTCAACATGATTCACTATCAATCATAAGTGCTATTTAATTTTGTTTAGCTTCTGGCGCTTTGCGTCATTTCTCTACAATGTCGTTATTATACACGTCGTTTCTTGTATCGTCAAGTGAAAAATAGTCGATTTATCATCAATTTTTCAATCTTCCAATAATCTAATCTCCGAGGTCAGTTGTACAACCTTGTCAAGCAGTGCGCTGACACCGCAATACCTTTCTTGCGACAAATTAACTGCCTTTTCAAATTTTGAGCGGGAGCTTTCTAAATTATCTCCGCCAAATTCATAAATCATATGAATCTTAGAATAGGTTTTGGGATGCTCTTCTGTCAATTCAGTTTCAATCCTCATCGTAAACCGACTGAATTTCACTTGCATTTTCTTTAAAATAGATACCACGTCCATTCCTGTGCATCCTGTCAATGCACTGATTAAGAGCTGCTTTGGACGGGGACCACGATCTTGGCCTCCAACATTTTCCTCAGCATCCATCACCAGCTTGTGATGACCGTCCAGCACCATTTCAAAAGCCATGCCATCGATATATTGTGTAGTATATTCAACTTTCATCTGTTTTCCTCCTAGATTGTTTTTATCTGGGCCGATCGCTAAATTTAGTGAATCGATCCACCCAAGAAAGCTCAACCGTCCCCACGGGTCCGTTTCTATGCTTGGCAATTATGATCTCTGCAATACCTCTTTTGTTGTAATTCTCTTCTTCTCTTCCTTCTTTATCTTGATAATACTCATCACGATAAAGAAAAATAACGATGTCGGCGTCCTGTTCAATAGCTCCGGATTCTCTCAAATCCGATAAGATAGGTCTGTGATTTTGCCTCTGCTCCGGTGCCCTCGATAATTGAGATAGGGAAACAACGGGACAGTTCATTTCTCTGGCAAGACCTTTAAGTCCTCTTGATATGTTTGAAATCTCCTGCTGTCGGCTTTCTTTTCCGCCATCATCCATCAATTGGAGATAATCTATTATAATCAAATCCAATCCCTTTTGTGCCTTGAGTCTACGACATTTTGAAGCAACCTCAAACAAGGATATGCCGGGACTGTCATCGATATGTATCTCGGCGTCTGAAATAATCCCGCTTGCATAGGTAATCTTATCCCAGTCCTCATCCGTCAGCTGTCCTGTTCTCAGCTTATTGCTCTCTACCAAAGCTTCCATACTGATAATTCTTTGAACAAGCTGTTCCTTTGACATCTCAAGTGAAAAAATCGCTACCTTTGACTTAGCTTTAACAGCTGTGTTTAGTGCAATATTCAGGGCCAACGCCGTTTTTCCCATAGAAGGTCTGGCGGCTATCAGAATGAAGTCTGATTTTTGTAGCCCCGCCGTCATCATGTCAATTTCCTTAAATCCGGTCGTAAGACCTGTCAGTGTGCCTTCATTCTGAGATCGTTCTTCCAAAAGGTTGAATACATCTAAGATGACGTCTCGCATATGAGCAAAATCGCGGTGCTGTCTTTCTTGAGAAATTGCAAAAATTCTGGATTCTGCCAACTCGATAAGCGCTTTGGACTCACCCTCGTTGTCAAGTCCCTTGCTTCTGATTTCATCGGCGGCTTGAATCAATTCCCTGATGATGGCTTTCTCTTCAATAATATGGCAGTAGGCTTCAGTGTTTCTTGTTGTCGCAATGTTTTCTGTCAGATTGGCGATATATTCTATCCCACCGATTTTTTCAAGTGTTTTTCTTTTTTTTAACTCCTCTGAAAGCGTTAAAAGATCAACGGGTTGATTTTTTAACGTCAGGCTCTTTGCGGCCTCAAAAACCTCTCGATTGGCATCAAAATAAAAATAATCATTTTTCAGTCGATTAATTGCTGTTTCTAAAGCGGTCTTGTCAAGCATAATAGCGCCCAGAACGGATTGCTCCGCTTCGAGACTATGGGGGGGCGACTTGCCTATAAGTTGTTCTGACATCTCTTCACCTCTATGATCCGATTACAGTGACCTTCGCTTTTGCCGTTACTTCAGCATGAAGCTTGACGGATACTTCGTGAGTCCCCACTGTTTTTAGTGGCTCCTTTAACTCAATCTTTTTTTTGTCAATATCGATATTGTGTTGATTTTTATACTCTTGCGCGATTTCTTTTGTTGTGAC
>JAFGVC010000083.1 GCA_016938195.1 Tissierellales bacterium | reverse complement strand
GAGAAGCGGATAACTTCTACTTTAACCTATATCAGTATATGCTAAATAAAAAGCATTGTCAATCATTTTATTAGCGATATATAGACTGTTTACTGAAAATATGTCATAGGATTTGTATGTACACCATTTTCTCTGACTTCAAAATGAAGATGAGGTCCTGTCGACATCCCCGTGGTTCCCGAATAAGAAACGACTTGTCCCTTTGAGACCACCTGACCATCTTTAACAATGACTGTCGTGTTATGAGCATATAGAGTTGAAATTCCGCCACCGTGATCTATCAAGACGATATTGCCATATGCGCCATACCATCCTGAATAAGTAACCGTTCCTGCATTAGCGGCAACTATTTTCTGATTCATCGGTACTCTTAAGTCAACACCGGTATGCATACTCCAATAACCATACAATGGATGAGCTCTCATTCCATAAGGAGACGTAATCGTATAATACCCCGGTGCCGGCCAAGTCATTTCACCGCCCGCATATTTTGTAGCTAATTGAGCCAGTTGGATTTTCTTTTCTATTTCATCTGAAGCCTGTAATAATTTGTTCTCCTGACGTTTTAACTCATCAAGATTGCCCACTAAAGATTGCATATAGGTCTCTTTTGCCCTGCTGGCAATCTCAATATCTTGTCTTTTGGTTTTGATATCTTGCATTGCAATATAATGATTGTTTTTTTCATTTTCAAGCTCTAGCTTAGCAACTTCCAGCAAATTATGCATGTCCTCAAGTTCTTCTAAAATAGAAACATCGTTCCCTACAATTCTTTGAATCATATCAATTCTTGTCAGAAAATCACCAATGTCACTTGAATTAAATAAAACTTCCAAGTATCCCACCGCACCATTTTTATACATGACTCTTAATCTTTGTTCTAATAAATCATTGCCTCTAACAATATCATCCTCAATTTGATTGATTTCAATTTCTTTGTCTTGAATTTTGCTTTCAAAATCCAGAACCAGTAATTCAAGCTTCAATTCTTCTGAAGACAAGGTAAGAATCTCTTTATCTAGTTTATTGATTTCGTTTTCAACAACGTTCTTCTCTGACTGAGTATCTCTTAACTTCTGAGTGATATTACTAATCTCTCTTTCAGTATTTTCAAGTTCTCTTTTTAGATTATCCACCTCTGACGCCTCAGCTGAATTCACTAGCATCATCAATGCAATCATAACAACGATTAATTTGAGCCCTTTTTTCATGAAAACCTCCTATACACTCAAGAATTTCTTCAATGAAACGACACTGCCTAGCATTCCTATACCTATCCCTATCGTCACAAAAATAATAAAAATGTCCACAGCAATCATGCGAGCCGGAATCAAATAGACTGAAAGCATGGTGAAAAACTTTTCGTTAGCGAAGGCAACCAGATAATCGTAACCATTTAGTACTATAATAATCGCCAACAACGCACCAAGAGTTCCGAGCGTTATCCCTTCAAACAAAAATGGTCCTCTAACAAAGCCATTTGAAGCTCCAATGTATTGCATGAGCTCAATCTCTGTTTTTCTTGAGGCTACAGTTATTTTTATCGTATTTTGAATAATAAAAACACTGACTAAAAGCAAAACAATAATGACGACAATACCAAAATACTGTATAAAATCAGCCATAGAAATCAATTTTTCCACGACTTCCTTGTAATATTTAACTTCCTCAATGCCGTCTTTTTCTTCAATTTGTTTGATAACAGCGTTGGCATAAGATACTTCCTTGAGTTGTATAACGTATGTGTTCGGCAGTGGGTTTTGTGATAATCCCTCCAGCAGTTTTCCGTCTTCTCCCCATTCGTCTTTCATTTTTTCTAGGGCATATTCCTTTGACTGAAAAACAACAGCTATCGTACCGTCAATAGCATTAATTTCTTCACCTATTTCTCTAATTCTACTATTGGAAATATCGTCTTCTAGATAAACATATATTTCATCAAATTTTTCTTTTGTAGACAAAGAAATAGCATTTATATTTAAAATAATCATTAAAATCAATCCTAAAATAACAAGTACAGCCGCAACAGAGCCAATAGAAGCTAAACTCATGGTTTTGTTACGATATATTCCTTCAAATCCTTGCTTAAATGTATGCTTGATGATTTTAGAAGACATTATAATAATCCCCTTCCTCAGTGTCTCGAATGATTTTTCCGTTTTTTAGTTCTATGACGCGTTTTTTCATTGTATCAACGATAGCTCTGTCATGAGTTACCATCAAAAGAGTTGTTCCGCGTCGATTAATCTCCGAAAAAATTTTCATAATCTCATAAGATGTTTCCGGGTCAAGATTTCCGGTCGGTTCATCAGCTATAACCAATTCAGGCTTGTTAACAACCGCTCTAGCTATAGCAATTCTCTGTTGCTCCCCTCCGGCCAATTCATTAGGAAAATTATTAGCTTTATCGCTCAAGCCAACCATACTAAGAACAGTGGGTACTTCTCTTCGAATAATTTTTTCTGGCTGTCCCACCATCTCCATTGCAAACGCAATATTCTCATATACAGTTTTTTTATTAAGTAACCTGAAATCTTGAAAAACGACTCCTATTTTTCTTCTGTGTATCGGGATTTTGCGACTGCTAAGCTCAGTGATATCCTCACCATCAAAGAATATTTTTCCTTCAGTAGGATTAATTTCTTTAATCAATAATTTAATGAGCGTTGTTTTACCCGCTCCGCTTTTTCCAACAATAAATGAAAAACTACTTTTGTCAATTTTTAAATCTATATTTTTAACAGCGGTATATTTATCTTTATATATTTTTGTCACATTTATAAATTCTAACATTATTCTCTCCGTGGTCGCAAATTCTATCTTAAGCTTATTATAATAATATTCTACAGGTTTTTTCGTTTTTTTCAAACCTTTATTTTGAATTCCTCAAATCTTTTACAATATTTTTGCGTCCGAAGAAAACATTAAACACAAAAATCGGCAAAAGCATTTGGCGTTTAACACGATGAGGTTCTTTAACCAGTCTATAGAGCCATTCCAATCCCATTTTCTGAAATATAAAAGGAGCACGCCTTACTTTGCCTGCAATAACATCCATTGTGCCTCCATTTCCTATAATTATACTTACATCAAGATTATCTTTATAATGGCTAATCCATTTTTCCTGTTTTGGGGATCCGAGTCCAACAAAAAGAATGTCTGGTTGCAGCTCGTTAATTCTTTGAATAATTATTTTTTCTTCATCACTGTTACCTTCGTTAGTATGATAACCGCTAAAGTAGCCATGTTGCCAACCGACTACAATATCTCCATAGATCTCATTGATCTTAATAGCCGCCTTTTGAGTAACTTGAGGTTCTCCCCCTAATAGAAAAACACTGTAATGATTTTTAGAAGCTATTTTTAAAATTTCAATCGAGGTATCATATCCTGTGACTCTCTCTTTTAAAGGGATCCGTTTAATTTTTGACGCTATGACAAGGCCAATACCATCAGGCAAAACCAAATCTCCTTGATTGATAATCTGCTTCAATTCATTATCCTTGCTACAACGCATTACAATCTCAGTATTAGGTGTGAAAATAACCATCGGTTTTTTAATTCTTGCTTTAAGCTTCAATTTTATTGTTTCTATCGTTTCTTGTAAAGATAAATTATTGATTGCTACGTCCATAATTGCAATTCTATTCATATTATCCCTCAATAGCTTTTTGTATGACTTCAATATTTTTGTTAATCGTCTTAATTAATATTTCTTTTTTATCCTTATATTGAATGTTCTTTTCTAATTTTTGATATACATCCTTCAGGATAAGTTCTGTGTTCATCTCCTTGATATCACAAATGGGATTGTCTCCAATACTTTTCATGAAATATTCAACCTTTGGATCATATGATACCGCAGTCACAGGCACTTCAGCTGATACGGCAAATATTAGAGAATGTAGCCTTGAGCCGATCAATAAATCCAAGCCCGAAATCACATTGTAAAGCTCTTTCGGCGTCATCTTTTCTTTAATTGAACATACTTGCTCTTCGGATTTGCTTCCAATCTCGTTGATTAAATCAATATCTTCATTGTAATGAAAGGGTATCAGAACGATATCAATCCCTTTATTCCTTAAATCCTTTATAATAAAAATCAACGGGTTGATAACATCCGCATCCTTCCAATACCGGAACGAAAGACCTACTTTTTTCTTTTCTGAAATTGTTTTTGGTAGGTGAGTTCCAAAATCGATGACCGGATCTGCTGAAAATCCTATGATTTCATCATTTATTTTAAGCCTTCGAAGCTCACTCATTGAATTTAAATCCCGCACTGTAATGAAGTCAACTCTATTTAATAGGCATGAAATAATTATTCTATTTATCTTACTCTTTACCGGACCAATCCCCTGACTCAACAAAAGTACTTTCTTTTTCATTAATACAGAAATCATAATGATATAAAGATAATAATAAATACTCCGCTTACTTGTCACATCTTGTAATAAACTCCCACCACCAAATATGACAACGTCACTCTTGAAAATCGATTGATTAACCTTAATAAAATCTTTGCGATCAATGGAATTGACACCATAAACCTTCCTAGTATAATCCGGCTTTCCTGACATCACAGTTATTTCAATATCTTTTGATACTTCCTTTAATAGCTCAATAAATTTTTCTAGGATGGCCTCATCACCAATGTTATTAAGTCCATAATAACCCGCAAGTAGTATTTTATGCATGATGTCTCCTCATATATTTTGAAATCAATTTCAAAATAATATCAGCTAACAACAATGCAATGATTCCCAAGATTAGTCCTAAGAATAAGGAGTATCCACTTCTGATTGTTGAAAGATACAAGGGCGTTCTTATATGGCTAAAGGTATTAATTATAGATGCAAAACCTATAGCTGAACCAATAGCAAAGACAATCGGTACAAATCGATAACCTTTATTTATTGTATATAAATATATAAACATGGAAGGAAATGCAATCAGAAACTCTTTTGTTCTAGGTCTAGCAAGCATATTTCTTTCGAAGAAATTTCTTAAAATCATCTCGATTTCTAGTGGTTGCACCGCTGAATCATGCCCGGTTCTGGATATATATATGTATCCAATATAGGCAATGATTGCAAATATAAGCACATAGAAAACTCTGATATTCGTCATCAGCATTTTTTTAAATATACTTACGAACGTATCCTCATTCTTCATATAAACATAAGCCAAATAAATCATAACCGTGAAAACAATAGGCACAACCTGACTTAGTTTCACTCCTCTAAAAATATCCATCTCCAAGAGATATTTTGATTCTGACAAAAATGCTGTCGACACATATGCACCGATTAATGATATTGCAAAGCTTGTAATAACAAGCGACAAGGCCATCCTCAACAATTTTGAAATATTTAAATTTCCGCCTATTATCCTTGTAGACATCGAAATAAAATAATAAGCTGCCCATGAAGAAAAAACAACTGCAGCAGCAAAAGCAAAAGCTTTTTTTGCTAAATCCGGTGCTACAAAAATAATGCCTGCGGACATTAAAACACCTATGGCGGTAAAAATATGAATCCATAAATCATCCAGTTTAATTAATTTTCTTAACAAATAAATAGCTAGTAAAATAACGCTCAATGACATCAAAAAAGTCTTTGTTCTAGAAACCCTAGTATAACTTACGGGTGAAGGATCTCCTAAAGCTATACCATGCTGGCCCAATCTGTTTTCCAAATTATGAAATGTTTTTTCATATTCTTGTTCGTCGGTAAAATATTTATAATCCCCATCTAGATATGGCTTAAAATAAATGATTCTAATATTTCTCTCTGTAATGGCTCTATAAAGCGTATTTTCAATTTCCTCTGCACCGGTATAATTATATTGCTGTACCCTTTCTCGGACAAAATCCCACATCGTAAAAGCTCTTATAGCATCATAATTCAAATTTTGTGTCAGAGAAGAAAGCCCGTTTTGAACGATATGACCCCTCTGCTCACCGTTTTCAATCATTACCGGCGAAATCTCATGTTCTTTCATATATTCAAATAATGCTTGTGTTCCTGCCGGATAACCGGCAATAGACTTACCACTGAACAGAATAAATTTTTGTTCCGGATTTATTGTCGCTAATTGTTTAATAAAATTTTCAGCAATTCTTTGCGAGTAGTCTACATGATTAATTGGCCGTAATACCACCGATAGGCCGGTATCCTGAATCATTTTAAATTTTTCCATATCATAGTCAATGCCAATGTTGAAAAGTATAGACGAAACAGGTTCATTGCTTGTATACAATCCTTCTCCTGTTACATCTAGGTATCTCACCTCAGAACTAAAAATCATATCTTGATAGCGGCCTTCAAGCACAATATATGGGTTATTTTCTTCTTCATATATATTAAAAAAACTCTTTTCATATCTTGAAACAATTCCATTTCGAAAATATTCATAAAATTGATTATCATAAAAATTTAAAATCAAATCAAATTGATCTATCTTTTTTTCATTAATGTCTTTTTGAATAGCTTCAGGAAGTGTCAAAAATTCTTTAGGATTTTTGATGTAATCGGACGCAAGCCTTGCTTCAAAATTTTTACCGGCCTCTTTTAGCGAATATATCGTTTCTTCTGTCAGAGCGGCAAAGCCAACCCCTTGATTTTCAAAGAAACTCAACCAATACTCCGTACTCTTACCGGAGTCATTTGCTAATTTAACAATCTCTTCTAAATCAAGCACAAAATTATAATGCTTCATGTTGTTTTCTATCTCAATTCTATCTTTCAAAAAAAAGAAAGAAAAAATGATACTTAATGCAATGATTCCTATATATATTCTTTTTAAATTCACAATAATCTCCTATCTGCAAATGTGCTATGTCATTATACCAAAAAATGTCCGTCGATTCTATTAGTTTATAAAATTTTATTTGCCAATATAGTCATGTACTTTGGAAATAAAAAAGAATAAATCAAAAGGTTTATTC